>CAXUGD010000041.1:0-14866 GCA_964250355.1 uncultured Acetobacteraceae bacterium | reverse complement strand
GCTGGCGGCAAGGTGGTGCCGGGACTGGCGAAGAGGCGGGCGGCGGAGGCGGCGGCTCGGGCGCCACCGGCTGCACGCGCCGGCGCGGCCGCGCCAGGGACGCGCTCAAAACGCGTTGTCCCCAGACAGGCAGAAGGGTGTTCGCAACAGGATGCGGAGGTCTAGCCAGATCGACCAGTTCTCAATGTAGAACAGATCGTATTCGACACGGTGGCGCATCTGGTCCAGCGTGGCCGTGGCCCCGCGCGCACCGTTCACCTGCGCCCAGCCGGTGATCCCGGGCTTCACGCGGTGGCGCTGCGCGTATTCAGACACGATCTCGTGGCCGGCCCGGTCGATGTCGTGCAGGCTGCCGGCATGAGGGCGCGGCCCGACCAGAGACATGTCGCCGCGCAGAACGTTGAAGAGTTGCGGAAGCTCGTCGAGGCTGCTCTGCCGGAGGATGCGACCCACCGACGTGCATCGCGCGTCGTTGCGCTGCGTCTGGTACTGACGTCCACACGCGGCAGTGCTGCGCATTGTCCGGAACTTAAAAACGGTAAAATCTCGTCCGCACCAGCCCTGGCGCTTCTGCCGGAAGATCACCGGACCGTCGCTGGTGGTCCAGACTGCGATGGCGATGCCCACGAACAACGGAGCCAGCAGAACCAGCAAGATCAGCGCGCCCAGGCGGTCGAAGGCGGTCTTGATCAGCAGGTTCCATTGCTTGATCGGCCGGTCGGCAACCACCGCCATCGGCAATCCTCCTAGAATGCGCATGTGCGGCGTGGCCGTGCCGGACCACTCGTCTTCGGGGCACACCGCTACCTGGATAGGAAGTGCCTTCAACTGTTCGATAATCGGCCCGAAATCGGCCTGACCCTCGCTGTCGAGCGCCAGGATGACGGAATCCACCCGGCCGCAACGCCCAAGCTCCAGCAGGTCGGCCAAGGCGTCACCGCCGCCCGGCGCATCCGACGGCTCACCGGGGCCGGACGGCGTGTCATAGAGCCCCACCACGTCCGCTTCGCCGCTGACGCGCGCGGCTAGCCGGTCGCGCACACCGCGGCTGGCACCCACGATCGCGATCGATTCCCGGAAATCGCCGCGGCCGTGCAGGCGATGAAGGTAGCTTCCGCTCGCGAGCCGCGTCAGGGCAACGCCCAGAGCAAACACACCGAACCATGACACCAGCCAGAACCGCGCCAGGTCGTCGGCCGCCCGTGTGGCGAACCCGACCGTCATCAGCACTGCGAAGGCGAGCACGCAGCGTTGTTCCGCAATCTTGACGATCTGCCAGACGGAATACAACCTTTGGTTGAGAGCCCCAGCGCGGCCGCGCAGGATGAGGGAGGTGATCAGGCTGCCGAACAGGATATCATGGCAGAACGGTCCGGAGCTTGAAACATCCAGCATCTGTCCGGGAGAGTACCGAGCGTAGAGCGCCAGCGTGCCCTCGCCCGCCATGGCGCAGGCAAGAAAATCCCACACGGCCAGCAGATCGCCGAAAATAGGCAGAAAATCTTGTGCTTTCTTTGATTTAGAGGCCGTTCCTGCAAACTCGACACTGGACCAGTCCGTCATGTCCGCTGCCCCGATCAATGAAATTCGTTACAGAATAATCACCATTCCGTGAGAAGATACAACCGAAAGTTTTGCGCTGGGGGACGAAAAACGTGGGGCGCGCAGACACCACGCCCAGACGCCACCAGCATGACGGCCGGTGCAGAGCCAGGTGTGCAAGCCTCTCCGCTCGCACCCAAGCCGTCGCCACGTGGCCGTGCTCATGGCCGGTAGGCGGCGAACTGTCGTTGGGCATCCTCGATCTCGGCCTGGCTGAGCAGCACCGGGCTGCCCGCCACGAGGCAGGCGTGGTACTGCCGCGCCAAAGCCTCCAACTCCACGGCACGCCACAGTGCCTGGGCAAGATCGGCTCCGCAGGCGATCATGCCGTGATTGGCCAGCAGGCACGCCGAACGGTCCCGCAGCGCATCGGCCACTGCCTCCGACAGCGCGGCCGTGCCGAACGTAGCGTAGCGCGCGCATCGAACATCCTCCCCGCCAAAGGTCGCCACCATGTAGTGGCAGGGCGGTATGCCCCGGCGCATCATCGCCAGCGCCGTGCAGGTGACTGGGTGGGCATGAACCACGGCGCCGAATTCGGAACGCGCCGCCAAGATGTCGCGATGCATCCGCCATTCGGAGGATGGGCGCTTTGGCCCGGCCCAATTCCCCGCCTCGTCCCCCACCAGCATCAAAGCGATATCGACCGGCCGCATGAGGTCGTACGGAGTGTTGGTGGGCGTGATCAGCATACGCTCTCCGTCCCGGACGCTGATGTTGCCGGACATGCCCTGGTTCAAGCCGGTTGCGTTCATCGTGCGGCAGGCCTGGACGATCTCCTCGCGAAGGTCGTCAGACATAGGACAGTCCTTCTTTCCTGAAGAAAAGACGCAACGGACGTCCGATCACTGCGCTTGAGCGGAGGCTTCGCTTCGAGTGGCGCCGACGCGGGCAGCCAGGGCGGCAGCCATGAAGTCGTCCAGCTCGCCGTCCAGCACGGCGCCGGGGTTGCCCTTTTCCACGCCCGTGCGCAGGTCCTTCACCATCTGGTAAGGAGCCAGAACGTAGCTTCTGATCTGGTGGCCCCAGCTGTTCTCCGTCTTGCCGGCCTCGGTCAGCGCGGAAGCCGCCTCGCGCTTCTGCAACTCGGCCTCGTAGAGCCGCGCCTTCAGCATCCCCAGCGCGGTTGCCCTGTTGCGATGCTGGCTGCGGTCGGTCTGGCAGGCGACGATAATGCCCGACGGGAGGTGCGTGATCCGTATGGCGCTCTCCGTCTTGTTCACGTGCTGGCCGCCGGCGCCGGAGGCGCGAAACGTGTCTACCTTCAGGTCGGCATCCCGGATCTCGATCTCGATGCTGTCGTCCACCACCGGGTACACCCACACGCTGGCGAAGCTCGTCTGCCGGCGCGCGTTGGCATCGAACGGGCTGATCCGCACCAGGCGGTGCACGCCGGCCTCAGTCTTCAGCCAGCCATAGGCGTTGGGGCCGCTCACCTGCAGGGTCACCGACTTCAGTCCGGCGCCCTCGCCCTCGCTCGCCTCCATGACCTCAACCTTGTAGCCGCGCTTCTCTGCCCAGCGCGCATACATGCGCATCAGCATCTCGGCCCAATCCTGCGCCTCGGTGCCGCCCTGGCCGGCATTCAGCTCCATGTAGCAATCGTTGCCGTCCGCCTCGCCCGACAGCAGGCTTACGATCTCCTGGCGTTTTGCCTCCTCGGCGACCGCGCGCAGGCTCGCAATCCCCTCGGCCACCATGTCCGGCTCGTTTTCCGCCTCGGCCAGCTCGATCAGTCCTAGCGCATCGGCAACATCGGTCTCGAGCTTGGTCAGGCCCTCGATACCGGCGGCCAGCCGGTTGCGCTCGCGCATGATCTTCTGCGCGGCCTCCGCGTCGTCCCACAGCGACGGATCCTCGACGCGGTTGTTCAGCTCGTCCAGCCGGGCGGTGGCGACATCCCAGTCAAAGATGCCTCCGCAAGAGAGCCATCGACTGCCTGATCTGTTCGTGAAGAGCCTCGGCTTCTGCGGCCATCGTGTCTGTTACCTGTTCGGGGGCGGGGTTAGTACAAGCCGCCCACCCCGCTGTCCACACCGTCGCCGCTCGAAGGCTTGGGTGGGGGTGGGACAGCGGGCGCATCGGGATCGGGGTCCACCATCTGCACGCCGCTATCGGCCGCCACCGTCTCGGCCGTTTCGCGGCGGCTGCCCCCGCCCACGCCACTGGCACCGGGCGACTGATCCGGCTTGAACGCGTCCACGCATTCGTGCCGCCCGCAGCCCCAGCTTGCCAGGGTCACGCCGTCCGGCACGCGAAAATCCAGCACCGGGCGGTCGCGCAACACGGCCGCCATGTAATCGTGCCAGATCGGCCCCGCCACGTGCGCGCCGTCCTGCTTGTCGCCCAGGGATTGCGGGCTGTCGTAGCCGACCCACACCACAGTGACGAGGTCTGGCGTGAAGCCGGCGAACCAGCCGTCGTTGAAGTCCTGGGTCGTCCCTGTCTTGCCCGCGATCGGGCGGTCCAAGCCCACTCCAACCGGCTTGCCGGTGCCGTAACGCACCACGCCCTCCATCATCTTGACGACCTGGAACGCGCTTTGCGGGTCGGCCAGCTGCGCCCGCGGGTCGGTCAGGTTGGGCGGCTGCGCCGGGTCGCCCGCACCCAGCACCAGGCCCGGCGGCCGCCATACCACATGGCCGTCGCGATCCTGCACACTGTCGATCAGGCTGGGCACCACGTCGCGCCCGCCCTCGGCCAGCGAGGCATAGGCTCCAGCCTCGCGCAGCACGGTCGTCTCCACCGCGCCCAGCGCCGCCGGCAACACATGCGGCATGCTGTCGTAGATGTGGAAGCCCAGCGCCGTCCGCGCTACCGCGTCCATGCCCACATGCTGCGCCACCCGCACAGTCACCAAATTAAGCGACTGCTCCAGCGCGATGCGCAACGGCGTCGGACCGCCATAGGTCATCTCGTAGTTGTTCGGGTGCCAATCGCCCAGGCTGAACGGCGCGTCCTCGAAGCGGGCGCTGGGCGAGATGCCCTGTTCCATCGCCGTCAGATAGACGAACGGCTTGAACGAGCTGCCCGGCTGCCGCTGTGCCTGCGATGCGCGGTTGAACTTGCTCGCCTCGCCACTCCAGCCGCCGGACATGGCGAGCACACGGCCGGTGCGCGGATCGAGCGACACCAGGGCGCCCGCCACCCGCGGGATCTGGCACAGCGTCAGGCGATCTAGCGTCAGCACGGCCGAGCGTGTCTGGCCACGGCCGGACCGGTGCCCGGCCACCCGCATCTCGGCCGTGCCCTCCTCCGGACGCACCATCACCATGTCGCCCGGCACGAGCACGTCGGCCATGCGGCGCGGCGGTCCACCCAGGCCACCACCGGACAGCACCGGCCGTGCCCAACCCAGGCTGGACAGCTCGATCTCGCCGGTGCGCGGCTGTGCCGCCCCGTCGGCGCCGGTTTGCAGGTAGCCCAGGCGTGCGGCCGAAGCAGTCGTGTCCAGCACCACCGCAACGCGCCACTCGGGCAGCAGGCCGGCGGGTTTGGGCAGCTTAGCCAGAGCGTCCGCCCAGTCACCGCTCAGCGCCGCCATGCTGCCGATACGCCCGACAGGTCCGCGCCATCCCCCGTGCGCGCGGTCGTAATGCATCAGCCCGGCCCGCAATGCCTGGTCGGCCTCCGCCTGCAAAGCAGGATCGAAGCTGGTATGCACGACCAAGCCACCCTCGCTGGTCTGGTCCTGGCCGAAACGTTCAACCAGTTGCCGGCGGACGTCCTCGGCAAACCACGCGCCGCCCGCCACCGTCTCCGGCGGCCGGTAGCGGTTGGGCGTCAGCGGTTCGGCCTGCGCCGCAGACGCCTCGGGCGCCGTCGCCGCATGGGTTTCCACCATGCGGTCCAGCACCCAGTCGCGGCGCACCTTGGCTGCGTCCGGAAAATGGAAGGGGTTGTAGTTGCTGGGTGATTTCGGCAGGGCCGCCAGCATGGCCGCCTCGCCCAACGTCAGCTGGTCCAGCGGCTTGTTGAAATACGCCTGCGCGGCGGCCGCGACGCCATAGGAACCCTGCCCGAGATAGATCCCGTTCAGGTAGAGCTCCAGGATACGCTGCTTGCTCAGCACATGCTCGATGCGCAAAGCCAGCAGAGCCTCCTTCAACTTGCGCTCCGACGTCAGGGCGTCCGAGCCCAGCACCATGTTGCGGGCCACCTGCTGCGTGATGGTGGACGCGCCAACCGGCCGGCGGGACTGGCCCAGGCGCTGCAAGTCGGTAAAGGCGGCGCGGGCGATGGCAAACGGATCCACGCCGCGATGGGTGTAGAAATTCTGGTCTTCCGCCGCGATAAACGCACGCTTGACCTGCTCGGGAATAGCCGAGATGGGCACAAAAATGCGCCGCTCGGTGGCCAGTTCGGCCATCAGCCGGTCGTCGCCGGCATAGACCCGGCTCATTACCGGGGGCTGGTAGGTCCGCAGCCCGTCCAGCGTGGGCAGGTCGGCGGAGTACCGGTCGTACAGGTTCCAGCCGACTAGGCCCACCGCCCCGGCCCCCACCAGGCCGACGGCAAACAGCAATCCGAACAGGCCGCGCACAAAGGCCAGCACGCGGCTTTGGCGGCGCCGCGGCTTTGGCGGCGAAGCTGCCGCGGCAGTCCGGGAAGGCACGGTCAAGCGTTCGCGTGGGCCGTCCATCAATCGCTCAACTTCATCCCAAAGCGGCCACCGGGCTGAAAGCCGAGGATCCGATACCGGCGTGTCCGACCTAGCCGATAGGCGCCGTCAGCTGGCCTTCGGACGCGAAGAAGCCGTCAACCGCACGGCGAAGTGCAGAGGCCACCATGGCACGATGCGCCGGCTGCCGCAACGCAGCCTCGTCGTGCCGGTTCGACATGAATCCCATCTCCACCAGCACGCTTGGTACAGCGGCAGCCTTGAGCACGGCGAAGCCGGCGTGGCGGGCGGGGTTGTCCAGCAGCTTGGCGTCACGGCTAAGGCAGGCCACCACCTGCTGCTGCAGGTGCGCCGATCCGACCCGCGTTTCGTGCCGCACGAGGCTGGCGAGGATGGCGGCAACATGGGGCGAAACACCGGCCGCCAGCGGAGCGGGTGCCGCATCCGCCGCGTTCTCGCGGACGGCCAGCCTGGCCGTCTGCGCGTCGGACGCGGTTGCGGCCAGGGTATAGACGCTGGCACCGCTCACCCCGCCATCGGCCACGGCATCGGCGTGCAGCGACATGAACAGGCTGGCGCCATGCGCCTCCGCCATGGCGACACGGTCCTCCAGCGGGATGAACACGTCGTTCTCGCGGGTCAGCACCACGCGGTAGCGCCCGGTGGCGCGCAACTGCCGGGCCAGTTCACCGGCGGCCGCAAACGCGATGTTCTTCTCATACGTGCCCGAGACGCCGACCGCACCGGGGTCGCGTCCGCCGTGGCCAGGATCGAGCACCACCAGGGGCGCCGTGCGCGCCGTTCTCACATGGCGGCCTGCCGTGGGCCGGGGGCCAGCCGGCTGTGCTGCCGCTTGCAGGGTGGATGGCAGCAGCAGCGCCGCGCCGACACCGTGGCCCAGCACTACGCGGCGAGTATAGGCAGGATCACCGGGCATGGGCGCTAGCCTTACACGACCGATGTGAAAGGCGAGGTTAGGTGATGATTAACCATCAGACAGATCGCCCGGAGCGTTGCGCGCGCTGGCAGAGCGGGGCAACACGGCGCCGTTCCGGCCCGCAGCTGGCCCGTGCACTTGCGGTCCGCACATCTTTACGTCATGTGTCAAGAGCGTGCAGCCTTCCCGGGCGCCGCATACGCGCCTGGCGCGATTCGACAGCTCCTGCCTACGGCGCCTGCGCCGCGGCAACCTCACCAAAGGCCATGTCAGCACAGCGCAGCGCCGCACCACAGACCAGGCAACCCTCGGCCGCTTTGCGGCGGGGCGCCTTGTCCCACGGCAACGGCGTGCGCGCGTGGCCCCCCACCCCGAAAAAATTCACCCGTCAAGCCGCGCCCCCGTATGCAGAGTCTGCTCGGGGCGGTTGCGCCAGGCCGGGCCTCCGGAGTTTCAGACTAGATGACCAAGCGCCTCCTGATCGACGCCAGCCACGCGGAAGAAACCCGTGTGGTGGTGCTGGACGGTAACCGCCTCGAAGATTACGACGTAGAAACACTTTCCCGCCGACAGCTCAAGGGCAACATCTACCTCGCAAAAGTGGTTCGCGTAGAGCCAAGCCTGCAGGCCGCCTTTGTTGAGTATGGCGGCAACCGCCATGGCTTCCTGGCTTTCGGCGAAATCCACCCCGACTACTACCAGATCCCGGTAGCCGACCGCCAACGGCTGGTCGCCATGCAGGAGGAAGAGGCGCGCGCGGAGGAGGACGAGGACGACGATGTGCCCTCTCCCTCGCCTTTGCCCCAGGCGGAGCCCGCCGCCGCGCTGACGGCCGACACGACGACCCTGGACGACGGGCCGGAGGCGACAGAGGCCGCCCAGCCCCTGCTGTTTCCGGCCGAGACGATCGCGAGCGAAGGCGCAGCGCAGGCCGATGACCCTCAAGCGGCGCCGTCCGGGGATGAGGCAGAGACCGCAGCCCTCGGCGCCGATACCGCATTGGAGGCCACCGAACCCGCACAGGCCGATGCCGTCGAGGAACCCCAATCGGCGGCCGGGCTGGATCCGGCTTCGTCGGACCCGGCCTTTTCAGAATCGCCCGAACTGGGCCGCGTGCGGCAGGTTGCCGGGGAGGACAGCCCGGCCCCGGAGACCGTCGGCGGCGAGCTCGAAGCCGGCGAGGAGGCCCGCCCACCCCGCCAGCCATCCCGGTTCCTGCGCAGCTACAAGATACAGGAGGTGATCCGCCGTCGGCAGATCCTGCTGGTCCAGGTCGTCAAGGAGGAACGCGGCGGCAAAGGTGCGGCCCTGACCACCTACATCTCGCTCGCAGGCCGCTACTGCGTGCTGATGCCCAACTCGCCGCGCGGCGGCGGCATCTCGCGCAAGATCACCTCGGCCGCGGACCGGCGGCGGCTGAAGGAGGTCACCGCCGAGCTGGAGATACCGCGCGGCATGGGCCTGATCGTGCGCACCGCCGGGGCAGCGCGGCCCAAGGCCGAGATCACCCGCGACGGCGAGTACCTGCTCCGCCTGTGGGACGACATACGCGAGCGCACCATGCAGTCGATGGCGCCCGCGCTGATCCACGAGGAAGCGAGCCTGATCAAGCGCGCCATACGCGACGTTTACTCGCGCGACGTGGACGAGCTGCTGGTAGATGGGCAGGACGGCTGGCGCGCGGCACGCGACTACATGCGCATGCTGATGCCGACCCACGTAAAAAAGGTGCAGCTGTGGCCGGCCAGTGCCCAGCCCCTGTTTGCCCACTCCCAGGTCGAATCGATGCTGGATTCGATGCTGAGTCCCACCGTCCAGCTTCGCTCCGGCGGCTACCTGGTGATCAACCAGACCGAAGCGCTGGTCGCCATCGACGTGAACTCCGGCCGGTCCACCCGCGAGCGCGGCATTGAGGAGACGGCGCTGCGCACCAACCTCGAAGCGGCCGAGGAGGCCGCCCGCCAGCTGCGCCTGCGCGACCTGGCCGGGCTGATCGTAATCGACTTCATCGACATGGAGAGCAAGAAGCACAACGCGATGGTCGAGCGCCGGATGGCTGACGCGCTGCGGCACGACCGCGCGCGCATCCAGATCGGCCATATCAGCCATTTCGGCCTGCTGGAGCTGAGCCGGCAGCGGCTGCGGCCGTCGCTGGCTGAGACCAGCCTGAACGTGTGCGCCTCGTGCGGCGGCACCGGCCATGTGCGCAGCACGGAGAGCGCGGCGCTGCACGTGCTGCGCGAGATCGAGGAGGAGGGCGGCAAGCGGCGGGCTGCCGAGATCCTGGTGCACCTGGCCGCCACCACGGCGTTGTACATCCTCAACAACAAGCGCCAGCGGCTGACCGAGATCGAGGCGCGCTACGGCATGTCGGTGTGCTTCGCCACTGACGATACTTTGCTGCCGGCGCAGACCCGCATCGACAAGGTCCGGGCCGCGGTACCGCAGGACCTTCCGGCGCTCACCGCACCGCAGGCCCAGGCGATGCCGGAAGAGGATGCCGGCGAGGCCGACATCGCAGATGACGACGACGATCTAGTCATGAACCAGACGCGGGTCGAAGCTGGCGCCTCCGCCAACCTGTCGATGGCCGGCGACTACACGACCGACGCCGACCACGTACCCGGGGAGACGGCTGCGGAGGGCGAGCAGCGCCGACGCCGACGCCGACGCCGGCGGCGTGGCGGACGGCGCGAGGATGGCACGGCGGTGATGGATTCCGCGGCACCCATGCCGGACGGGGCCGAGCAACCCGACATCCTCCATCCGGCGGGGGCAACAGAGATGCCGGTTCCCGTGCCGGGCCACGATGGCGCGGCGGAGGCGTTCGAGGCCGCGGCACGGGATGCCGAGGCGGCTGGTCAAGCAACCCCACCTGCCCTCGAAACGCCGCCGGACCAGACGCCAGTGGAAGCATCGCGGGCGGAGGGCGAGGCGGAGCAGGCCCGCGCCAAACGCGGACGCCGGGGCGGACGGCGCAGGCGCAAGCCTGGCGAGGAGGATGAGGCTGCTTCCCCTGCTCTGGCGGCGGTGCCAATTGACCTGCCGGTTCCCGCCTATGTCGGGCCGACACCGGCCGACCCGTTCGCCACCGCGGGCCTGGACATCTTCGACGCGCTCGAGCAGGCCGAGATGCGACCGCAAGCGTTGCCGGTGGCAGACGCCCCGCAACCGCCCGAGCGGATTGATCCCCTTCCCCTGCCGCCCCCGGCCGAGCCGGCCAGGCAAGCCGAGCCAGACGAACCGGTCTTGGCCGAAGCGCCCCAGCCAACGGCCGAGATGGAGCCGCCCGCGCCCTCGCCGGCCGAGAGCCTCACCGCGCCGGAGCCGGTCGCGGCGCCACCTGTGCAGCCCATCCTGATCGGCTCGGCCGAGACCGCGACGGCCGAGAGAAAAAAAGGCTGGTGGCGCCGCTAACCTACGCGGCTAGCCAGACCGGATCTTTCAGCCGTGCCACGAACGCGGCATGGGCGGCCAACTGCGCCTCGCTCACAACGATTGGGCGAGGCGTACGATGCGCCGGGCGGGTGTAGGTGGCGAACTGCTCGGCCTGGCCGGCGCTGCCCAGATGGAGGCCGCGCTGCCGACCCCCCGTCAGCTCCACATACACCTCGGCCAGTAGCCGGCAGTCCAGCAGCGCGTTGTGCGTGGTGCGTTCCGACAAGTCGATGGCGAAGCGGTTGCACAACGCGTTCAGGCTGTTGGGCATGCCGGGAAAGCGTGCCTTGGCCAGCGCCAGCGTGTCGATCATCCGCGCCTCGTGCAGCGGCGGCAGCGACAGGCGGGCCATCTCGGCGTTGACGAAGGCGAAATCGAAGGCCGCGTTGTGGGCAATCAGGGGTGCGTCGCCCAGGAACTCCAGCAGCGCGTCGATGATCTCGGCGAAGCGCGGCTGGCCCATGAGGTGGCTGCGCGCATAGCCATGCACCCGGGTCGCGTCCTCCGGCACGTCCCGCTCGGGGTCGATCAGGCGGTGGAAGTGGCGCCCGGTCGGCAAGTCGCGCAGCAGCTCGATGGCCGCGATCTCCAGGATGCGGTCGCCGGTTGCCGGGTCCAGGCCGGTCGTCTCCGTGTCAAACAGCACGGAGCGCTGGCTGGCAATGCCGGATGATATCGACAAAAGATGGGGTGACAGCAAGATAGCGCTCCAAAGCCGCTGACCGCAGTCTAGCGCGTGCCCCGGAGTCGGCCAGGCTTACGGCCCACACCGGCGAGCCAACGCCTGATCGCGCGCACGGCGTGGAAACGGGACAGGCCGGTGCGGACGACGACGTCCGCCCGGCGGACCCGCTCGGCGTCGGCAAGCTGCAGGGCGATGATCCGCCCGGCTTGCTCGTCGGTCATCTTGCGGCGCTGGCGGACGCGGGCGCGCTGCACGGCCGGGGGCGCCGACACAGCCACAACCTGGTCCACCAGACGGTGTCCGCCTGTCTCGAAGAGCAGCGGAATGTCTAGCACGGCAAGACTGGCGCCCGAACGCCGGGCGCCCGCCAAGAACCGCCGCTGCGCCTGCCGGACAAGCGGGTGCAGGATCGCCTCCAACCGGCGAAGCTGGGCCGGGTCGGCCAGCACGGCCGCGCGCAGGGCGGCGCGGTCCAGCACGCCGTCCCGCACGGTTCCGGGAAAGCTGGCCGCAATGGCCGGAAGCGCCCGGCCGCCCGGGGATTGCAGCCGATGCACCGCTGCATCGGCGTCGAAGACCGGAATGCGGGCGCGCCGCAGCACACCGGCGGCGGTGGACTTGCCCATGCCGATGCCGCCGGTCAGGCCCACGATCCTCATCGCAGCGGAATGTCGGCGGCGATCAGGTCGTAAACCGCCTGGTCCACCACCGGTGTAGCGCCGAACCAGGCGGCAAAGCCGGGAACCGCCTGGTGCAGCAGCATGCCCAGGCCAGGTATGCAGCGGAGCCCCGCCGCCTGCGCCTGCGCCAGCAACGGTGTCTGCTGCGGAACATAGACAATATCCGCCACGACCAGGGTCCGGGGCGCCGCCGCCAGATCGATCTCCAGCGGCGGCTGGCCACCCATGCCGAGCGACGTGGTGTTGACCAGCAGGCCGTGGCCGGCCAGCGCTTCGCTGCGCCGCGCCCAACCGGTGATCCGCAGTCCCGGAAGCGCGTCCTGCAACACCTCCGCCCGGCCGGGCGTGCGGTTGCATAGGGTGACCGCGGTGCCGACGCGGAGCAGGGCCGCCGCAATGGCCCGCGCGGCGCCTCCTGCGCCAAGCAGCAGGGCGGAGCCACCGGGCGGCACGCCATGGGCGGCAAGGTTGGCCAGAAATCCCGCGCCGTCGGTGTTGCTGCCGTGGATGCCGCGATCACTAAACACCAGCGTGTTCACCGCGCCGGAGCGGCGGGCGGCCTCGTCCAGGTCGGTGCACAATGCCAGCACCGCTTCCTTGTGGGGTATGGTCACGTTGGCGCCGGCCAGACCCGCCGCACGCAGGCCGGCTATGGCGGCCGGCAGGTCGGCCGGCGCCACCGGCAAGGGAACGTAGGCGCCATCGATCCCGGCGCGCGCCAGCCAATAGTTATGCAGGCGGGGCGAGCGGGAATGGGCGACCGGGTAGCCGATGATCCCGGCCACCCTCGCCCGTGCGCTCACCACGCGGGCAGGCCGAGCTCCAGCGGCGGCACCGCGGCCCGGCACAGCGCACCCAGCATGGCCGCCACCTGCCTCGGCTGGGTGTTGACCTGCGGCAGGCCCATCAGTTCGCCGAAGGTGCCGCGCGCCAGCGGACCCGCCACGAACAGGTTGGGCCAGGCTGTCCCGTCCGTCCTCAGAACCCGGCTGTCCCCATCCACCCAGATGCCAAGCTGCGCCGGGTCCGCCTGCAATCCCCGGGCATCGGCCAGGCCGCGCAGCACGGGATGGGAGGCAGTCACCGACCGGTGGCCAGGACCCGTACAGTTGACCACCAGGTCGGCGACCAGGGTTTCGGGCCGATCGGCCGCGCGCGGCGCGACGTGCAGGGCGATGCCTGCACTCCCCTCTTCCGCGGCCATCAGCCGCGCCGCCCGGATGTGCAGGGCGCCGCTGGCCTGGGCACCGGTTACCGCCTGGTCGATCTGCGGTGCGCATTGGAAACGGTGCACGTCCCAGTAAGTGCGCAAGTGGCGCAGCACCCGGCGCCGTTCCGTCCAGTCCAGCGCGCCCCAGGCAGCGCCGGCCTGCTGACGCAACGCGTCGATCACGTTTTCCCACGGGCGCCCGCCTCGGGCGGCGAGCCGTATCGCGCGGCGGGCGCGACGCAGCAGCAGGCTGGCCCTGGTCTCTGGCTGCTGGGAGAACTCGCCCTCCGCCTCCACCGGCAAGGGGGTGCGCGGCCGGGGCAGCAGGCCGTGGCGCGAGATGGCCGTGATCGGTCCGCGGTGGCCGTGCCGCAGCAGCGAGGCGATCACGTCGCAGGCGGTCAGGCCGGTGCCCACCAGAACCACGCGGGCTTCGGCCGGTATGGCCGTCAAGGCCCCGGTGTCCCAGGGGTCGGGGATCACGGCGCGGCAGCCGCGGAGCACGGCGGGCACGTCCGGCGCGGTGTGGCTGACGGCGAGCACGGCAGCCTTCGCCTGGATCGCCTGGCCATCCTCGAGCGCGATCTCGAAACCCCCGTCTCGGGGGACGATCGCCCGCGCACGGGTGGTGCGGTGGCGGAAACTCACGCCCGGGCTCGCCGCCACCTGCGCCCGCAGCGTGGCGTCCACGTACCGTCCGAACAGGGCGCGCGACGGATACAGCCGCCCGTCCGCCGTGGCGCAGGCCGGATCGCGGGCGGGCGCGCCGTGGTCCAGCAGCCAGCGGTGGAAGTGGTCAGGATCTTCGGGCAGCACCGACATGCGCGCCGCCGGCACGTTGGTGCGGTGCTCGGGTGCCCGCGTAGAGTAGGCCAGCCCGGCCCCGAGGGTGGCGCGCGGCTCGACAACCGTGAGCGCTGCACGGAGCCCCGGATGGTCGCGCAGGAGGTGCAGTGCGCAAGCCGCACCCGCAAAACCGCCGCCGACGATGACGATATGCATGGGGCCAGCTTCGCCGCCACGGCCCGCCCGCGTCAAGGCTGGCCCGCGAAACGTGCGCTCATCACCGCGTCCCACGGCCCGCCGCGGTAGCGCCACACTGCCAGTCCGGTAGCCTCGATCGGGCTCGGGACCGCCTGGCCCGCCAGCATCGCCAGCGTCTGCCGCGCCTGCTCCGGCGTCGCCTTGTTCTGCACCGTCACGTGCGGCGACCATGCCTGGCGGTCCTGCGGCGTCAGTTCGCCCGCCAGTGCCGCGGCGATCTCTCGGCGGATGGCCACGGCAGGAGCCGCGCTAAGGGCGTAGGCGACGCCGCGCCCGAGAAAGCGCAGTCCGCTCACCGCCACCGGAAACGGCGCGGCCGAGGCGCACAGCCCCGCCACCAGGGCGGCCACGCGTGGCTCGCACTCGCCCGGCAGGGCGTGGAACATCGTGACGGGGGCGCCCACGACCAGCCGGTCGGGCGGAAAATGCGCGCTGCGGCAGGCGTCAAACCAGGCTTGGGCGGCTGCGTCCAACGTCAGCGACACGATCAGGGGGGGCGGCCGTGGATCGTTCATGGCTGGTTGGGAGATGGCTCGAACTGACGCGGGAGCAACTGCCGGCGGCGGCCGCGGCCCACCGGTGGCCGATCCGGCTCGACCACTGCTTCATGCGCGTCTGCCTGGACAACGCCGTCGGCCGACCGTGGTAC
>CAXUGD010000040.1:14721-14982 GCA_964250355.1 uncultured Acetobacteraceae bacterium | reverse complement strand
CGCTCTGCCTGCGGCCCGAACGCATCGCTTTGCTGGACGCCGAGGCCGCCGCCGACAACCAGGTGGACGGCACGATCCTGGACGTGCGTTCGGCCGGCCCGCTGCTCCACGTGCTGGTCGATACGCGCCTGGGCACCCTGCAAGTCGCCGTGCCCAGCTGGGGCAGTACCCCCTACCCCGTCGCCCGCCAGCCCCGCCCCCTCGGCGGGGCCCCGGCCGCCGCCCCCGGGGCAGCCAGCCCCGCGGGGGCCAAACGCGTGG
>CAXUGD010000040.1:0-14711 GCA_964250355.1 uncultured Acetobacteraceae bacterium | reverse complement strand
GAGCCGTGCTGGACCTTGGACCCGCCGGACTTAGGCGCCCTGACGAAGACGGGATCAAGGCTGCGCTGTCCTGGTGCACGCCAAACCACCATTGTACCTGCAGCGTTAACAAGCTCCGGTGGAACGCGACGCGTATCGCTACACAGGGGTCGCCTTATGCAGCGCTACGTGTGGGTTGGTCTTCTTGCTGGGTGGTGGGCGGCTAAACAACCAGCATCTGCCAAGATTGCGCACCCTGTACGCCCGGGGGTGATGTGCGTGTCATCGGAAGCGCTCGCGATCCTCACTCTGCCGAACGGAGACAGCAAGACACATCGACCGATGCCGGATGGCAAAGACCGCCAGATCGCGAGCGCCGGTGGTTGCATCGACCTTCTCCCGTCGATGGAATTGACCGTGTACCAGAGTTACCACAACACGTCGCTGGTGGTCGTGACCGAAGAGGGTCAGGTTCTGAGCACGGTCTATCGTGCTCCGAATATCGACCTGCAACCGGCGCTCGCCGTACCTCCTGGCGTGTCTAGCCCGAGAAACGTCGAACCCTTGCCTGTCGAGGACCAGGGCGGTTACGTGGTAGAGCAACGTTTTGCACTCGTCGGCGGTCAGGGGACCATCGAGCTCCTGCAAGACAGGCGCATCTCGCCATCCGTCTTTTCCGAGCTCTGGCGGGCTGGCGACAGCCGGGCGTTCGACGCACAGCATCCGCAGTCGGCAAACCGTCCATTGCTGACCGCGCAGCTACGCCTTGTGTTCGACAGTAAACTCCAGGTGGAAACACGCGACATCGGCTACCCTCTAGCCACACTGTCGTCCTTGGACGAAACCGGGCAGGCCTTCACCCTGCGGATCGACAAGACTGGCAAGCAGGCAAGCCGGATCGCGGAGGAGACGCTGGTTCCCGCGACGCATGGGCTCGCTCCGCTCCATTAGGTGAGCCTTACACCACCACGTGGGTCAAAGGCAGGCCGTGGTCCCGCCCTGCAAGCCTACGGAACTACGCCCAGCCCGCACCGATGGCATGCATCGGCTCGGCCTTTGCCGCCTCGGCATCCTCTATCGTTTTGAGGATGTTTCCTGCGTAGGGGTGGAACACCCGGCGGTTCAAGGCAGTGATCATGCATCAGAATACAGGAGTTTTCGGTGGTCTAGACATGCGCATGACGCTAGCAGAGTAACTAATCGACATCTCGGATGTAGTATTTGGAGATGTTTGATCTTCATACTGCGCCGCGAGCGCCCACCACCTATCGATGAGTGCCTCCCATTCCCGGTGGAAATCATCACCCACCAGCCCCCCCTCGCGTTCGAAACGCGCCTCAAATTCCGAAATGATTACACCTATGGCGAGCATGTTCCTGGCTGGATCCGTTGCGTCTAAGTCGACTTCACCAGGCTCACGCACTCTGACTTCCTTCCGACAAACCCGGCACGACAGAAAAGCAGAGCCGAGCAACACCGGCTCCTTTTTATACAGCCATCCATTAACATGGAGAGTCTTTATGAACTGTTAATGATAAGCTCGGTCGTCCATTCTGGACAACTGGAGTCGCCCTATGATCGAGAGCTTAAAAAACTGGAACTCATTACGTAGAAAGCTTGGTAACAGCTCGGCCTGCCAGCCTTTCCGGACCAGTGGGAGGGCTGGATGATGAGCCTACCCCAAAACGCCGACTGCGATCGCGGTACGAGCAACCTTGCCGTCCGGCAGGAACGTTCCTTCCGGCCTGAACTTCTCCGTATCAGGCTGGCTACTGACAGTTGGACGAGGCGCGAAGCCTTTCAGCTCAGGCATTTATGCTACCATTCGGAAGGATACATTAACCCGAAGCCTAACGAAGAATTCTCAGACGAGTTCGATTTCGGGCACGGCAGCCAGACCCTGGTCCTCTACAAGGGGGCAGACCCTATCGGATCTGTGCGGGTCTGCACCGCTCAACGGGCAGAAGGAGAGGTGCTGCCGCTAGCCTCCACCTTCCCGGAGGAATTCGAAGCCTTGTCCGCGCGGTATGACGTGAGCGTGGAGATCAACCGCTTGGTCTGTCATCCGTCCCATTCTCAAGGGCAGATCGTCTTCGCACTGATACGTATGGCGGATTACCTGATCCGCGAGATCGCACCCGGGTTTATCGGCATATGCGTTAGGCCGAACCACGTTGGGTTCTGGAAGCGCTTACGTTTTCAGAACTTGGCTGGTCCGAGGACGTATGCCGGCCTCAATTTCCCCACGAATTTCCTGGCCCTATCGACAGACCGGTGCGATGTTGTAAGGAGGGTGGTGCCTATGCTCCGTATCAACGAGGCGGAAACAGCGGCTTACGGGCGACTTCGACATTCTGAAACAGTACAGGTATTTGGACATGAGTAGTCTCCGCTGGGCAGTGATCCTGCCACTCACTCTCGGCTCGATCTGTTTCGGGTGTTTCGTTTGGGCAACAGTCAAGCATTTTGTTTGGGAGGGGCGGGGATCCCGCGGTGCGTGGACCGTCTCGATGCTCAGCTGGGTCGCATTCCTGACGTTCTTTGTCGAAGTATTGCGACGCGGGCCGACACGGTGGTGGCCATACGGGCTGGCCATGTTTCTGGTCTCGTTGCTCCTTTGGGCTTGGACAATCCAGACGACCCGTCGTACCCCGCCGACGCTGGCCTTCACGAACGATCAGCCGACGCAGCTGTTCAGCGGCGGACCTTACGGCTGGGTTAGGCATCCCTTCTACACGGCCTACCTCCTATTCTGGTTGGGTGGCCTGCTCGTGGATGGTTCCGTCGCTAGTGGGCTGTGCGTGGCGGTGCTCGGGTGCATCTACGTCGTTGCGGCGACCCATGAGGAGCGCAAGTTCTCCAGCTCCGGCCTGGCCGATACGTACAGGAGATATGTAGCCCGCACAGGAATGTTCCTGCCCAGGATCGGCGCCAAGGGGGCGGTGACTGGATAATTGGCTACGGCGTTTTATGGGTGAAGAGCTCCGGCCCGCGCAGCCGGAGTTCTTAACCCAATTTTCTCATTCTAAGTGCATACCCGATGTATCAGTGGTGCGGTGCTTGAGACCTATGTCGAGTGAAGGGTTTGGGTCGCGAGCCGTAGCGGCAGTCATGCGGGAGCTGCGAGCCTGCTCACTGGCCGACTATCCGCCGCCGATGGCTGCTCGCGTTCGCGTTCACCAAGTCAATTCGGTTGCGATCTGCATGCTCGTCATGTCGGTCACAGGCGAGATTACTGCAGTTCTTACAGTATGGGAGTATTGGAACCTCGGCCTACACCTATTGCTGCTGGGCGCTACGGGCTTGATTTCAGCAAGCTATTTGGGGGTTTCTGTAAACTCGCTGCGTTGGCTTCGACATTCGCCGGAAGCCTGCGGCGGCACAGACCAGATGCTGAGGCGTTTCATCACGGCAGGCCTGTTCTTGGGCACAGCCTGGGCGATACTCGAAATCATCCTGATGAGCCACTCCGATCCAGGACAGCGCGCATTGCTCTACGGCATCATTATTGGAATGATGTCCACGCCGGCGATGGTGACGCCGTGCTCGGTTGCCTTTGCGTTCTGGGGTCCGGTCACGGCGGGAGGGCTCGTCTCCATCTGTCTCGTGTCCAGCATCAGGGATCCCGGGGGCACGTTTCTGCTGACGGGCTACACGTCGTTATCGCTGTTCTGTCTGCTCTATGTCAATCGAGCACTCATCAGGCGTGTCGTCGCCGAAATCGAACAGTCCGATGGAAGGGCGACCATTGACCTCTTGCTCAGGGATTTCGAGGACTCAGCGGGGGACTGGCTGTGGGAGACGGATGCCCAAGGCCGACTGACCCATGTTTCGGCGCGTTTTGCGGAGGTTGCAGGCATTCCGGCCTCCAAGCTGTTGGGCGAGGAGTTGAACGACCTGCTCAGGACTGGCGACAGTGCGAACCTCGCGTCGCTTGCGGCAGGCCGCCGTAGGAGTAACGAAATCGAAGCTCTGATTGGCTGCCGGCTTGCCTTCCGGGAAGTCGAGGTAGCCGTACGGCTTGGGAATAGGCAGATGTGGTGGGCATTGACCGGCAAGCCGAAGCTCGAGACGGGCAACGAGTTTCGGGGGTATCGTGGAGTGGGATCCGACATCACCGAGAAGAAGGCTGCGAAAGATCGGGCTGCGTTTCTGGCATGCTTCGATGAGTTGACCGGCTTGTCAAACCGCCGCCGCTTTCGGGAAAAGTTGGAGACAGCCGTATCTCTGAGAGCCGATCCACAGGCTGCCGTGCTTTGCCTCGATCTCGACGGCTTCAAGGGTGTTAACGACCGTTATGGCCATGCCACAGGCGACGGGCTTCTCAGGATGTTTGCCGACCGGCTACAATCCCTTCTAAGAGAGAACGACATCTGCGCGCGACTCGGAGGCGACGAGTTTGCCGTAGCGATCTTCGACCAGAAGGAGCAGGCGGTACTCGGCATTGCTCGCAGGATGATATCCGAGCTGTCACTGCCCTACGGCGCAAATGGGCTCGTCCTTGAGGTCGGTGTGAGCATCGGGATCGCTATGGCGGGCATGACAGGCGCGACCGCGGAGGGTCTGCTGAAAAGTGCCGACGCCGCGCTGTATCAAGCTAAAGCTGACGGACGCGGAACGTGGCGGCTGTTCGACGAAGAGCTACGGCACAGGCTCGAAAGACGGATGCAATTGCAGCAGGAGCTCGCGCACGCTATCAAGGCAGGCGGCCTGAGCCTGATGTTCCAGCCGATCGCCGCGCTTAACTCGCGACGCCCGGTAGCAATGGAGGCTCTTGTCCGATGGCGTCGGAACGGTCAATTCGTGCCGTCCTCCGATTTCGTGCCCTTGGCGGAGGATTGCGGGCTTATCTTCGACCTGGGCCGATGGGTGCTGCGGGAGGCCTGTGCGCAGGCAGCATTCCTTGCTCCCGACATCCGAATAGCAATAAATGTCTCGCCACTGCAGCTCCGCGACCGCGTCTTCCTATCGGACCTGCGCCGTGTTCTCGCGGAGACCGGCATACCTGCGACACGCCTGGACATCGAAGTCACGGAAACTGCCTTTCTCGACATCAATCAGGCGACGCTTGATCTGCTCGACGAGATTCACGCCATGGGCATAGGTATCATCCTTGATGATTTCGGGGTCGGTCAAACGTCGTTGGACCACCTGCGCAAATACCCTTTCTCCGTCATTAAGATCGATCAGAGTTTCATCCGCGAAATGCCCACCAGCAAAGCCTCGCGGGCGATCGTTCGGGGTGTGGTCGGAATGGCGAGGGAGCTCGGGATTGCAACCACTGCAGAAGGGATCGAAACGGCGGAACACCTGAACATCGTGCGCGATCTCGGTTGCGATTATTGGCAGGGGTACCTGCTTGGCCGGCCCGAGGAACTGGTCCACGCGACGTCCCACTTTAGCCCGGAGGTGGAGGTGGTGGAGCGCCTGGGATGCGGTCTTGAGTAGTGTCGGGTGTGAGCCCGCTACCTGTACGGCCAGCCCTCAACAGCGTACCTCGGTTGCAGATGTATGTGATGCACGGCTTCCAAACAGGCGCGCTCATCCAGTCCGCTCGGCGGCGCTGGGGGCGTAAAGCGGCAGCCGTGCTGCCGAACATGGGCGTGCAATCCCTCGCGCTCGACCGTCGCAGGCTTGTCCGTAGAAATCATTGGCCGGAAACCGCCTCGGCAACCTTGGTAAGCTGCATCACGACCTCGTCGGCTACCTCGATCGTGCCTGCCATTTGCCGCGCTTTGCGCTCCTGTAGGGAGCGCTCGAAGGGTACGCGGACCGGCTTGCCAGGGTGTTCCGGCCGGGTGGCGCGCAGGCTGGCCGCGTATTCCGCGACTTGCACCTTGAAACGCGCGGCGTCGGTCAGCGCTGCCGGGTCCACGACCAGCATGAAGAACCCGCAGTCGCGCAGGCCGTCCGGTGCGGAAGCAGCGCCGCACATCATGCCCAGGAGCTGGACCACCATGGCGAGGCCTGAGCCGCGGTGCCCGCCCCACACGCGGAACGCGCGAGCCGCCAGCGCCGCCATCGGATCCTGCGTGGGCGTGCCCTCGGCGTCGAACGCCAGGCCGGGCGGCAGCTCCTCGCCCAGCCGCATCTTCAGGATCACCTCGGCCAGGGTGACGCTGGACGTGCCGATGTCCCAGATGACCGGCGCGCCCGTGGACGGGAAGCCGAACGCGATCGGGTTGGTGCCGTAGCGGCCTTCCGTGCCGCCCTCCGGCGCCACGATATGCCCGCCGCTGCCGGCCACCAACCCCATGAAGCCGGCTGCGGTGATGCGCTCCAGGTAGTAGGAGAACATGCCGGTGTACCAGGTCTCGTGCGCGCCGACGACGGCGATGCCGGTGCTGCGCGCCTTTTCGATTGCGGTGTCGGTCACGCGGGTGGCGACCAGGTAGCCGACCTGGTCGCCACCGTCGAACGCGGCGGAGACCGGTGTTTCGCGCAGCAGGGTGATCGGGCGGGGCGGCGTGTCGGCCGCCCGCAGGCGCTCGATGATCGAGAGCGCCCGTGCCAGGCCGCCATAGCCCAGGCCGCGCAACTCGCAGTCGAGGAGGTGATCGGCGATGATGCTGGCCTCGCTCCCATCATAGCCGGACGCGCGCATGGCGCGGACGACCAGACTGCCGGCATCCTCGATGCCGAGCTTCACGCGCCTTTGCCCGATGGCGCGCGCCACGAGCCTTCGGCCACGCGCTCCCCCGCCTGCGCCAAAGCTGCCTGCAGGCCGGGCCGGTCCAGCTTCACGCAGTAGGCGGGCTGGGCGCGCTCGAACCGCCGGCCTTGGGCCAGCGGCCCCGCATCGACGACGTCGTAGCCCAGATCGTCGAACAGGCCGGCCACCACACGCTTGGCCGCCTCGTCGTCACCGGCGACCGGCAGCGCGCGGCGCCCGGGCGCTCCGGCCGGTTGCGCATCACCCTCGATGTCGCGCTCGAGGATGGCGTTCCACGCCTTCACGATGCGGGCGCCGGGCAACTGGCGCTGCACGATCTCGCTGGTCGTGGCCGAACCGTCGTCGAGCGAGGGGACTGCCTCGTCGCGGCCCGGGTAGTAGTTGCACGCATCCATGACGATCCTGCCCGCAAACGGCGCGGGATCGAGGTCGGGGATGGCAAAGAACGGCACGGCCAGCAGCACGACGTCGCCGAACTGCACGGCGTCGGCGGCGAACCCGATCAGACAGCGGATCGACACCATCGCACTGGCCAGGGTGCGTGGATGGCGCGAATTGCTGATCATCACCTCGTGGCCGTGTGCGACCGCGAGCCGCGCCACCGCGCGGCCGATGAAGCCCGCGCCAACGATACCGATCTTCATCGCATGTTCCCCCTCAGCCTTGGCGCGGCACGGTCAGGCCCGCCGCCACGTGGTCCCAGCTATCGGCCGTGACGCCCTGCTCGCGCAGCATCGCCTTCTGCACCTTGCCGGTCGCCGTGCGCGGCAGCGGCTTCAGCACGCGGTAATAGCGCGGCACCATGAAGCGCGGCATGCGGGCGGTGCAGTGCGCGAACACGGCCGCCCAATCCGGTTCGGCGCCGGTTTCCAACACTGCCATGACCTCGTCCTCGCCCACGTCCGACCTCACCGCCACTGCCGCAGCGTCCGACACGCCCGGAAACGTCGCGAGCACGCCTTCTACTTCGGCGGAGGATATGTTCTCGCCGCGGCGGCGCAGACGGTCTGCGGTACGGTCGTGAAAGTAGAAAAACCCGTCCTCGTCCACCCAGCCCATGTCGCCGGTGCGCCACCAAAGGCCGCGCATGTTGGCCAGCGTCTTCTCCGGCTCCCGGTAATACTGCTTCAGCATGATGTTCGGCATGCGCGGCCGATAGACGATCTCGCCCACCTGGCCGGGCGGCAGCGCGTGCCCCTCGTCGTCCTGTATCTCCAGGATGGTGCTCGCCGTGGGCTTGCCCATCGAGCCCACCTTGCGGCCCCCGATCGGGTTGTACAGCACGTTCTTGATCTCGGTGGAGCCGTAACCCTCGATCACGTGCACGCCGAAGCGCCGCTCGAAACGATAGAGCACGTCGGGCGGCGCCGGCGCGGAGAACACGCGGGTAACCTGGTGGTCGCGGTCCTGCAGGCTCGGGGGCGCCGTCATCAGCATGTGCATCATCGAGCCGAGCGCGCTGGTTTGCGTGGCTTCGCTCTCGCGTATCTCGTCCCAGAAACGGGTCACGCTGAAACCGCGCGAGAGGACCATCGTGGCGCCGGCATACATCGCCGCGTAGCCCGTGGTGACCTGCGCCATGCCGTGGAACAGCGGCATGCAGGTGTAGAGCCGGTCGCGCGGCGTGATCGCGAAGGCCTGCGCCGCCTCCCGCCCCATCACCAGTCCCTGCAAATTGGGCCCGACCACCCCCTTGCTGCGGCCCGTGGTGCCGGAGGTGAAGCTGATCGCACCCGTATCGGATGGCCCCACCTTCGGAAATGCCTGGCCGGAGCTGCCGCCCGCCAGCAGCTCGTCCCATGACAGCACGGCCACGCCCTGCGGCACGCGCTCCGGCACGCCATCGACATAGACGATCGTTTCGAGCGCGGCGGGGAGCGCCTCCATCGTCAGCAGGGCTGGGCCAAGCCGCGCTTCGGTGAACAGCAGGCGGGCGCGGCTGAAGTCGAGGGGCGCGCGCAGGAACGCGCCCTTGAAGGCGGTGTTGCAGGACACGCCGACCAGCCCGGCGCGGTTGATGCCGTAGCCGTTGAACAGGTATTCCGGCCGGTTGGTCATGAAACTGGCCACGACGTCGCCGGGCTGCAAACCCAGCGCGATCAGGCCGGATGCCACACGGCTCGCCTCGCGGTCCCAGGCGCCAAACGTCCACGCCTGTCCCTCGAACACCAGGGCCGTGCTGTCGGGTGCCCACAACGCACGGTCCCGCAACAGGCCGCTGGCCGAACCGCCGCCGAGATCGTGGAGGTTGTTGGCGTACATCGTCGCGGTCACGTTCTCTGCCAAGCAGCGGCGATCTCGACGTCGCCACGCACCTCGCGATGATCGGACGGCACTTTGCCCGAGCGCCGAACGAAGCCCAGGCCGGTTCCGCCCAGCACTCCGTCGAGCCAGTTGGCGGCTTCGATGAGGGCGGAAAGGTCGAGGCCGGTGTCGATGCCCATCAGCTCCAGCAGCTGCACCGCGTCCTCGGTGCAGGTACCGCCGACGAGCGCATCCGGCGCCGCCGGGTGGCCGCCCGATCCCGCCAGCGCGGTATCAAGGCCAGCCACGCCCATGCGGCCAAGCTCGGCAATGTTGGCCAGGCCCATGCCGCGCGTATCGTGCACCTGCACGCGCAACCGCTCCACCCCGACGAGGGCGCCGGCAAGCCCGACGGTCGCGCGCACCTGGTCGGGACCCGCATAGCCGTTCGAATCGGCGATGACCCAGTCCCGCACGTCCAGGGAGATCAGCCGCTCCATCAACGGCCGGATATCGGCCGGTCCGCGCGGCAAGCCAGCCGGCCCGCCAAAGGCGTGGATCAGGTAGGTGCCGAACCGCATGCCAGACCCCTCGGCCGCCGCGCGCATCCGCTCCAGCTCGGCCAGCGACTCGTCGATGCTCCGGCCGGTGTTCAGCCGGGAGAAATCTTCATCGACGGCCAGCAGGAACCAGGCGGCATGCGCGCCCGCGTCGATCGCGCGCCTGATGCCGGTCAGGTTGGCGACGCAGCATTCCAGGCTGATCCCGGGCGCCCGGCGCACGCGCGAAAACACCGTCGTGGCGTCGGCCAGCCCCGGCACCAGCTTGGGGTTCACGAATGAGGAGATCTCGATCGTCTTCATGCCGGCCGCAGTCAACCGGTCCACCAGCTCGACTTTAACGGCGGTATCGACCAGCCGCGCCTGGAACGCCAGGCGGGGCGAGATGTCCCGTATGTGAACCGCGGGCACGTTCACAGCTCGCGCTTCACGCGGACAGCGAACTCTTCCAGCGACGGCTCCCAGAACCCGTCATCGCCGGTCGTCAGCAAGAAGGCGCCGATGCCCAGGTCGCGGTAGGCGCGCAACGAGCGGAACACGCGTTCCGGCGTGCCGACCAGGGCGGCCGAGTTGGCGAAACCGCCGAGCAGCTTGACCAACCCCGTCCAGAAACACTCGTCGTGCACATCCTGCTGCACGGTCGCCAGCTGGCGTTCCCGCCCGACGGACGTGTCGGTCGCAGCCGACCGCAGGAAGCGGCCGGAGCCTTCCGCCTCCACGATCGTCTGCTCGACGGCCCGCGCCTTCGCCCAGGCTTCCTCGTCGGTGTCGCCCAGGAACAAGCGCAGGGACAGGGAGAACTCGGGCTCGCGCCCGTGCCCGGAGGCGGCCTTGCGCACGCGCTCGATCCGCTCGCGCGTGCCCGCCACCGGCTCGCCCCATAGCATGTAGGTGTCGGCGTGCTTGGCGCCGAACGCCACCGCCTCGTCGCTTTCGCCGCCCATGAAAACGGGCACGTGGCTGCCGACCGGCTTCATCAGCAGGCGCACGCCGGCGGCGCGGGCATAGGCGCTTTCGTAGTCGAACGAGCGTTCCTCCGTCCAGGCGCGCTTGAGGAACTCGACGTAGTCCGTGGCGCGCGCGTAGCGCTCCGCCTTGGGCGTGTAGTCGCCTTCGCGCGCCAGGTCCTTGTCCGACGACCCGCTCACCAGATTAAGCGCCAGCCGGTTGCCGCCCGACAGGAAATCGAGGGTCGCAAACATGCGCGCGGCGTGCGCGGGGTGCATGACGCCCGGACGGTGCGCCACGATCAGGCCCAGCCGCCGGGTCATGGATGCGATCATCGATGCGGTCACGATGTTCTGTGGCCAGATCGACGAGTAGCCGATCAGCACCATGTCGATCGCCTCCGACGCCTCCCACTCCGCGGCGCGGCGGCGCAGGGCGTCGAGGTCCGGGATGCCCGGTGCAAACGGATTGCCGGTCGTGAATATCTTCATTGCATCGTCCTGGGGTGGCTACCGCGCTAGAATTCGTAAGACAGGGTGGCCGAGAAGAAGTCGCGGTCGATCAGGCCGTAGAATTTGCCGCCGGCGAACACCGGAAAATGGTTGGTGTACTGGAAGCCTGCGCTCCAGGCCTGCAGGTAGTTGAACGTGACCCCGACGCTTGCGGCCGCCGTGTTCTCGACAAAGGTGTTCACGCCGATCGGACTGGTGCCGACGAAATCGTGCCGCAGGGAGACGACCGGTTTCATGTCGATGCCGTAAGGCAATACGTTAGGCACGTCGATGACGGTGGCGATGGTGTAGGAGCCGGAGAACTGGGTCGCCAGGCCCTTGCTGGACAACGGCATGTTGCCGATCGCCGCCACCCGGGTGAAGGCGGAGTTCACGTTCGTGGAGTATGTCTGACCAAACAGGCCGCGGTTCCGCGGGAAATCGGCCACGTAGTCGAACCCGACCTCGCCGACCAGGGCCACGCTGTTGATGCTGAGGCTGGGGATCGCGGGGAACAGCTTGGTCGCCGTCTGCTGCGCCTGGATGACCGGGTAGCGCTTCCACCCGTCGATGATCGTATCGGACGACAGCGCGTTGTTCAGCGCGCGGACCACCGGGTCGTTCAGGGCCGCGTTCAAGGCCAAAGTCAGCGTCGCCGGTGCGAACGCCCCGAACGCCTTGATGGCGCCGCGCAGGGCGGGAACTTCGGCCGCCAGGGCGAGGTCGGCCGAAGCCAGTTCGATCGGCTGGTTGAGGCGGCTCGATACTTCGCCCTGTATGGCCACGCCCGCCGGCCCCTGAAAGTTCCAGCTGAGGCCAAGCAGGTGAATGTCCTTGGGGTAGTCGGCGAAGTAAGACGCCGTGGTGTTGTAGGTACGCGTGGCGTAGCCGGGGTTGAACAGGACGCTGAGCGGCACGGGCAGCGCCGCAGTCTCGTTGCCGGTCCTGTACGACCCGAACGGCGTGCGGCTGTGATAGTTCTCGAAATACAGCCCGAACTCGGCATCGCCCAGGCTGGAGAAGCTACGGCGCAGCGCGACGCCGAACTCATCGAGCGTCGTGGGCTGCCGGTCGAGGCTGCGCGGGATCGCACCGCCGAACAGGTCGTTGCCGGCGATGTTGACTCCGTAGATCGCGCGGCTGTTGTCGGGGAACAGGTTGTCCTGGTTGGCATAGGTGCCGCCGTCCAGCACGTCGTCGTTGGTGCCGAAGAACGAGCCGTCCGGCTCCAGCCGGGCGCGCTTCCAGGCAAATTGCCAGAACGCCTCCAGCGAGACGCCGGCCACGAGGTCGGTCTTGATGTCGACGACGGGGATCGGCAGGAAGCCCTGGCGCAGTTCGGAGCCCGGCGTGCGCAGCGCGGTCGCGTCGAGGGGGTTGATCGAGTTGATGCCGAAGATGATGAACGTGCTCTCGCCCCAGTTCAGCGCCTGAGCGCCCACCCGCACGTCGAAGATGTGGTCGAAAATCTTCGGGCTGGCGAAGACGTAGCCGTCCAGCAACCGAAGGTCGCCGCCGATGTCGCGCTCGGCCGCGCGGCTCAGCCTTTTGAACGCGGTGTCCTCGCTGTCGATCACCGGATCGATGAAGCCGGTCGCCCGCAGGAACAGCCCGTAATCGTCGCGCTTGACCTGCACCTCCGTTGTGATCCGCTGTGCCGCGCCCACCACGTCGCCGGACTTGAAATTAAGGTCACCGTCATCGGCGTTGGCAACGCCGAGCTTGCCGCCGTTCACCGTGCCGATGAACCGGTAGTCCTGGTCCGACGTCCGCACGGCGACGCTGGAGGACAGCGTGGTATCGATGTTGACCTGCCAGTCGCCCAGCGTCGTGTCGAACGCCCGCGCTCCATCGACGTAACCGGCGGCGGCAAGGCAGGTGCCGGCAACCAGTAGAGCGCGAGAGGCTTGGCGCAGCCGATAGGTGCCGGGGTCATGGTCCTTCATGTGACTTCCTGCCTGCCGCCGGGTCTTTTGCCCGGTCGGGTCTGCCCTACGGTCGGGCAACCCCGGAATGGCCGAAAATCGAAGGGGACGTGAAATACTGAAACGGCATGGGCAACATGCCGCTTTGCGATAGCCGCAACGGCCAGGTGGCCGGTCAGGCAGTCACTCGGACACGGCCCTCCTGCGCTGCTCCTTGCGGGTTCAGCGGTCCGTCACGAGACGCAGCGGCACGCGCTTGCGCCACGAGGCCGTCGGCTCGACCGGCTGCTCAGGGCAGAGTGCCACGGCGCCGAACGTGCCGCCGCCGGCCAGCCGCACCGCTTCGGTCCGCGCCAGCCGGACCAGCGTCGCCACCTTTACCTCGTCCAGCAGCGCGCTGCGTGTAACGATGCTCATCGGGCGCTGGATGGCGGGCGTCGTTTCGCGCACGTGCAGACCGTCGGCCGCTATGTCCGCTTGGCATCCGCAGGTCGGCATCAGCGTGTAGCCCAGGCCTGCCTTCACCATGGCCAGGATCATCGCGGGGCCGTCCGCCTCCACGACCGGCCGCGCCCTGAGGTGCTCGCCGGCAAACGCGGCGTCCACCAGCCGGCGCAGGGTGTAGCGTTGGGTGGGCAGCACCAAAGGCAGCAGGCCGATTTCGGCCAGCGAGACCGCCTTGCGGCTGCCGGCGCCGGACCGTGGCGCCGGTGGCCCGATCAGCTGAAGCGTTTCGACCCAGAGGGGCATGATCGTCAGGCCGTTCGCATGCGACGGCTCGTCCACGATGGCCACGTCGAGACGTTCGCCGAGCAGGCCATCGGTCACATCGGCGCTGTAGCCATCGACGACATGGAGCGCCACGCCCGGGTGCCTGGCCATGAACTTGGATACGAGGTCCGGGATCAGCAGGGTGGAGAGCGGCGCCTGGACCGCCAGATGGAGCGCTCCCGCCACTTGCCGCGACAAGTTGGTGACGTCGCGCCTCACACTGGCCAGGTCGTTTTCGAGGTGGGCAGTACGGTCCAGCAATAGCTGGCCTGCCGCTGTCGGGCGCACGCCCTTGTGCGTGCGGTGCAGCAGTTCCACGCCCAGGCTATGCTCCAGCTTCTGCAGCTGCCGCGTCAGCGCCGGTTGCGCGATCCGCAGGTGCGACGATGCTTTCGAGATGGTCCCCAGCTCGGCCACCGCGCGGAAACAAAGGAGCGCCCGGAAGTCCATGTAGCGCTCCTTGCTGGTCGGCGACCAAGTTTGTAGTGCTGTCGGTGGCTTCGCCGCAAATTCCAGGGCTATTCGAAGCTGATCGGCCACGGTGTGGCCTAGGTTGTGCCGGTAGGCAGCGCAAGCAGCCGGTCGTTGATCTGGCTGGCGGGCAGGTTCAACGGCAGGAGCGTGCCCGCCCGCGACTTGGCGATCCGCTCCCGCTGTGCGCCGAGGTCGAAGGCGACCACGTGCAGTCCGCCGGCCCAAAGCTCCGACAGCGCGTAGCACCACGTCTCCGGCCAGACGGAGGTGACGAAGCCTAGGTCGGGTGCGAAACGCGCCAGCAACGCGCCGGCCTGGCCTTCCTCGAACGGGCCGGTGACGAAGACGCGCTCCGTGGCCAGCAACCGGGCGTCGTCGATGGTGTGGCCGATCACGGTGAAGCGCAGCGGCAGGTCGCGACGTTCGGCGTCCCGCGCACAGGCGAGCAGGACGGCAAACCCCTTGTCCTGGCCGATGGCGCCCAGCACCGCCACGTGCAGCATGGGCCCGTGCCTGCGTATCGCCACCGCCGTACGAGGGGACTCGTCCTCCCAGGCGACGCGATGTGCGTTGCAGCCTGGCATGTGGCGGCGCACCCGGCGCAGCGCGTCGTCCGTCGGCACGAGCACGCGCCGCGCCTGCGAGA
>CAXUGD010000039.1:0-15008 GCA_964250355.1 uncultured Acetobacteraceae bacterium | reverse complement strand
GCCCGCCGGGGGGCCGGGCGCGCCGGTGGCGGCGCCGGCAGGTGCGTCAGAGCGAACGGTATGCGCCGGAATGCGTCGGCGCCGATCGAGGATGCCGTGGCCAGGCGCCAGGCAGCGGCATCGGGCGCGGCCGTCTCGCCTGCAACGGCCTCCGCCCTGTAAAGGCAGGCGCCGGCCGTAAGCAGGCCCGAGCCGAGCAGCCACGGGTCGGCCTGCGGCTTGAACAGGGGATGCGCCCGGAGGCCGTCCACCAGCACGTCGGCATCGGCGTAGAAGCCCTGTGCATCCGGCCAGCGCAGGGCCGCGTGGCCGAAACAGGCCAGTGCATGGGGGGCCAGGCGCTCGCCGGCTTGCAGGATCAGCACCCAGTTGCCGGCACCGGCCGCGTAGTCGGCAGGCTGCCCCAGGCACTCGACCCGCCGGGGCCGCAACCCCGCCGCGGCGCCGTCCGCCCGGGGCGCGGCCCGCGCGCACACGGCGGGGCCCACCACGGCCACGACGATCGCGGGACGGCCATCGCCCTGCCGCTCAAGGGCCTGGCGCTCGGCCCCGCCCCAGCGGTCGTAGAGGCAGGTCCAGACAGCATAGGGCGGAACGTCACCGTTGCGTGCGGCGGCCTGGCCCAGCACCGTACGCACGCGCCCGGGCAGACCCATAACACCACCGAACGCGCGCGGCAGCACGCGCCAGCCATGGGCCAGCACCGCGAGTGCGGCAAGGGGCCGGGGCAGCACCGAAAGCGTGGCGGAGGGGCTTCGCAACGGCGACACGGACTGGGCAAACACCTGCACGGCCAGGCTTCGAGAGGCGGTGGGCAGGTGTACCAGCGTGCTACGCCGCCCCCTTCGGAGCGGGCCAAAGAATATTTCGCGCACTACCTGGGCCCTTGCGTAGTCCCACGCTTCCAGCTTGGCCCACCACGGCTGCGTGGCTTCCCACGCCACGCTCAAGCGGCACCAAGCGCCCGCGGCACCGGGCGGCAACTCGGCCCGGAAACGGCCGGCTGCGCCGTCCGGGACTAGGCGGAGGGTGCCGCGATGCAACCCGGTCTTCATCGGCACCGTTTGTCCCTGGGCCTGTCCGGGACCATGACAACGCCGGATACGCCCCTACTTAGATTTTCGACCATGTCAGGATTGCTGCCCTCATGACCGCGTCTTCCTCGCTTTCGTCTCCAGCGGCTCCGATACCGGACGTTTTGCGTTGAGTCGTCGTGTTGCTGTCATCGGGGCAGGTCCCGGGGGACTGGCCTCGGCCATGCTGCTGGCGCGGGCAGGCGCGGAGGTTACGGTCTTCGAGCGCGCCCAGCGTGTGGGAGGGCGGTCGGCAACCATCGACGCGGTGGCCGATGCGGGGCGGTTCCGCTTCGATATGGGCCCGACTTTCTTCCTGTACCCGCGTGTGCTGAACGACATCTTCGCCGCCTGCGGACGGGAGATGGCGCGAGAGATCGACCTGATCCGGCTGGATCCGCAATACGACCTCATCTTCGAGGCGGGCGGGCACATCAAAGCCACGCCGGACCTGACGCGCATGATGGAGGAGGTGGCCAAGCTGGCCCCCGCCGACGCCGCCGCCCTGCCCCGCTTCATGGCCGACAACCGGCAGAAGCTCGCAGCCTTCCGCCCCGTGCTGGAAGCAGCCTTTCACGGCATGCGCGACCTGGTCCGTCCCCACATGCTGAAATCGCTGCCGATGATGCGGCCGCTGCGCACCGTGGATTCCGACCTGGCCACGTATTTCCGCGACGAGCGCGTTCGGCTGGCGTTCAGCTTCCAAAGCAAGTACCTCGGCATGTCGCCCTATCGCTGCCCGAGCCTGTTCACCATCCTGTCGTTCATGGAATACGAATTCGGCGTGTTTCATCCGCGGGGAGGATGCGGCGCGGTGATGGAGTCGCTGGCGCGTGTCGCGGGCGATCTGGGGGCCAACTTCCGGCTGGGTGAACCGGTGCAGGAGATCCTGTTTCAGGGCCGGCGCGCAACGGGCGTGCGTACGGAGGCCGGCGAGGAATCGTTCGACGCCGTCGTGGTCAACGCCGACTTCGCCCATGCCATGCAGACCCTGGTGCCTGACCGGTTGCGGCGCCGTTGGACAGACCGCAAGCTCGCCGCCAAGAAGTTTTCCTGCTCAACCTTCATGCTCTACCTGGGCTTGGAAGGGATCGACGAGCAACTCGCCCACCATACCATCTACCTGAGTGCCGACTACAAGCGCAACATCGCCGAGATCGAGGCAGGACACGCACCGCCCACCGAGCCTTCGTTCTACGTGCAGAACGCTTGCGTGACCGATCCTGAACTGGCCCCGCCCGGCCATTCCACGATGTATGTCTTGCTGCCGGTGGGCAATCGCACCGGAGCCGGCATCGACTGGGCGAGCGAGGCGCCGCGCCTGCGTGCGACGGCTATCGACCGCTTGAAGCGCGTCGGCGTGAAGGATGTGGAAAAGCGCATCCGGTTCGAGAAGATGATCACACCCCACGACTGGGAGCACGACTTGTCCGTTCACCGCGGCGCCACGTTCAACCTTGCGCATTCTCTGGACCAGATGCTGTGTTTCAGGCCGCGCAACCGGTTCGAGGACCTGGACGGGGTCTATCTAGTGGGCGGCGGCACGCATCCTGGCAGCGGCTTGCCGGTGATCTTCGAGTCGGCGCGCATCACGTCGCGCCTTATGGCGGACGATCTCGGGCTGGCCGGGCACTGGTGTGCCGGCTCCGAAATGGCCGCCCCGGATTACACCCCCGTGCTTGCCGAAGCACTCTAGAGCACGATAGCGTCTGGCAGCCGAAGTTGTCGTGCTCCAGCTCCTTGTTTTGGCAAGCATGTTTGTCGCGGTTGAAGGTCAACCTGATGCGATCATGCTCTAAAGGGACCGCACATGCCTGATGGTCAGAACCTTCCCCTCCCCTCGCAGCACCCGATTGCCATCGTCGGGGGCGGCCTGGCCGGCCTGGCCGCGGCGTGCACCCTGGGCGCGCGCGGCCACAAGGTGGTGCTGTTCGAGAAGAACGACTGGCTCGGGGGAAAGGCCGCACTGTGGGAGCAGGACGGCTACCGCTTCGACATGGGGCCCACGATCCTGACCGTGCCGCGCGTGCTGGACCGCATCTTTGCCGAGGCAGGCCGCCGCACCGCCGACCTGCTCGACCTGCGCCGGCTCGATCCGCAGTGGCGCTGCTTCTTCGACGACGGCTCCGTGCTCGACCTCAAGCAGGACGTGGCCGAGATGAAGCGGAGCCTTGCGCAGTACGCGCCGGGTACGGAAGCCGGCTACGAAGACTTCATTGGCATGTCGGCCAAGCTGCACGAGGTTAGCGAGAAGTTCTTCTTCTGGCGTTCGGTGGAAGACGTTCGGGACACGCTCGATTTCAAGAAGAATTTTGACGTGGCGACGCTGAAAGACGTGCTCAGCCTTCGTATGGGCAGCACGGTTGCGGGCCAGATACGCAAGCGGGTGAAGGATGGCCGGGTCGCGCAGATGCTCGACCACTTCGTGCAGTATGTCGGCTCCTCGCCCTACGGCTCGCCGGCAGTGCTGTGCAGCATCGCCCACATGCAAACCAATGACGGCGTTTGGTATCCCATGGGCGGCACGCGCGCCGTGCCGGTGGCACTGGAGACGCTTGCCCGCACGCTGGGCGTGGAAGTGCACACGGGCACGGGCATCCGCCGCATCCACGCCGAGGGCGGCCGTGTCAGTGCGGTGGAGACCGATGCGGGCGAGCGCGTGCGGGTGGCAGCCGTGGTGTCCAACATGGACAGCGTGCGCACCTATCGCGAGCTGGTCGGTGGCGCGCCGGCGAAAAGCTTCGCCCGGCGCTGGAATCGTGAACCCGCCTGCTCCGGCGTGGTGATGTACCTCGGCCTGGATCGCGCCTACGAGCACCTGGCGCACCATGATTTTGTCTTCTCCCGCGATCCCGAGGAGGAGTTCGACTATATCTACCACCGTGGCGAGCCGGCACCCGATCCCACCTGCTATATCGCGGCCCCATCCCGCACCGAGCCGGGCGTGGCGCCGCCTGGGGGCGAAGCGCTCTACATTCTGGTGCACACACCGTACCTGCGCCCGCATCACGACTGGTCGAAGATGATCCCGCAGTATCGGCGCGTGATCCTGGACAAGCTGGCCAGGACGGCCGGGCTGACCGACCTCGAGTCCCGCATCAAGGTGGAGCGCGTCCTGACCCCGCAGGACATCCACGACCGCTACAGCGTGCTGGACGGCGCAATCTATGGCCTGGCGAGCCACGGCCGGATGTTCGGGGCGTTCAAGCCGGGCAACCGCTCCCGCGACCTGGCCGGCTTGTACCTGGCGGGTGGAGCGGCCCATCCAGGGCCGGGCATGCCGATGGTGTTGATGTCGGGCTGGATAGCCGGGGACACGGTCGATCAGGACATAACGGCAGCAGCCCTTGCCCAAACAGCCTGAAACCGGGCGGGAGGCGCCGACGGCCGAAACGGCGCTGGAGAGCTACTCGCCTTTCCTGGTCGCCAGTTTCCGCCTTTACCTCCGCTGGTATTTCTGGAGGAAGTTCCACGCGGTGCGCCTGTCGCACACCGGCCCGCCGGTGGCCGATCCCGTCAGGCCGGTTGTGATTTACTGCAACCACCCCTCCTGGTGGGATCCGGCGGTGTTCGTGCTCGCCATGCCCAAGGTGATGCCAGGCCGGCGCGGCTTCGCACCGATGGATGCGGCAGAGCTGCGGCGCTATGCCGTGTTTCGGCGCATGGGCGTATTCGGCATCGAGCTGCACACGAGCAGCGGCGCGGCGACCTTCCTGAAAACGTCAAGGCAGCTGTTGCGGGACCCCGGCACGTGTCTGTGCGTCACGGCCGAGGGCGCGTTCACCGATCCCCGCCTGCGCCCGATCCGGCTGCGCCCTGGCCTGGCCCATCTGGGGCGGTTTTGCCCGGACGCCGTGTTCCTGCCGCTGGCCCTCGAATACGGTTTCTGGAACGAGAGCAAGCCGGAGGCGCTGTTGCGTTTCGGCCCGCCCGTTCGCCCGGCAGACGGGCAGAACAGCGTGGCAGCCTGGCAGGCAGCGCTGGAAGCGGGGCTGACGCAGACGATGGACACGCTGGTTGCCGAGTCGGCCACGCGCAATCCGGCCAATTTCATCCAGCTGTTCGGTGGCACGGCTGGGGTGGGCGGCATCTACGACATGTGGCGGCGTGCCCGTGCGGTTGCCGGCGGGCCGCGTTTCGTGGCCGAGCACCAGGCCGGGCCACGCTGATGCTCCCCTGGATATCGCTGCTGCTCGCGGCCTGTCCGCTCTGCCTGTTGCTGGACAACCTGCGCCGCTACCGCACACCCTCCCCGGCATCGGAGCGCGCCAGCCTGTCGGTGCTGATACCGGCGCGCAACGAGGCGGAGAATATCGGCGCCGCCTGTGCTGCCGTGCTGGCCAGCGACGACGTCGATGTAGAACTAACCGTGCTGGACGACGGCTCGACGGACGCGACACCTGCCATCCTGGCTGCCATCACGGACCCGCGCTTGCGCGTGGCGACCGGCGGGGGGCTGCCATCCGGGTGGTCGGGCAAGCAACATGCCTGTGCCGCCCTGGCGCGGCTGGCCACGCATGAGCTTCTCGTCTTCGTCGATGCCGATGTGAGATTGGCACCCGACGCCCTCACCCGCATGGCCGGCTTCATGGCGCGCAACGACGTGGCCCTGGCCAGCGGCTTTCCACGGCAGGTCACTAGAAGCTGGTCCGAGATCCTGCTGCTGCCGCTGATACATTTCCTGCTGCTGGGCTACCTGCCGGTGGTGGAGATGCAGCGCTCAGTCTCGCCCGGCCTAGGGGCAGGCTGCGGCCAGCTGTTCATTGCCCGCGCGGCCGGCTACGCCCGTGCCGGCGGCCACGCCGCGATACGTGCCTCGCTCCACGACGGCCTGATGCTGCCCCGCGCCTTCCGGCGTGCCGGCCTGATGACCGGCCTGTTCGACGCGAGCAGGTTTGCCACCTGCCGCATGTACACGGACGCGGCGGGTGTGTGGGAAGGCCTGACCAAAAACGCGACGGAGGGGATGGCCAAGCCGCTGGCCTTGCCGGTCTGGACGGCCCTGCTCGGCGGCGGGGCGGTTCTGCCGGCGGTACTGTTCCTGGTGAAGCCCGCAGTGCTGCCGGGCCTCGCCTGCCTATGCTCCCTGGCAACACGCCTGATCCTGGCATGGCGTTTTCGCCAACCGGTCAGCAGCGCGTTGCTGCACCCGCTGGGCGTGCTGGCGCTGCTGGGCCTGCAATGGGCCGCCCTGCTGCGCGCGGCCGTGGGACGCCCGGCCACCTGGCGCGGCCGCGCCTACACGGCGCAAAGCTGATGCGGCCGCTGCTGCTGGGCGGTGTTGTCGCGATGGTGCTGTGCGGGTCTGCCTGTGCCGCAACCGTGGCCGTGACAGTCACCAATGTCCGTAACGACCGCGGCAAAGTCCTGGTCGCCCTGTGCACCAGGGCCACGTTTCTGCAGCCGAACTGTGCCTGGCGCGGCAACGCTGTTGCCCGGCGCGGCCAGGTGCAGATCAGCATCGACGGCGTGCCGCCGGGCCTGTACGCGGCCCAGGCGTTTCACGACGAGAACGGCAACGGCAAGCTGGACCGCAGCTTGCTCGGCCTGCCTGAGGAAGCGATGGGTTTCTCCAACGACGCGCCGATGCGCCTGGGTCCGCCCCGCTTCGATGCCGCTTCCTTCACGGTGGCGGCGCAGGGTACCACCATACGGTTCGCGCTGCGCTATTTCAGCCCGGAGTGACGGGCGGCACGGCTGCGGGCTGTGCCAGTATCGGGTTCAGAACACGGCTCAGCGCGAATAGGGCGAGTGCCGTCCCGGCACTGATTGCGGCGATCATGCCGAAGAACGCCTGCTTGCCCATGCCTTCCCAGAAATGCCCGAGATAGCCCGCCAGGTAGTTTCCTGCAAAGTTCGACAGGAAATTGACCCCCATCATCAACGAGGCGACCTTGGCCGGCGCCGCGCGGCTGAACAGCGACAGCCCCACGGGCGATAAATAGAGTTCACCGACGGTCAGCACGCCCATGCTGGCGAACAACCACAGCACGCCCACCGTGTGGCCGTCGTCGATGGCCCGGGCGGGCCACATCAGCAAGCCGTAGCTCGCCGCCGTTGCCGCACAGCCGATCGCCATCTTCGTGACCGGCGACGGCTCGGTGCGGCGTCGCGCCTGTGCCGCCCAGAGCCAGATGATCAAGGGTGTCAGGGTGAAAATGAAGAACGGGTTGAACGATTGTATGTCCTCCGGCGCCAAGGTGCCGAACCACGTGGACAGGTCCGTGTTGCGTTCCGCCATCAATGCGATGGTGATGCCCTGCTGCTCGTAGCAGCCCCAGAAGAACAGGTTGCAGAACGCCACCAGGATCAGGGCCACGACCGCCTGCCGGTCGCGCGCGCCCAGGGGCTGCGGCGGGCTCCCCGCGGCAGCCTCGGCGATCTTGCGGCGGCTGCGGATGTCGGGCGGCAGCCAGCGCAGGCCGAACAGGAACGTGGCCAGACCGATCAGCATCCCGGCACCAGCCGCCCCAAACCCATACTGCCAGTGCGGCGGCTGTCCGGGTGCCGCATGGCCCAGGCGGCCGCAGATGGGCGGTGCGATCAGCGCGCCCAGGTTGATTCCGACGTAGAAGATCGAGTAGGCGCGATCGATACGCGAATCGCCCGGCGCGTAAAGCCCGCCCACCTGCGTCGAGATGTTGGGCTTGAAGAAGCCGTTGCCGATCACGAGCACCAGCAAGCCCACAAAGAACAGCGATGGCGCCATCAGGAGGAATTCTCCCGCCGCCATGGTCACGGCGCCCAGGATGACTGCGCGGCGCTGACCAAGGATACGGTCGGCGGCCGTGCCGCCCAGCACGCCCGTCAGATAGGCGGTTGCGGTGTACAGCCCGTAGATCAGTGCGCCCAGCGGCTGCGGCGCAAGCGGGCCGTAGATCCGTTCCAGCACCGACTTCACGCCGGCATAGCCCAGCACCTGGTTTGGCTCGCCGCCCACGAACAGGAAATCGACCATGTAGAAGGTCAGCAGCGCGCGCATGCCGTAGTAGCAGAAGCGCTCCCACAACTCCGTGCCGAACAGGATGGACAGCCCCGCGGGGTGCCCCAGGAAACTCGTTTGCCTCTGCTGCACGCTCGTCTCCGCCGGTCGCGGCCGACACAAGCAAGTCTCGGCCTCCTGCGCCAGCCCCGTCAGGCCACGGTCTCATCCTGGGTTGCGGCGGTCTCCAGCAGCTCGTCGGCCCTGTCAGGCGCCAGGGTTTCCATGCCGCGGAGCTTGCGCGTGACGGCGCGCGTGCGGCGCCGCGCGTCTTCGATGGTGCGCGACAGGGTGCCGGCGTTCTTCGCCAGCCGTTCCAGGGTCGCATCCATGGTCAGCATCTCGCGCTTGGTTGCGCCCAGCAACTCGCCGATCTGCCCGGCCTTCTGCTCCAGCGCCAACGTCACGTAACCCAGCTGCACGGTGCGGAGCAGGGCTGGCAGCAGGCTGGGCCCCATGACCATGACGTGCAGGCGCTGGCCCAGTTCGTCGATCAGGCCCGGGATGCGCGCCGCCTCGGCATACAGGCCGTCGGTCGGCAGGTACATGACCGCGAACTCCACCGTGGTCGGCGGCGCGATGTATCTCTCGGCGATCTGCCGGGCTTCCAGGCGCAACCTGGCCTCCAACCCGCGCCGGGCGGCGCGTTCGCCCTCCGCGTCGGCGGCTTCGGACGCATCCAGCAGGCGCTCGTAGTCGCTGGTCGGAAACTTCGCGTCGATGGCCAGCATGGGGCGGACCTCGCCGCGCACCGGCATGCAGACGGCAAATTCCACCACGTCCAGGCTGCCCGGCCGGACACGGGCGTTGGCGACGTAGCCGCCCTGGGGCAGCAGGTCGTCCAGCAGGGCGCGCAGCTGCGTCTCGCCCCAGCCGCCGCGGCTTTTCACGTTGGAGAACACGCGCTTGAGGTCGCCGATCTGGGCGGTGACCGCCGCCACGTCGGCCATCGCCTTCTGCACGGCGGTGAACTGGTCGATGACCCGGCCGAAGCTCGATTGCATTTGCCGCTCCACGGCTGCGGCCAACTGCTCGTTCACGCTGCGCTGGATCTCCGACAGCCGCTGCGCGGTGTGGTCCGCCAACTCGCCGAGCTTGCGTTCCAGCAGGACGCGCGTCTCACCCGCATCCTGCGCGCTACGCGTGGTCAGCGCGCCCAGCCGCCGTTCCGTGGCAAGCTGCAGCGCGTCCAGCCTGCCTCCTAACGCGCGCTCGGCCGCGGCCAGAACGGTACGCGACTGCTCCGCCTCAGCACGATGTCCTGCCACCAACTGCTCGCAGACGAGCCGCAACCTTTGCTGCTCCTCCCCACTCGGCATCGCGGCGAGGATGCGTATTGCGAGCCAGACGAGCAACAGGAGTCCAAGCCCAAAACCAGCCGCGGTCGCATCGTAGAACTGCCCGGTCATCCTACCCTGATCTGTTCCGGTTTTGATCATGCTCGCGATTCGGCCCAAGTCGCAAGCTGCGAATCGCAGGGGTGGATGGCCGGACACGGTTGCGCTCCGCAGCGTGCCGTGTTCCGTTCGTGGCCGCGCACACGGCCAGGCGTACGGGAGCGTTCGGAGGATGTCGCAAAAGAAGCTGCCGCTCATGATGTTGGGCGCGCTGGGCGTGGTGTTCGGCGATATTGGCACCAGCCCGCTTTATGCGGTGCAGCAGGTGTTCAGCGACACGCCGGCCTTTGTGCACGACCCGGCTGCGATCACCGGCGTGCTGTCGTTGATCCTGTGGTCGATCTTTCTTGCCGTCTGCGTAAAATACACGATGTTTGTGCTTCGCGCCGATCATGACGGTGAAGGCGGCACGCTGGCCATGCTTGGCCTGATACAGCAGAACGATCCGCCTAAGCCGTTTGCCGGGCCGGGCGTGTTGACGTTGCTGGTGCTGTTCGGCTCGGCGCTGCTGTACGGGGACGGCATGATAACGCCGTCGATTTCCGTGCTGTCGGCGGTGGAGGGCCTCAACGTCGCCACCGACGTGTTCAAGCCCTACGTGCTGCCGTTGGCCGTCGTGATCCTGGTCGCCCTGTTCCTAGTGCAGTCGCGCGGAACGGAGGCGGTGGGCAGGCTGTTCGGCCCGGTGATGCTGGCGTGGTTCGTAACGATCGCCACGGTCGGCGTCTTCAGCATCCTCAAGCACCCGGCCGTGCTGGCGTGTTTCGATCCCCGTGATGCCGTGCGCTTCCTGTTCGGCCGCGGCTGGACAGGCTACGCCACGTTGGGAGCGGTGGTGCTGGCATTCTCCGGCGTAGAGGCGCTGTTTGCCGATCTCGGCCATTTCGGCCGGCGCCCGATCATCCTTGCCTGGTACGTGCTGGTGCTGCCGAGCCTGTTGCTGAACTACCTGGGACAAGGTGCCCTGCTGTTGCGCGATCCGTCCGCGGCAGCGCAACCGTTCTACAACCTGCTGCCGCACTGGGCGATCTACCCGATGGTGGCGTTGTCGACCGCGGCCACTGTGATCGCCAGCCAGGCGCTGATCTCCGGCGCTTTCTCGCTCACGCGGCAGGCGGTCAACCTGGGGCTGGCGCCGCGCTACGCCGTCCGACACACCTCGGCGGAAAGCAGCGGACAGGTGTACATGCCGGTCGTCAACGGGTTCCTGATGATCGGCTGCATCGCAGTCGTGCTCGGCTTCCGATCGTCCAGCGCCCTGGGCAATGCCTACGGCTTGGCGGTGATCGGTACTATGACGGTAACCTCACTGGTGTTCTTTACCGTCGCGCGGCGCGTTTGGCATTGGCCGCTCTGGGCGGCGGTGCCGCTAGTGGGTGCCTTTCTGGTCTTCGATTTTGCTTTCCTGGGTGCCAATCTCGCCAAGATACTGCAGGGTGCCTGGGTTCCGCTGGTGATCGGCGGGTTTGTCTTCACCCTGCTCACGCTGTGGACGGTGGGCCGCGCGCGCTACCGCCGCGCCCTGGCCGGATGGTCGATGAACGTGTCGGATTTCAAGCGCGGGATGGAAAGCTGGGAAACACGGCACGGCAGTGCCGTCTTTCTCACCTCCAACCTTGACTGGGTTCCCCTGGTGGGCCGGCACAAATGGCTCTGGGAAAACTGCCGTTACGACAACGTGCTGCTGCTGAAGGTCGATCTTGCCAAGACTCCCTACGTAGAGGATGCGGGCCGCGTGGTGATCAATCAGGTCTGCCGGGGTTTCTACACCGGAAAGGCGAGTTTCGGTTTCATGGAGAACCCGTGCATCGGCACCATTCTGCCGCGTTCGCTCCCGTTTTCCTGGGAGGACGCGGTGTTCATGCTGCCGCGCCCGATCCCGACCGACCGGGGCAGCTTCGGCCGTCGCTTCCTGCAGCATGCCTATCTTTTTCTCAGCAAGACGGGCCTGAGCCCGGTCGAGTGGTTCGACATACCGCCGCACCAGGCAATAGCCGTAGGGCTGGAACTGGAAATGTAGTGCCGGCGACAACACGCGCCCGAGCCGGCGCGAGGTATCGACGGACAAGGGGTGGCCCGGCCGCCGTCCTAGGCATTCAGCCTGAACAGTAGGCAGCTCCGGCCTGTCACACTATAGACATCGCCGATCGTGAACGCCTCCTCCCGCGCTTCGTCGGGCATGTTCGTGTCGAACAGCAGCTTCCAATGCTTGCCATCCGTGCAATCGGGCAACGTGAACTGGACCAGGTCGTGATAGGCGTTCAGCACGAGCAACATGGTAGCCGCCGAACCGCGGCGCCTGATGCCGGTGGCCTGCGCACGGCCGTCCATCAGCATGCCGAAACAGCGCATGTTGCCGTCATCCCAGTCGCTCGGCTCCATCTCCTTACCCGAGGCGTTGATCCAGGACACGTCGCGGGATTCGAGGTCTTCGTTCCACTCGCCGGTCATGAAGCGGCCGCGGCGCAGAATCGGATAATCGTGCCGCAACTGGGTCAGCTTGCGCACAAAGCTGATCATGGTGGCGCCCTTCTCGCCGATGGTCCAGTCCACCCAGGAGACCTCGTTGTCCTGGCAGTAGGCGTTGTTGTTGCCGTTCTGCGTGCGGGCGAACTCGTCGCCGGCCAGGATCATCGGCGTGCCCTGGCCTAGCAGCAGGGTTGCCATCATGTTGCGCATCTGCCGGTTGCGCAACGCGCAGATCGCCTCGTCTTCGGTCGCACCCTCCTCGCCGTGGTTCCAGCTGCGATTGCTGTCGCTGCCGTCTTTGTTATTCTCGCCATTCGCGTCGTTGTGCTTGTCGTTGTAGCTGACGACGTCGTTCAGCGTGAAACCGTCATGCGCGGTGATGAAGTTCACACTTGCCCACGGCTTGCGGCCGCGGCGGTTGAACGCGTCGGACGAGGCGCAGAGGCGCGGTGCCAGACCCTTTGGCGGCACGTCACCCTTCCAGAAATCGCGCACCGTGTCGCGAAACTTATCGTTCCACTCCGCCCAGCCCGGCGGAAAGCCGCCAACCTGGTACCCGCCCGGCCCGCAATCCCACGGCTCGGCAATCAGCTTCACGCCGCTCAGCACCGGGTCTTGCCCGCACGCCTTCAGGAAGCCGCTCTGTTCGTCGAAGCCGTGAGGCTCACGCGCCAGGATGGTGCCAAGGTCGAAACGGAAACCATCCACTTGCATCTCCTGCGCCCAGTAGCGCAGGCTGTCGGTCACCATCTGTATCACGCGGGGGTGGCTCAGGTTGACCGTGTTTCCCGTGCCGGTATCGTTGATGTAGAAGCGCGGCGAGTCCGGCATCAGCCGGTAGTAGGATGCGTTGTCGATCCCCTTGAAGCTCAGCGTCGGTCCCCGCTCGTTACCCTCGGCCGTGTGGTTGTAAACCACGTCGAGAATGATCTCGAGCCCGGCATCGTGCAGGCGAGCAACCATCTCCTTGAACTCGGCAAACGCGAACGCCGAGTCGCGGGCGTAGCGCGGATCGGGTGCGAAGAACCCGATCGTGTTGTAGCCCCAGTAATTGACCAGGTCTTTCTTGAGCAGGTAGTCGTCGTTCACAAAGGTGTGGATCGGCAGCAGTTCGACGGACGTGACACCCAGCGATTTGACGTAATCCACCACCTCGCGCACGGCCAACCCTGCAAAGGTGCCGCGCAGCGCTTCCGGCACGGCCGGATGCAGCTTGGTAAAGCCGCGCACATGCGTTTCGTAGAAGATCGTGCGCTCCCACGCGACGCTCGGCTTCTTGGCACGCCCCCAGGTGAAGGCGGGATCGACCACGCGGCATTTCGGCATGAAGTCGGCACTGTCGCGCGTGTCGAAGCTCAGGTCGTCGCCTTCTGCGCCGATCGTGTAGCCGAACACCGCCGGATCCCAGGTCAGCTCGCCCACATGCGCCCGTGCGTAGGGGTCGAGCAGCAATTTGTTACCGTTGAAACGGTGGCCCGCCGTCGGCTCATACGGTCCATAGACGCGGTAGGCGTAGATGGTGCCGGGCCGCGCATGCGGCACGTAGCCATGCCACACCTCGTCCGTGTACTCGGGCAGTTCGATCCGCTCGACCTCTTTCTTGCCGCTGTCATCGAACAGGCAAAGCTCCACTTTCGTGGCGTTGGCCGAAAACAGGGCGAAGTTCACGCCCAGCCCGTCCCAGTTGGCCCCGAGCGGATAGGGCAGACCTTCGGACAGGCGCGAACTCTGCTGGGATAAGGCCATAGGTCGAAGCGCTCCGGGGTGGAAATATTTTGTGGGGACGCGCCGATAACAGGGCGGGGTGGTTCAGGTTGCAGCAGCTGTGGCATGGCTCGCCTGGGCCGGGCACTGTCAGGGCTCCGGCTGCCGGCATTCACAAGGCTGTTCGTTTGACGCCAGCCTAGGTGCCCTTACATGAGCTTACGCCGTCTCGAAGGATATCTGCATGACCAACCACGTCCCAGAAGGCTCCGTCGCCCTCCGATCACCGCATGGAGAGCAGGATTTGCCAAGCTGGAACCTGGCCGATCTGTATCCCGCACCGGACAGCCCGCGAGTTCAAGCCGACCTGGCACAGGCGGATGCCGAGGCCAAGGCGTTCGGCGAGGCGTATGCCGGCCGCCTGGCCGATTTGTCCGGCGGCGACCTTGCCGCGGCGATGGACCGCTTCCAGGTGATCGACGAGGTGCTGGGCAGGGTCATGTCATATGCCCAGCTGCTGTTCAGCGCGGACAGCACCGACGCCGTTGCGGGCCAGTTCTATCAGTCGATGATGGAGCGCTGCACCGCCATCAGCGCCCACCTGCTGTTCTTCCGCCTGGAGCTGAACCGCATCGATGACGCGTTGCTGGAAAGCAAATTCGCCGACCCGGCGTTCGGCCGGTGGCGTCCTTATTTGCGCGACTTGCGGGTCTGGCGCCCGCATCAACTCTCCGATGAGCTGGAGCGGTTCGTGCACGAGCGCGAGGTGACGGGGCGGGCAGCCTGGAGCCGGCTGTTCGACGAAACCGTGGCCGGCATGCGCGTGCCGTTCGAAGGCGAGCCGCTGACGGTGAACACCATCCTCAACAAGCTGTCCGACCCGAACCGCGAAGTCCGCAAGTTGGCCGCCAACGCCATCGGCACCGCGTTCCAGGAGCACGGCAAGCTTTTCTCGCTGATCACCAACACGCTGGCCAAGGACAAGGAAATCATCGACACCTGGCGGCAACTGCCCCGCCCCGGCAGCGACCGCAACCTGTCCAACGTGGTGGAAGACGAGGTGGTGGATGCGCTGGTAGGCGCGGTGGTCGCCGACTACCCCCGGCTGTCGCATCGCTACTACGCGCTGAAAGCCAAGTGGCTGGGCCTGGAAAAGCTGCAGCACTGGGACCGCAACGCACCGCTGCCCGGCGACGACGACCGCAAGGTTGGCTGGCCGGAAGCCGAAGCGACCGTCCTGCGCGCCTACCGGCGCTTCGACCCCGAGCTGGGCAGCATCGGCCAGCGCTTCTTTGACCAGCGCTGGATCGACGCCGCACCACGCGACGGCAAGTCGGGCGGCGCCTTCGCCCACCCCACCGTGCCCTCGGCCCACCCCTACAT
>CAXUGD010000038.1:13920-15262 GCA_964250355.1 uncultured Acetobacteraceae bacterium | reverse complement strand
CCTCGCCAGCGGGCAGGCGGTCCAGCGCCTCGTCCAGCGGGCGGTGCTGGTCGGTCACCGCGCGCAGCAGCTGCAGCGCGAACAGGCGTGTGTTGTCCATTGCCGCCGTAGATGGCGCAGGACCGGGCCGCATGATAGGGCCGCCGCCATGCGCGCCTTGCCGAGACCCAGGCTGCTCCTGGTGCTGTTCTGCCTGACGCTGTGGCTGCCGGGCCTGTTCACCCTGCCGCCCGGCGACCGCGACGAGAGCCGCTTCGCCCAGGCCACCAAGCAGATGAACGAGACGGGCGACTACCTGCGCATCCTGAACGGCACGCAGCCCCGCAACCGCAAGCCGATCGGCATCTACTGGCTGCAGGCCCCCTTTGCGCTGGCGGCCGGGCCGGGGCTGGCCAACCCGATCTGGCCCTACCGCTTGCCGTCGCTGCTCGGCGGCGTGCTGGCCGTGCTCGCGACGTTCGAGCTGGGCCTGTTGTTGGACCCGCGTTGCGCCGCGCCGGCCGCCGCCATGTTGGCTGCTTGCGTGGCGCTAACCGCCGAGACCCACATCGCCAAGACGGACGCCGCCCTGCTGGGCGCCACCACGCTGGCGATGGGCGTGCTGGCCCGCGCCTGGCTAGGCGCCGGCGTCACGCGGGGGCAGGCCGTGCTGTTCTGGTTGAGTGCCGCTGCTGGCATTTTGTTGAAGGGTCCGGTGGCGCCGGTGGTGCTGGGCTTGGCCGCGGCCACGCTCTGCCTGTGGGAGCGCCGGACCCGTTGGTTGGGTGTGCTGGGCGCTGCCTGGGGCGTGCCGCTGATGTTGGCCGCGGTGCTGCCCTGGTTCGTGGCGATCGGGCTGGCGACGAGGGGCCGCTTCTTTGCCGATGCGGTGGGCGGCGACCTGGCCGGCAAGCTGGCCGGCGGGGCGGAAGCGCATGGCGCGCCACCCGGCCTGCACCTGCTGCTGCTGCCGCTGCTCGCCTTTCCCGCCACGGTGCCGGTGCTGGCGGGACTGCTTGCGGCCTGGGCCGGGCGGCGGGAGGCTGCTACACGCTTCCTGATCGCTTGGGCCGGACCGGCTTGGCTGGTGTTCGAGGCGGTGCCCACTAAGCTGCCGCACTACACCCTGCCGCTTTACCCCGCCCTGTTCCTGCTGGCGGCCCATGCGCTGGGCAGGCCCGTTCCGCGCTGGAACCGGGTGGCGGGCCTGGCCGGCTTGGGTGCTGCGGCCGCGGTGCTGGCCGGGGCGGCTTCGGCGCTTCCCATCTTTCTGCACGCGCCCTGGTGGCTGGGCGTTCCGGGCGTGGCAGCAGTTGGCATCGTGGCGCAGTTCGCGGCGCGGCGGCGGCTTGCGGGGGCGCTG
>CAXUGD010000038.1:0-13910 GCA_964250355.1 uncultured Acetobacteraceae bacterium | reverse complement strand
CGCCTGCCTGCTTGGACTGGAACTGCCCAACCTGTCCCAATTGTGGATCGGGCCGCGCGTGGTGGCCAGCCTGCGGCAGCACTGGCCTCAGATGAACGCGCAGGGGAGGGGCTTGGCGTTGGCCGGCTATGCCGAACCCAGCCTGGTGTTCCTGGCCGGCACGCAGACGCAGCTTCTGCCCACCGGCGAGGCGGCAGCCCGCGCGTTGCAGGACGGCACGGCCAGCCTGGCGGTGGTCAGCGACCGCGAGCTGGGCCGCTTCGACGCGGCTGCGGACCGCCTTCGCCTGCTGCCGCGCGCGGTGGATGCGGTGCGCGGCTTCAACCCGTCGCGTGGCCGGTGGGTGACGTTGACCCTGTTCGTCAGGTAGGCCCAGTTCGTCAGGGTGGGGGACGGACGCCGTTGGCTGCCCTGCGTACGTCGTCGATCGCCTGCAGCAGCGCCGGCGTGGTGAACGGCTTGGCCAGAAAACGCTCATAGGCCGACATGCCGCGCAGTTCCGCGTAGCGGCCGCTGATATAGACGACGGGCAGGCCGGGAAACAGCTCGCGCGCCGCCCTGGCAAAGGCCAAGCCGTCCATGCCGGCGCCCAGGTTGATGTCGGTCACGACGACGGACGGGCGGTTGTCCGGCCGCAACAGGCCCAGGGCGGCTTCTCCCGTGCCGATGCCTTCTATCAGCAGCCCGGCTTCGTTCAGCGCCTCGTAGAGGCAGTCCCTGACAAGATCGTCATCCTCGACCAGCAGAATGTCCAAGGGGTCCCCCAAGCGCACACAGCCCTTTTGCGGCAAACAACCTCAGATTGAACTACACGAGATTGTGAGTTCGTTGTCACTGTGCCGAATTTGCCAGGTGAAACGAAATCTGCTGCGAAAACATTGCCTAGCAGCCCGGGTATGGAAATAATCCTACAACCAGATCAGGGCTGGCGTTTTTTGGATCGAAACACATCGGCAACGCTCCACCCCGGCCAATCCGGACCGGCAATCGCCACGCTGCAGGCCAGCCTGGCGCAGGCGGGTTTTGCGGCCGGCCCGGCCGATGGCCGGTTCGGTCCCGCCACCCTGGCTGCAGTGAAGGCGTTCCAAGCGCGGCACGGGCTCGTGCCCGACGGCACGGCGGGGCCGCGCACGCTGGCTGCCCTGGCGCTTGCCGCGCCGCCGCCCGCCCTGATCGACCTTTCGGTGGCGTGCCGCATGTTTCCCGATACGAGCAGGCCGGCAATCGAGCGCAATTTGCCCGCAGTGTTAGTGTCTCTGACTGAGGCCGGGCTCGAACGCCCGGTGCCGCGCTTGGCGGCCTTGGCCACGATCAGGGCAGAAGCCGAGTGCTTCGAACCGGTCGCCGAGGCGGTGAGCCCCTACAACACCACCCGGCACAGCCATCCCTTCGACCTGTACGACCACAGGGCCGAGCTGGGGAACCGGGGGCCGCCGGACGGTGCCAGCTTTCGGGGCCGCGGCTACGTGCAGCTGACCGGGCGGACGAACTACGCTGCCTTCGGACCGCGGGTGGGTGCCGACCTGCTGGCCACGCCCGAGCGGGCCTGCGATCCCATAGTGGCGGCCAAGCTGCTGGCCGCCTTCATCGCCACCCATGCCGAGGCGATCGAGGCGGCGCTGCTTGCCGGCCAGTTCAGCCAGGCACGCCGCCTGGTCAATGGCGGCACCCACGGCCTGCGCCGGTTCACCGGCGCCTACCAGGCCGGTGCCGCCGCCCTGAGGCTGCCGCACTGATACGGGAGGCGTTCGTGCCGGCCCGATAGCGTCGCCAAAGGCCGCGAGCGCAGGTTCGCCCCGGTGACAGGCTCGTGTATGACCGCATCTCGGAGGCGTGCGCGCCGTTCGGCCGCCGGGAGAGCTTGCCAATGGAAACGCGCAGCGTAGCCACCGTGATCGGTGGATCGGGATTCATCGGCCGCTACGTGGTCAAGCGCCTGTCGGCCGCCGGCCACGTGGTGCGGGTGGCGGTGCGCGACACGGAGCGCGCGGGCTTCCTCCGGGTGAACGGGCCGGTGGGCAAGGTGGTCCCGCTCTACGCCAACATCGCCGCCGACGCCACGGTGGCGCGCGCGCTGGAAGGCGCGGACGTGGTGGTGAACCTGGTCGGCATCCTGGCCGAGCGTGCTTCCGGCGATTTCTCCCGCATCCAGGCCGAAGGTGCCGGCCGGGTGGCGCGCCTGGCCGCTGCGGGCGGTGTCAGGCAGATGGTGCACCTTTCGGCCATCGGGGCCGATGCCGGCAGCCCGGCGCTGTATGCCCGCACCAAGGCGGCTGGCGAGGCGCTGGTGCGCGAGCATTTTCCGCGCGCTACCATCCTGCGGCCCTCCCTGGTGTTTGGGGCGGAGGACCAGTTCTTCAACCGGTTTGCCTCGCTCGCGCTGATCTCGCCGGTGATGCCGGTGATTGCCGGTTCCAGCCGGTTTCAGCCGGTGTATGTGGGCGACGTGGCCGATGCGGTGATGGCTGCGCTGGCCCGCACGGAGGCGGCGGGCACGCTCTACGAACTGGGCGGACCGCGCGTGATGACGTTCCGCGAGATACTCGGCTGGATCCTGGCGCAGATCGGGCGCCACCGGCCGCTGGTGCCCATGCCGGACGCGGTGGCGCGCCTGATGGCGGCCGTCCCGTTCAGCGGGCTGACGCGCGACCAGCTGCTGATGCTGCAACGCGACAACGTGGCCGACCCGGCGGTGCCCGGCCTGGCGGCGCTGGGCATCATGCCGACCCCGATCGAACTGGTGGTGCCGAACTACCTCGCGCGCTACCGCAAAGGCGGGCTTCGGGCCGGAACGCCGATGGTTCCGGAACGGTCCTAAATCGGCCAGGTACTCTGCCGACCGGCCTGTTTTGGTGGTCAACTCTGGCGTGTTTAGGTCAGTGGTGATGAGGTAACGGCGAAATCCTGCTCGCGCTTGGTGGTTTTCGTGCGTAAAGCTGCTTGCGCGGCGGGGTGCCGGCCGTAAGGGAGCCTGCCGATGACCGACCGTATGCTGCAATTCACCCGCCTGCCGCAGCACCAGCCGGACAAGCGCGCGGTGAACGAACGCCGCGCCGATTTCGGCGAGATCTACCAGGATTTCGCGGTCCCGCGGGCACAGGCGCAGTCCAGCCGGTGCAGCCAGTGCGGCGTGCCGTTCTGTTCCATCCACTGCCCGCTGAACAACAACATCCCCGACTGGCTGAAGCTGACCGCCGAGGGTCGGCTGGACGAAGCCTACGAGGTGAGTGCGGCCACAAACAATTTTCCCGAGATTTGCGGCCGCATCTGCCCCCAGGATCGGCTGTGCGAGGGCAACTGCGTGATCGAGCGCGGGTTCGAGAGCGTCACCATCGGCGCGGTCGAACGCTTCATCACCGACCATGCCTGGACACAGGGCTGGGTGAAGCCGGTGGCGCCGCGCGTGGAGCTGGAGCAGTCCATCGGCATCGTGGGCGCCGGCCCCGGCGGGTTGGCGGCGGCCGAGGAGCTGCGCCGCAGAGGCTACCAGGTGCATGTCTATGACCGGCACGACCGGGCGGGCGGGCTGATGATGTACGGCATCCCCGGGTTCAAGCTGGAAAAGGAAATCGTGCTGCGCCGCTGGGATCTGCTGGTGCAGGGCGGCATCAAGTTCCACCTCCAAACCGAGATCGGGCGCGACGTGCCGTTTGCCGAGCTGCGCGCGCGCCACGACGCGGTGCTGCTGGCCACCGGCGTGTACCAGGCACGCGAACTGGGCGGCCCGGGCTCGGGCCTGCCGGGCATCGTGAAAGCGCTGGACTTCCTGATCGCGTCCAACCGCAAGGGGCTGGGCGACGCGGTGCCGGATTTCGACAGCGGGATGCTGGATGCGGCGGGCAAGAACGTGGTGGTGATCGGCGGCGGCGACACGGCGATGGATTGCGTGCGCACCAGCGTGCGCCAGGGGGCGGCCTCGGTGACCTGCCTGTACCGGCGCGACCGCGCAAACATGCCGGGCTCGCTGCGCGAGGAGAAGAACGCCGAGGAGGAGGGCGTGGTGTTCCGCTGGCTTTCGGCGCCCGAGGCGTTTTCCGGCGACAACCACGTGAGCGGCGTGCGCGCGGTGCAGATGCGCCTGGGACTGCCCGACGCTTCGGGGCGGCAATCGGTGGATGTGGTGGATGGCAGTGGTTTTACCGAGCCGGCGGACCTGGTGATCAAGGCGCTGGGCTTCGATCCGGAGCCGTTGCCGAGCTTGTGGGGGTGCGAGGCGCTGGAGGTGAGCAAATGGGGGACGGTGATGGTGAACCGGCGGTCGTTCCAGACGTCGCTGCCTGGCGTTTTCGCGGCGGGCGACATCGTGCGCGGGGCGAGCCTGGTGGTGTGGGCGATCCGCGACGGGCGGGACGCGGCGGCGCAGATGCACGCGTATTTGCAGCCGAGTGCGCGGGCGCCGATGCTGGCGGCGGCGGAGTAGTTTTGATGGCGCGGCGTTCCCTACCTCGTCATTGCGAGTGCAGCGAAGCAATCCACGGTTCGAACGACGTGCGCGCGTCGCTTGGACCATGGATTGCTTCGGCCAAGCGGCCTCGCAATGACGATTGAGAGCATCTAAAGGGCTACGATGACACGCTCCTACCACGACGATTGGCACGACAACGTCGCGCGGCTCGAACACACCTATTCGCCCGCGCAGGAACACGATGCGTGCGGCGTGGGCCTGATCGCTTCGCTGGACGGCAAGCCGCGTCGGGCTGTTGTGCAGGCCGGCATCGATGCGCTGAGCGCGCTGTGGCACCGGGGGGCGGTGGATGCGGACGGCAAGACGGGTGACGGGGCGGGCATCCACATCGAGATCCCGCAGGATTTCTTTGCCGAAGCCATCGAGCGCGGCGGGGAGCGGGCGCAAGACGGGCAGATTGCGGTAGGCCAGGTGTTCCTGCCCAAGACCGATTTTTCCGCGCAGGAACGCTGCCGGCAGATCGTGGAGACCGAAATCCTGCGCTTCGGCTACCAGATCTATGGCTGGCGGCAGGTGCCGATCGACGTCTCCGTAATCGGCGAGAAGGCTAACGCCACGCGGCCGGAAATCGAACAGATCATGGTGCGCAACACGCCGCGGAGCGAAGCCGCGCTGTTCGAGCGCGACCTTTACGTGATCCGCCGGCGCATCGAGAAGGCGGCCATCGCAGCGCAGATACCCGAACTCTACATCTGCTCGCTGTCCTGCCGCTCGATCATCTACAAGGGCATGTTCCTTGCCGAGCACCTGGCGAAATTCTACCCGGACCTGACCGACGAGCGCTTCGTCTCCCGCTTCGCCATCTACCACCAGCGCTACTCCACCAACACGTTTCCCACGTGGAAGCTGGCGCAGCCGTTCCGCACGCTGGCGCATAACGGCGAGATCAACACCGTTTCCGGCAACGTCAACTGGATGAAGAGCCACGAGACGCGGCTGGCCGCCGGCGAGCTCGACGCCTACATCGAAGACATCAAGCCGGTGATCCAGGCCAGCGGCAGCGACACCGCCGTGCTCGACAACGTGTTCGAGCTGCTCATCCACGCCGGCCGCGACGCGCCGATGGCGAAGGCGCTGATGATCCCGGCCAGCGTCGGCAACGACGCCACGATGAAGCCGGCGCATGCCGACATGTTTCTCTACTGCAACGCGGTGATGGAACCGTGGGACGGGCCGGCGGCGCTCTGCGCCACCGACGGGCGCTGGGCGATCGCGGGGCTGGACCGCAACGGGCTGCGGCCGCTGCGCTACTCGGTCACCACGAACGGCATGCTCATCCTCGGGTCGGAAACCGGCATGGTGACGCTGGAGGAAAGCGACATCGCCGAGAAGGGCCGGATCGGGCCGGGCGAGATGGTGGGCGTCGATCTAGACACCGGCCGCTTCGTAAAGGACGAGGCGCTGCGCGACATGCTGGCCGCGCGCCACCCCTACGGCGCGTGGATCTCGCGCGTCAAGAAGATCGACCACATCGTCACCACCGACGCGCCCGAGCCCGCATACTTCCAGGGCGAGGCGCTGCGCCGCCGCCAGCTTGCCGTGGGCATGACGCTGGAGGAGCTGGAAACCATCCTGCACCCGATGGTGGAAGACGCGGTGGAAGCCACCGGCAGCATGGGCGACGACACGCCGATCGCCGTGCTCAGCGAACAGTATCGCGGCCTGCACCACTACTTCCGGCAAAACTTTGCGCAGGTGACGAACCCGCCAATCGACTCGCTGCGCGAGACGCGCGTGATGAGCCTGAAGACGCGGCTGGGCAACTTGGGCAACGTGCTGGACCAGGACTCGAGCCAATGCGACCTGCTGCAGCTTGAGTCTCCCGTGCTGAGCAACGCCGAGTTCGAGGCGATGCTGCGCACCATGGGGACCACCGCCATCGTCGTGGACTGCACCTTTCCGGTGGGGGACGGCGAGGCCGGCCTGCGACAGGCGATACACCGCGCCCGCCAGCAGGCCGAAGACGGCGTGCGCGAGGGCTGCACGCATGTGATCCTGACCGACGAGCACCAGGGTGCCGACCGCGTGCCGATCCCGATGATCCTGGCCACGGGCGCCATCCACACGCATCTGGTGCGCTGCAGCCTGCGCACCTTCACCAGCCTGAACGTGCGCGCCGCCGAGTGCATGGACGTGCACAACTTCGCCGTGCTGATCGGCGTGGGCGCCACCACGGTCAACGCATACCTGGCGCAGGAGAGCATCGCCGACCGCCACCGGCGCGGCCTGTTCGCGCAGGTCAGTCTGAAAGAGGCAGTCGGGCGCTACAAAAAGGCGATCGATAAGGGGCTGCTGAAGACGATGTCCAAGATGGGCATCTCGGTGATCTCCTCCTATCGCGGCGGCTATAATTTCGAGGCGATCGGCCTGTCGCGCGCGCTGGTGGGCGAGTTCTTTCCCGGCATGCAGTCGCGCATTTCGGGCATCGGCCTGTCCGGCATCGCGCGCCGTCTGCTGGCGCTGCACCGCGCCGCCTGGAACGCGGAGTTCGTGACGTTGCCGGTGGGCGGCCAGTACAAGCTGCGGCGGCGCGGCGAGACGCACGCCTTCGACGGCGGGCTGATCCACATGCTGCAAAGTGCGGTCGCCACCGACAGCTACCAGACCTATCGCCGCTACGTGGAGGGTGTGCGCCGGATGCCGCCGGTGGCGCTGCGCGACCTGCTCGATTTCCGCCGCGAGCGCTGCACGCCCATCTCCGTCGATGACGTGGAGAGCATCACGGAAATCCGCAAGCGCCTGCTGGCACCGGGCATCTCGCTGGGCGCGCTCAGCCCCGAGGCGCATGAGACGCTGTCCATCGCGATGAACCGCATCGGCGCGCGCTCGGATTCCGGCGAGGGCGGCGAGGATCCCTCGCGCGCCAAGCCGCGCCCCAATGGCGACAACGCGTCCTCCGCCATCAAGCAGATCGCCTCGGGCCGGTTCGGCGTCACCGCGGAGTATCTGAACGCCTGCCGCGAGATCGAGATCAAGATGGCGCAGGGTGCCAAGCCCGGCGAAGGCGGCCAGTTGCCCGGCTTCAAGGTGACCGGGTTGATCGCGCGCCTGCGTCACTCCACGCCCGGCGTCACCCTGATCAGCCCGCCGCCGCACCACGACATCTATTCGATCGAGGACTTGGCGCAGCTCATCTACGACCTCAAGCAGATCAATCCGGACGCGACCGTGTGCGTGAAGCTGGTGGCCCGTTCAGGCATCGGCACGATCGCCGCCGGCGTGGCGAAGGCGCGCGCAGACTCTATCCTGATCAGCGGCCATGTCGGCGGCACGGGTGCATCGCCGCAAACCTCGGTGAAATACGCTGGACTGCCCTGGGAGATGGGGCTGTCGGAAGCGCACCAGGTGCTGATGCTGAACCGCCTGCGCCACCGCGTGAAGCTGCGCGCCGATGGCGGCATCAAGACGGGACGCGACGTCGTGGTCGCCGCCATGCTGGGTGCGGAGGAGTTTGGCATCGGCACCGCCTCGCTGGTGGCCATGGGCTGCATCATGGTGCGCCAATGCCACAGCAACACCTGCCCCGTGGGCGTGTGCACGCAGGACGAGGCGTTGCGCGCCAAGTTCGATGGGTCGCCGGAGAAGGTGATCAACCTGTTCAGCTTCATCGCCGAGGACGTGCGCGGCATCCTGGCCGAACTGGGCTTCCGCAAGCTGGAAGACATCATCGGCCGCAGCGACCTGCTGGCCCAGGTCAGCCGCGGTTCGGACCTGCTGGACGACCTGGACCTGAACCCGATCCTGGCGCAGGCCGATGCCGGGCCCCACGCCAAGTTTTGCACGCGGGAGGGCCGCAACGAGGTGCCCGAAACGCTGGACGCGCAGATGATCGCCGACGCGCAGGCGTTGTTCGACCGTGGCGAGAAGATGCAGCTGCAATACGGCATCCGCAACACGCACCGTGCCATCGGCACCAAGCTGTCGTCGCGCATCGTACGCCAGTTCGGCATGACCGGCCTGGCTCCCGGCCACATCACCGTGCGGCTGCGCGGATCGGCCGGCCAATCGCTGGGCGCCTTCGCGGTGCAGGGCCTGCGCATCGAGCTGATGGGCGACGCCAACGACTATGTGGGCAAGGGCCTGTCAGGCGCCACGATCGTGATCCGCACGTCGCCCTCCTCCGAGCTGCTCAGCCAGAACAACACGATCCTGGGCAACACGGTGCTGTACGGCGCCACCGCCGGAAAGCTGTTCGCCGCCGGCCAGGCGGGCGAGCGGTTCGCCGTGCGCAATTCGGGCGCGCTCGCCGTGGTCGAAGGCTGCGGCAGCAACGCCTGCGAGTACATGACGGGCGGCACAGTGGCGATACTGGGCGAGGTGGGTGACAATTTCGGTGCCGGCTTCACCGGCGGCATGGCCTTTGTCCATGACGCCGCCGGCCGCTTTGAGAAACGGGTGAACCCGGAAACGCTCACGTGGCAGCGTCTGGCCTCCGCGCATTGGGAGGGCGTGCTGCGCGCGTTGGTCGAAGACCATGCGCGCGAGACCAGCAGCCGCTACGCCGCCATGCTGCTGCACGATTGGGTTCAGGAACGCGGCCGGTTCTGGCAGGTGGTGCCGAAGGAATACGTGAGCTACCTGGCCGAGCCGCTGGGCCAGTCCGCACAGGCCATGCGCGCTTGAAATATTCTGCAGGTTGGCAAGCGGCCGGGTTGACCCGTACGGCTGCGGGGTGGGCCCAAGCGTAACCCATCCCGCGATGTCTTAGCGCAGCGCCCCGAACGTGTTCAGGACGTAGTTGAAGTTCTGCAGCACGCGATAGGCCGGGCGTACGGTGTGGCTGCCGGGGCCGGAACCGTCGCGCACGAGGTAGGAGAACACGTTGTTCACGTCGGTGCGCGAGGAGCCGAAATACCAGGGCAGGAAGCCCGCATAGCCCTGCGTCACCGCGTTGGTCGCGAACGTCACCAGGTTCTGCGCCTGGCTGATGTCGTCCGCCGCGGTGTTGTCGCCCGCCTCGCCGAGCACGACGGGTATGCCGTTCGGATCGAGCGCCGGCAGCGAGCCGTCGCTGTTGTACTCGTGCAGGTCGAAGAAATCGATGCTGCTGTCGCTGATGCCGGAGGTGCCGCCGGTGTAGGAGACGTAGAAGTTAATGGTGCTGACCGTCACGTAGCCCGGGTAGCCGCTTGCCCGGATGCGTTGCGAGGCGGCGGCCACCATGGTGTTAGCGTTGGTGTAGTTGTCGTTGAACGAGATGTGGCCGGCGAACACGCCGTTGTCGGCCGCCTCGTTGAACTCGTTCAGCACCTCGTAGGCGAACACGGCGTTGTCGTAGCCGTCCCTGTGGAGCGTGTCGGCCAGCGTGCCGATGCCGTTGGCAATCAGCGCGGTCTGGGCGCCGCCCGGGATGTAGTAGTCCTGCAGCGTGCCGCCGGTGGCGATCGCGTTGCCCAGGGCGCCGCACCCGGCGACGGGCTCAGCTGCTCGGCTGGTTGCGGCAGCGTGAAGAAGAACGGGGACTTGGCGGCAGCCGGCGGCACGCCGACCCCCAGTACGGCGGCGGTGGCAGCAAGCGTGCAGGCGAGTTTCATGGTTGTCTGTTCCCTCCAGCGAGCTTCAGTGTTCGGCCGGCCCGGTTGGGTCCGGAATCGTTAGCGTTAACAATTTCGCATACGCCAGGGCTTGTCAATCGGCTTATGCCGCCCGCCGGCGGCGTTTACGCCTCCAGCGGCGTGTGCAGCTTGGCGGCCTCGCCCGGGTCGAAGGGGATGCGGCCCGCGTCGCGCTCGCGCAGCAGCACCAGCGCGTCCTGCGCGTTGCGCTCCAGCCCGGCGCCGCCCGCGTCCAGATGCGCGTAGATCGCCTGGCGCATCCGCGGCTCCCAGAACTTCTCCACATGCAGCGCCACCTCGCTTGCCGCCTCCTCAGGCGGGCGGCGGCGGTAGAAGGTGGCGATCTGGTTCAGCATGCCCACCAGCTTCCGTGCGTCCATAACCCTATTCCACCTCCAAGATGACGCTGCGGGCGGACCCCATGGCGTCTCGGCCCCGGGCAGCGTTGGCGCGGCGCGGCGGCAATGCCATAAGCCCGCCCCATGCGCGTGCTGTATCATCTTCCCCTTTCCCCGTTCTCGCGGAAAGTCCGCCTGGTGCTGTCCGAACGCCGCCTGCCTTTCGAGCTGAAGGTGGAGCGGGTGTGGGAACGGCGGCCCGAATATCTGGCCATGCACGCGGCCGGCACGGTACCGGTGCTGGTGGAGGATAACGGCCTGGTCGTGCCCGATAGCGGGGTGATCTGCGAATACCTGGAGGAGGCCTACCCCGACACCGCCATGCTGGGCCGCACGCTGGGCGAGAGCGTGGAGATCCGCCGCCTGGTCGCCTGGTTCGACGGCAAGTTCGCAGGCGAGGTCACGCGCAACCTGCTGGGCGAGAAATACATGAAGCGCCTGTTCGGCCGCAGCCAGCCGGACGTGGCGATGATCCGCGCCGGCTATGCCAACCTGCGCAGCCACCTCGACTACATCGGCTGGCTAGCCGAACAGCGCCGCTGGCTGGCCGGCAACGAGCTGAGCCTGGCCGATTTCGCCGCCGCCGGCCACTTGTCCGCGCTGGATTTTGCGGGCGAGGTGGATTGGAGCGTCTCGGCCCCCGCGCGGGATTGGTACTCCCGCATGAAGTCGCGACCCTCCTTCCGCCCGTTGCTGACCGACCGGGTGGCCGGCATCGACCCGCCCGCCCACTACCCCGACCTGGACTTCTAGGGCGGGATCGCTGAAACGGTTTCTGACAACTGGCCACTGGCAACCGGCGGCCGTTCGGGCTACCCACGCCCCATGTCGGAACCAATCTCCGGCCTCTCCTTCGAGGACGCCCTTGCCGAATTGGAGCGCATCGTGCGCGGCCTGGAGGGCGGCCAGCAGAAGCTGGAGGACGCAATCACCTGCTACGAGCGCGGCACCGCGCTGCGCCGCCACTGCGAATCGAAGCTGGCGGAGGCGGAGGCGCGCGTTCAGGCCATCGTGGAGCGGGCCGACGGGTCGCTGGGCCTGAAGACGGTCGAGGCGGCATGACGGCCGACAGCATGGAGGTGGGCCTGCACGGCACACCCGAAGCGTCGCTGATGGCGGCGCTTACCGAGCGGGCAGCCGAGGTGGAAACCTGCCTGGAGGGCCTGCTGCCCCTGGAGGCGGGGCTGGAAGCGCGTCTGATCGAGGCGATGCGTTACGCCGCACTGGGCGGCGGCAAGCGCCTGCGCGGCTTCTTGGTGATGGAAGTGGCCAGCCTGTTCCGCGTGGCACCCGCCTGCGCGGCCCGGGTCGCCGCATCCGTGGAGATGCTGCACGCGTACTCGCTGGTGCATGACGACCTGCCCGCCATGGACGACGACGACCTGCGCCGGGGCAAGCCCAGCACCCACCGCGCCTTTGACGAGGCGACCGCCATCCTGGCAGGCGACGCGCTGCAGGCCCGGGCCTTCGAGGTGCTGGCCGAGGAGGACACCCACTCAGACCCGGCGGCACGCTGCGAGCTGGTGGCAGCCCTGGGCCTGGCGGCCGGCGCGCGCGGCATGGCCGGCGGCCAGATGATCGACATGGAGGCCGAGGGACGCAGCCTGAACCTGGGCGAGGTCGCGCGCCTGCAAGCGCTGAAGACCGGCCGGCTGATCCAGTATGCGGCCGAGGCCGGCGCCATCCTCGGCCGGGCGCCGTGGCCCGTGCGCACGCAGATCGCTGCCTACGGCCGGGACCTTGGGGCGGCGTTCCAGATCGCGGACGACGTGCTGGACACGGTGGGCACCGCCGAGCAGATCGGCAAAACGGCCGGCAAGGACCAGGCTGCTGGAAAAGCCACAGTTGTATCAATATTAGGCATCGAGCGCGCCGAAGCCCAGGCGCGGATGTTATGTGAGCAGTCGAAAGCCCATCTGGAGCATTGGGGGCCGGAAGCAGACAGGCTGCGGGCGCTCGCATCCTGGGTTGTCGCACGCAGGCATTAGGGCCGCGCCTGGTGACGCCAGGCGTGGGGTTGTAGGAGTACAAGGCCGATCATGAACGCTGAGCCTCGCATGACGCAGCCCTCGCCCCAGGGCGGCCGTCCGGCCACACCCCTGCTCGACCGCGTCCACACGCCGTCCGACCTGCGCAACCTGTCCAACGAGCAGCTGCGCCAACTGGCCGACGAGCTGCGGGCCGAGACGGTGGACGCGGTATCGACCACCGGCGGCCACCTGGGCGCCTCGCTGGGTGTCGTCGAGCTGACCGTGGCGTTGCAAGCGGTGTTCGACACGCCGACCGACAAGATCATCTGGGACGTGGGCCACCAGGCCTACCCGCACAAGATCCTCACCGGCCGCCGCAGCCGCATCCGCACGCTGCGCCAAGCCGGCGGCCTGTCCGGCTTCACCCGCCGCAGCGAGAGCGAGTACGACCCGTTCGGCGCCGCCCACAGCTCCACCTCCATCTCGGCCGGCCTGGGCTTCGCGGTGGCCAACGAGCTGGCGGGCCATCCGGAGCGCCACGTGGTCGCCGTGATCGGAGACGGCGCCATGAGCGCCGGCATGGCCTATGAGGCGATGAACAACGCCGGCGCTCGGCGCTCGCGCCTGATCGTGGTGCTGAACGACAACGAGATGTCGATCGCCAAGCCCGTGGGGGCGATGAGCGCCTACCTGTCGCGGCTGATGAGCAGCCGCAGCTTCCTCAGCCTGCGCGACGTGGCCGGCCGGATCACCAAGCACTTCCCGTGGGGCCTCGATAAGACGGTCAAGAAGGCGGAGGAGTACGCCCGCGGGCTGCTGACCGGCGGCACGCTGTTCGAGGAGCTGGGCTTCTACTACGTGGGCCCGATCGACGGTCACAACATGGACCACCTGCTGCCCGTGCTGCGCAACCTGCGCGATGCGGAGACCAAGGGGCCGATCCTGCTGCATGTGATCACCAAGAAGGGCTACGGCTACCCGCCGGCCGAGGCCACGGCCGACAAGCTGCACGCGGTGGCCAAGTTCAACGTGGTGACCGGCGAGCAGGTCAAGGCGCCCAAGGGTCCGCCCACCTACACCAGCGTGTTCGCCGACGCCCTGGTGGCCGAGGCCGAGCGCGACCGCGCGGTCGTTGCGATCACGGCCGCCATGCCGTCCGGCACCGGGCTGGACCGGTTCGAGAAGCGTTTTCCCGACCGCTTCTTCGACGTGGGCATCGCCGAGCAGCACGCCGTCACCTTCGCGGCTGCCATGGCAGCCGAGGGAATGGTACCGTTCGTGGCCATCTATTCCACCTTCCTGCAGCGTGCCTACGACCAGGTGGTGCACGACGTGGTGCTGCAGAACCTGCCCGTGCGCTTCGCCATCGACCGCGCCGGGCTGGTGGGCAACGACGGCGCCACCCATGCCGGCAGCTTCGACCTGTCCTACCTCGGCTGCCTGCCCAACATCGTGCTGATGGCGCCGGCGGACGAGGTGGAGCTGGTGCACATGGTGGCCACCCAGGCGGCGTATGACGCGG
>CAXUGD010000037.1:0-15280 GCA_964250355.1 uncultured Acetobacteraceae bacterium | reverse complement strand
GGGCTGGCCAGGGCCAGGATGGCGGCGGCCAGCAGGGCTGCGTTCACCGCGCCGGCCCGGCCGATGGCCAGCGTGCCCACGGGGATGCCGGCCGGCATCTGCACGATGGACAGCAGGCTATCCAGGCCCGACAGCGCCTGGCTTTCGACAGGCACGCCCAGCACGGGCAGCGAGGTCCAGGATGCGGCCATGCCGGGAAGATGCGCCGCCCCGCCCGCGCCCGCAATCAATACCATCAGCCCACGCTCCCGCGCGCCGCGCGCATACGCGGCCAGCCGGTCGGGCGTGCGGTGGGCAGATAGGATGCGCGCCTCGTATGCCACCTCGAGCGCGGTCAGCGTATCGGCCGCGTGCCGCAGCGTGGCCCAGTCCGACTGGCTGCCCATGACGATGCCGACGGTGGGCGCTGCCAGGTGTTCCGGCGCGGCCATCAGGCGATGTTGTCGGGGATCAGGCGGCTCTCCAGCCACGCGATCTCGTCCTTCAGCAGCAGCTTGCGCTTCTTCAGGCGCTGCACCTGCAACTGGTCGGGCGGCTGCGGCACCAGGCGGGCAATGACGGTGTCAAGATCCCTGTGCTCGCTGCGCAGCTCGTGCAGCTTGCGCAACAGGGAGTCGCGGTCGGTCAACATGGGCCGCTCATTACCACGCATGGGCAATGGCGGAACCCCCTCATCGCGGTGTGAAGGCAGGGGTGCAGATTGGGATGGCTTTCACCGTTTGCCGTGTATTACCGTTCGGTGGCACCTGCAGCGGGTGCGATCAGCACGGAGGCACCATGAGCCTACAAGCCCGTATTGAGAGCCTGACCAGCCGGCATGCCAACCTGGAAACCAAGATTTTCGACGAGGATCATCGCCCCAGACCGGACGATGCCGCCCTGTCCCGGCTGAAAGTGGAAAAGCTGCGCATCAAGGAGGAGATGGAGCGGCTTCGATCGTCCTAGAGCACGATAGCTTCTGGCAGCCGAAGCTATCGTTCTCTAGGTCTTTGTTTTGGCGAGCATGTTATCGCGGTTGAGGTCAACCTGATACGATCATGCTCTCGGCGATGCAGGGGCCCCCGCGCGGGGGCCGCCGCCCGGGGCGCGCCCCCCCCCACCCCCCCCGCCCCGGGCCGCGCCCGGCCCCGGGCGCGCCCCCCGGGGCCCGGGTGCTGACGAACGCCTCAGGCCGCCTCGTCCGTTTCGATCTGCGGCAGCGGCGGGACCGCCTTGCCCTCGCGCGCAAGGCGGTCGTTCGCCGCAGCCACCATCGCGTTCAGGTCGGTCTGCGTGCACAGGCCCAGGATCACCGGGTCGCGCGGCTTGATGTTGGCGCTGTTCCAATGCTGGCGGTCACGCACCTTCTGGATCGTGTCCTTGGTTGTGCCCAGCAGCTTGATCAGCTGCGCCTCCGAGAGTTGCGGGTAGTGGCGCAGGATAAAGGCGATGCCGTCCGGCCGGTCGTTTCGCTTGGCAACCGGCGTGTAGCGGGCGCCCTTCTGCTTCTTGGGCGTATGCGTGGTCACCGGCAGCATCTTCAGCCGCGCCTCCGGATCCTTCTCGCATCGCGCGATCTCTTCGGCGGTCACCTGGCTGTTGGCCACCGGATCGTAGCCGTTGATGCCCTGGGCCACCTCGCCATCGGCGATCGCCTGGATCTCCAGCGGGTGCATGCCGCAATACTCGGCAATCTGGGTGAAGGTCAGCGCGGTCTTGTCGATCAACCACACCGCGGTGGCTTTTGGCATCAGGGGCAGGGTCATCGTAACATCCTTCGGCGCAAGGGCGCGGCCAGGCCGTGGGCTCCACCGATACGGGAATGAGAGCGCCAGGGGCGCGCCGGGCAAGTCGGCAACGCTGCGGATATGGGCTTTGTGTCAGCGCTGGGTCAAGGTGGTGTCATGAGAGATGAAGAAGAAACCCCTCCCAAACGTGTAGAACGGCCGCTTCTGGACGTGCTGAGTGTTGCCGACCTGCGCGCCTATATTGGCGAGCTGCAAGCCGAGATTGCGCGTGCGAACGCCGCCATTGCGCAGAAGGAAGGCGCACGCGGGCATGCGGACAGCTTCTTCCGCAAAGAGTGACCACAGGTCAGTTCTACCCCGGTCCGAGCGCGCCGCACCGTGCCTAGGTAGCGTGCGATGTCGTCGAGTTCTCGTGCCTACAGAAAAGGCCCGAGCCGTTTGGCCCGGGCCTCCTGTCTGCTGCGTAAGCCCCTGGGCTTACGCAGCCTTGTGCTCAACCACCGTGCTGTCGTCGTTGGCGATCGCCGGCTGGCTCGCGCCGATGGTGATGCGGCGGGGCTTCAGCGCCTCGGGCACCATCCTCTTCAGACCCACATGCAGCAGGCCGTTCTTCAGGTCGGCGCCGTCAACCACGATGTGGTCGGCCAGCACGAACCGGCGCTCGAAAGCGCGGCCGGCAATGCCGCGATGCAGGACCTCGGACTTCTGGGCGTCGTCGGCCGGACGGCCGGTCACCACCAGGGTGTTGTCCTTGACAACGATCTCGAGATGCTCGGGACCGAAGCCGGCCACCGCCATGGTCAGGCGATAGGCGTCCTCACCCGTCTTCTCGATGTTGTAAGGGGGATAGGCCGGGACGGCAGCGGCCTCGGAGGCCGTGTCCACCAGGCGCGCGAGCCGGTCGAAGCCGATCGCGGTACGGAAAAGGGGAGCGAAGTCGTACGTCATGGTCGAAAACCTCCTGCATCAGCAAGGTTGAAGTCTGTCGAGCCGCCCCGGAAGGAGCCGGCCCTGGTTCACGCCCCGAAGCCCCTGATCGGGCGCCTCGAACGATGCAGGAATTGGTTGGAGGGCGGGGGCGGTTCAAGGCCCCCCGCCGCCGATCAATCGGTTTTTTTGACGCCTAATCCGGCAAACTTCTTGTTGAACTTGGCGACCTGGCCGCCCGTGTCCATCATGCGCTGCACGCCCGTCCAGGCCGGATGGCTCTTGGGATCGATGTCCAACCGGATAGTATCCCCAGCCTTCCCCATGCACGACCGCGTCTGGTAGCTGGTGCCGTCGGTCATGATAACAGTAATTTCGTGGTAGTCGGGGTGTATGCCGGACTTCATGGCTGGCCTTTCGCGTGATGGCGCGCCCGATGCCGACCGGGTGCGCGAAGCGCGCTCCTATAGGCGGCCGCGGCCGGAAAAGCCAGCCGGTTCTACAGCCGCTGATAGATGCCGATCAGGCGTGTGGCGGCCAGCAGGTTGCCCTTCAGGGTGCGCAGCAGCTGGCCGCGGCCGGGCGGGCTGGAGAAGCTGGGCACCGTGTCGGCGGCGAACAGCTGGAAGGCGTAGCGGTGCGGCCCATGCCCGGGGATGGGCGAGGGCGCCATCCAGCCCGGGCGGGCCACCGAGTTGCGTCCGACCTGGAAGCCGAGCGGCGACACGCGGACCTGCTTCATGCTCAACCCGCCCTCCTGGATGCCCGACAGGGTGATGGGGATGGAGTGCAGCACGGCGTGCACCAGCGGGCGGGGGAAGGGTGCGTCGGCGTCCTCCACGATCAGGGCCAGCGACTGCGTGCCCTCCGGCACGCCGTCCCACTCCAAAGGCGGGAACAGCGCCTCCCCATCCTGGGTATAGCGGTCCGGGATGGTACCGCCGTCGCCGAAAGCCGGGCTGCTGATGCGCAGGCCGCCCTGCGGCAGGTCCAGCCGGCTGGTAGCCAGCGCGCCCAGACCGGGACGCACCTGGCGCAGCATCTGGCCCACCTTGCGTGCCCAATCGTTCGCCATGCGCCTGCCTACCCCTGCGAGATCACGCCCACAGGCGGATCGCCCGGTCTTTCCACCTCTCCAGCCATGCGCGCAACCCTGGCATGAGCACGGATTTTGCTGCACCGCCCGCGCGGTCGGGTATGCTGCTGCGCAGCAGCATGTGAACAGCGAGGCGGACCCGTCTTGAGCCAGGCATCGACGACATTGGCCGCCCCACGCCCGGCCGCCGCAACGGCCGGCCGAACGGTGGTGGCCGTGCTCGCAGCCATCAGCGTCGCCCACCTGCTGAACGACCTGCTCCAATCGCTCGTGCCGGCCATGTACCCGCTGCTGAAGGCGCGCTTCGGCCTCAGCTTCGGCCAGGTCGGGGCCATCACGCTGACCAGTCAGCTGACCGCCTCCGTGCTGCAGCCGGTGGTGGGCAGTTTCACCGACCGGCGGCCGATGCCCTACTCATTGCCGGTCGGCATGGCCTCCACCCTGGGCGGCCTGCTGCTGCTCAGCCAGGCGGCCAGCTACCCCGCCATGCTGTGCGCCGTGGCGTTGGTGGGCATCGGCTCGTCGGTGTTCCACCCGGAAGGCTCGCGCGTGGCGCGGTTGGCCTCCGGCGGCCAGCACGGCCTGGCGCAATCCGTCTTCCAGGTGGGCGGCAACGCCGGCAGCGCGCTGGGTCCGCTGATGGCGGCCTTCGTGGTTGCCGCTCACGGCACCCATGTGGGGGGCCAGGGCGAACTCGCCTGGTTCGGCCTGGCCGCCCTGCTGGGCATTGTGGTGCTCTACTGGGTCAGCGGCTGGTACACGCGCCAGGCAAGCGGGCGCCGCATCCGGCCCGAAACACCGCTGCACACGCTGGCGCCCCGGCGCGTGGCGGGCGCCATGGCCATCCTGGTCGTGCTGATGCTGTCGAAGTTCTTCTACACGGCCAGCATGGGCAACTACTACAGCTTCTACCTGATAGGCCGCTTCGGCCTCAGCCTGCACGACGCGCAACTCTGCCTGTTCCTGTTCTCCGGCTCGTTCGCGGCCGGCACGGTGCTGGGCGGCCCGATCGGCGACCGCATTGGCCGCAAGCAGATCATCTGGGTGTCCATCCTGGGCGTGCTGCCGTTCACGCTGGCGCTGCCCTATGTGGGGCTGTGGGGCACGGTGCTGTTGACCGTGCCCATCGGGCTGCTGCTGGCTTCGGCTTTTCCGGCGATCGTGGTGTATGCGCAGGAGCTGATGCCCGGCCGTGTCGGCACCGTCTCCGGCCTGATGTTCGGCTTCGCCTTCGGGTTGGGCGGGCTGGGTGCCGCGGCGCTGGGGCTGCTGGCCGACCACACCAGCATCCAACTGGTGTTCCGGCTCTGCGCCTTCCTGCCCGTCCTGGGGCTGATGGCGGGTTTCCTGCCCAGGCTGCAAAGCCGGCCGCACTGAGGGGGTTCGCGGGCCCCTTCGCCGTGTTGCACCCCCATACCCCCCATGCTATTCGCCCGACGCCGGCAAAACCGGCTGTTCTCATCAGCGATTGGAAGCCCACCCCGTGGCCTCAGGCGGCACGACCATCTCCCACGGCGGCGGCCTGGCCGACCGCTACGCCGCGGCACTCTACGACCTGGCAGACGAGCAGGGATCGCTCGATCAGACGGTTGAGCAGGCCGCCGAGCTGGGCCGGCTGATCGACGAGAACGCCGATTTCCGCCGCCTGCTGGACAGCCCGCTGATCGACATCAAGCAGGCCACCGGCGCCGCGCGCGCCGTGCTGGAGGCCGAAGGGTTCTCGCCCATCATCGTGCGCTTCGTGGGCGTGGTCGCCGGCAACCGGCGCCTGGGCCGGCTGCGCGCCATCCTCTCCGCCTTTGCCCATCTGGTGGCCAGCAAGCGCGGCGTGGTCACCGCGCATGTCGCCACCGCGCACGGGCTGAGCCTGCCGCAGCGCGAGGCGGTGCGCGCCCGGCTGATCGAGGCCGGCTACGGCAACGTCAACATCGAGGAGCAGGTGGACCCGAGCCTGCTCGGCGGCCTGGTCGTCCGCATCGGCGCCCGCCTCTACGACAGCAGCATCAAATCGCGCCTGCAGCGCCTGCAATTCGCCATGAAGGGAGCAGCGTGATGGACATCCGTCCCGCCGAAATTTCCGAGATCCTGAAGAAGCAGATCGCTTCCTTCGATACCGAGGCCGACGTTTCCGAGACCGGCCAGGTGCTGAGCGTGGGCGACGGCATCGCGCGCGTGTTCGGCCTGCAGAACATCATGGCCGGCGAGATGGTGCAGTTCCCCGGCGCCGGGCTGCGCGGCATGGCGTTGAACCTCGAGACCGACAACGTCGGCATCGTGGTGTTCGGCGACGACCGCGCGATCCGCGAGGGCGACACGGTGACCCGCACCGGCACCATCGTGGATGTGCCGATCGGCCTGGAACTGCTGGGCCGCGTGGTCGATGGGCTGGGCGTGGCCATCGACGGCAAGGGCGCCATCGAGGGCACCGAGCGCAGCCGCGTGGAGGTCAAGGCGCCCGGCATCATCCCGCGCAAATCGGTGCACGAGCCGATGCAGACCGGCCTGAAATCCATCGACGCGCTGATCCCCGTGGGCCGCGGCCAGCGCGAGCTGATCATCGGCGACCGCCAGACCGGCAAGACCGCGGTCATTATCGACACCATCCTGAACCAGAAGGCGGCCAACGACGCCGCGGGCGACGACCCCAAGAAGAAGCTGTTCTGCATCTACGTCGCGGTCGGCCAGAAGCGCTCCACCGTGGCGCAGATCGTGCGCACGCTGGAGGAGCGCGGCGCGCTCGACTACACCATCGTGGTGGCCGCCACCGCGTCCGACCCGGCGCCGATGCAGTTCCTGGCCCCCTACACCGGCTGCACGATGGGCGAGTATTTCCGCGACCGCGGCATGCACGCCGTGATCTTCTACGACGACCTGTCCAAGCAGGCGGTGGCGTACCGCCAGATGTCCCTGCTGCTGCGCCGGCCGCCGGGCCGCGAGGCGTATCCTGGCGACGTGTTCTACCTGCACTCCCGCCTGCTGGAGCGCGCGGCCAAGATGAGCGACGCGCACGGCGCAGGCTCGCTGACCGCCTTGCCGGTGATCGAGACGCAGGCGGGCGACGTGTCCGCCTACATCCCCACCAACGTGATCTCGATTACCGACGGCCAGATCTTCCTGGAGACCGAGCTGTTCTTCCGCGGCATCCGGCCTGCGGTGAACGTCGGCCTGTCCGTCTCCCGCGTGGGCTCGTCGGCACAGATCAAGGCGATGAAGCAGGTGGCCGGCAAGATCAAGCTGGAGCTGGCGCAGTACCGCGAGATGGCGGCCTTCGCACAGTTCAGCTCGGACCTGGACGCCAGCACGCAGCAGCTGCTGGCGCGCGGCGCACGGCTGACCGAGCTGCTGAAGCAGCCGCAATTCGCGCCCTACCCTGTCGAGGACCAGGTGGTGGTGATCTTCGCCGGCACGCGCGGCTACCTCGACCGCATCGAGGTCAACCAGGTGGGCAAGTTCGAGCGCCAGCTGCTGAGCGAGCTGAAGTCGCAGGGCGAGATCATCGGCTCGATCCGCGACTCGAAGGAGATCAAGAAGGACGTGGAGCCGAAGCTCGTGTCGTTCATGGACGACTTCACCAAGCGCTTCGCCCACGCATGATGCGGCACGTTTGCCCGTCATTGCGAGCCGCTCTTGGGCGGCGTGGCAATCCACGGCTCCACGCCACGCGCGGTGCGGCACAGCCTTTCGCCCGCGATGACGGGGTGGGTTGACCGATGGCCTCGCTGAAAGACCTTCGCGGCCGCATTAACAGCGTCAAGTCGACGCGCAAGATCACCTCCGCGATGAAGATGGTGGCGGCCAGCAAGCTGCGCCGCGCGCAGGCGGCGGCCGAAGCGGCGCGGCCCTATGCGGAGCGCATGTCGGCGATGCTGTCGCGCCTGGCCGCCAACGTCGCCGGCACGCCTGGCGCGCCGCGCCTGCTGGTGGGCACGGGCCGCGACCAGGTTCACCTGGTTGTCGCCATGACCGCCGACCGCGGCCTGGCCGGCGCGTTCAACTCCGGCGTCGGCCGCCAGGCGCGCACGCTGGTGCGCCGGCTGCTGGCCGAGGGCAAGACGGTCAAGATCCTGGCCGTGGGCCGCAAGGGCCGCGACTACCTGCGGCGCGAGTTCGCGGGCAGCATGGAAGCCGACATGGCGATGGCCGGCAGCAAGCCGATCGAGTTCGCCGCCGCCAAAGAGGTCGCCGACCGCGTGTTCGCCATGTTCGAACGCGGCGAGTTCGACGTGGCCACGATCGTGTACAACCAGTTCAAGTCGGTGATCGCCCAGGTGCCCACCGAGCTGCAGATCATCCCCCTGCCGCCCCCCCAGCTGGACGAGGAGGCGCAGGGCGCCCGCGCCGTGTACGAGTTCGAGCCGGACGAGGAAACGATCCTGCTCCGCCTGCTGCCGCAGAACCTAGCCATCCAGATCTACCGCACGATGCTGGAAAGCAACGCCGGCTTCTACGGCGCCCAGATGACCAGCATGGACAACGCCACCCGCAACGCCGGCGACATGATCAACCGGCTGACGCTCAACTACAACCGGACGCGACAGGCCAACATCACGCGCGAGCTGATCGAGATCATTTCGGGCGCTGAGGCACTGTAGGGTGGGCTTCAGCCACCATTACCGCCGTGTCTTTCAAGCAAAGTGGTGGGCTAAAGCGCACCCTACGTGTTGACGGCGCCGTATCGGGTACGTAATGTATTCGGTATGAGCCTACGCATGTGTTTACGGGAGCCGATCCCTGAGATCGAAGCGGCTGCGGCCAACCTGGCGGCAGCCGTTGCCTCGCACCTACGAGGTCAGTTCGACGCTGCGGAAGAGTATTTTCGGGCCGCGGACGACAAGGCGGTCTGGCGATGGACCGACTCCGTTTGGGGCAAGAGTAGTTCTTACACGCAATACCGTTCGGTCCCGGAGTCTTGTCCGAGACTGCCCGCAGCGGAACGGCTCTCGCCCCGCAACGTCCCAACCGCGCTGAAACGGGAGGTACATGCCCGCGACGGTTACTACTGCCGGTTTTGTGGCATTCCGGTTGTTCGAAGCGCAATTAGGAACGCAGCGGTGCAAGCCTACCCACGAGCCGTGCAGTGGGGGGGTAAGAACGCTCTTCAGCATGCCGGATTCCAATGCATGTGGGCGCAATATGACCACATTCTCCCGAACGCTCGCGGTGGCGCCACAACGCTGGAAAACGTGTTCCTGACCTGCGCAGCCTGCAACTACGGACGTATGGACTACACTCTGGAAGAGGTCGGGTTGCTGCATCCCGGATCGCGCGAACCGCGAAAAGGTGCATGGAACGGCCTGGAAGATTTCACGGCTTAGCAGGCGGTTGTAGGGTGGGCTTCAGCCCACCATCACCGGCGTGTCCTACGCGCAAAGTAATGGGCTAAAGCCCACCCTACCTGTCGAGCCATCTCTACTTGTTATTCGAAACGACATGTTGGGTACCTGCGAAATGAGTCCTCACTTTTCGAATCCGTCTTCTGAAAAGGTCCAGTTGGAGGAGCGATTAAGGCTTGCTCGTAAGAATGTCATCAAGGCGGTAAAGGCGCTGCTAAATCGAAGGATTAAACTGCTGGAGCAAGTCGAGCGTGAGTCGGACGCTTCGGTGAGAAAAGTTTGCATTTCAAGGATTGGCGACTTGGACGATGCTTTACGGCTGCAACGACGTGAATTACGTCAACTCTACCCCGACCGGATCAAAAAAATTATCAAGGCACAAGCGGTAGGCCCAAGAACGTCTCAGGACGATGAGGCAGTAGCCAAAGTGACATGGCCGAAGCCGTATCGCGGATAATAACGTATTGCAGGCTTAGCCCGTGTTGCGCTCTTGCGCGAACCGGGACTGCCGATGCGCGTGGCGCTCACCGACGCACTCTATTCACGACACGGGAATCGGCTTCCGTCCCTTCCCTCGAGCCGCCCCGCATTGCCAAGAGCAACGCGGGCTACGGTGGCCGGCCTTTACCAGCCGTTGCGGCCCGTCGTTCTCCGAACTGGCCGCCGTTGTCCTCGCAATCGGCGGCCCAGTCCGGTGGCAGCACGCCATGTCTGATATGTCGGTGCAGGGACGAGTAGGGCCAATCGGCGGGGGTGCGGACGTAGCCGTGCTTGACCGGGTTGAAGTGGAGGTAATCCACGTGGCGCGAGAGGTCCGCGGGGTCTCGGATGGTGTGCTCCCAATACCGCCGCTCCCATAACACACGGCCGCTGCGGTCGCGTCGGCTCAGGCTTGCGGTGTCCAGCCCCTGCGTGAACAGCGTCTTGATGCGCTGCCAGCGCATCGGAAAATCGGTGTCGTCGTGCGGCAGCGTCATGACCGTGTGCAGGTGATCCGGCAACACGACGATGGCGTCCAGCCCAAAGGGGCGTTCGGCCCTGGCGCGCCGGAAGGCGGCGCGGAGCAGCGCGATGTTCGCGGTGAGTGCGTCCGACGTTCGATCGGCCAGCACGACGGTAAAGAAATACGCGCTGCCGGCGAGCCGATGGCGTCGGTAACGGACCATGCGGTGTCATGGCGCGGTGCCGGCATGACGTGTAGCCCGTGGCGTGCCCTTGGGCGGCATCCCGCATCGCGCAAGGGCGCGATACGGGCTACGGTCGGCGCTTCTGGATGAGTGACGACCGTGGACAATCTGCTTACGACCATCGAAGCAAAAAAGGTCGAACTTGCCCAGCTTCGCGCGCGTGCGCCGGGCGGCCTTGCCAATTTCGAGCACAGCCAGGACCTTGAACTGACCTATACGTCCAACGCGATCGAGGGGAACGTCCTGACCGCCGTCGAGACGACGCTGGTGGTCGAGCAGGGCATCACGGTGGCCGGCAAACCGCTCATAGACCACCTCGAAGCCGTCGATCACTTCGGCGCGTTGCGCTACGTGCGCGGCCTGGCCAAGCAGTCCGTGGCGCTGACCGAGTTCGACGTCGGCACCCTGCATCGGCTGGTGCTGCTGCGCTCCAACCCCGACATCGGCGGGCGCTATGCCGACCAGGGCCGCTACGTCCTGACCGAAGCCGGCCGGCACGCTGTTCCCTCTCCCGCCGAGGTGCCGGCCCTGATGGGCGAGTTTGCCGCGTGGCTCGGCATGGCCGGAAGCACGCCCGATGTGGCCTTCACGGCGCATCGCCGCCTGGTGGAGATCCACCCCTTCAACGACGGCAACGGCCGCACCGCACGGCTGCTGATGAACCTGGTGCTGATCCGCGCCGGCTACCCGCCCGTCGCCGTTCGCCCGATCGACCGGCCGGCGTATATCGCCGCCCTGCAGACGGCGCAGGCAGGCCAGGGCGCGGGCATGTTCGACCGTCTGCTGTATGAGCGCCTGGATGCAACCTTGGATGAGTATATCGGCGCTGCGAGGGAATCGCTGCCGGGTATCACGACGGAATTTTGACGGTAGTCGGCTCAACACGCATCTCGCGTCTGTAAACCTCGAGCGGATTTGAGCGGTGTCTAAACGGCGTCTCCGCTCCATTGCCTTTGACCCATCATATTTTATGCTGTAGCACAAAGCCCACATGCGCATCACGTTCGATCCGCTCAAGAACGACAAGAATGTCGCGGAGCGTGGCCTGTCGTTCGAGCGTGTGGCGGAGCTGGACTGGGTTGCGGCGCGGTCGGTGGAGGATACGAGGCGTGACTATGGGGAGAGGCGGCTGAGAGTGTCGGCGATGTTGGGAAGTCGCTTGCACATTGCGGTCATTACCGTTCGCGGCGATGCGGTTCACGTGATCAGCTTCCGTCGCGCGAACAGAATGGAGGTAAGGCGGTATGAGCAAGGGGGATAGTCCGGCCTCGCGCCCTGACGAGGATAATCCTGAATGGACCTCGCACGATTTTGCCGTTGCTCGCCCGGCGCTTGAGGTGGTGTCCGAGGTGTTCGGGGTGCCCGCGGCTGATATGCTGAAGCGGGGCAGGGGGCGGCCGTTGAAGGATGTTCGCAAGGTCAACCAGACGCTACGGCTGGATCCTGACGTCCTAGAGGCATACCGCATGGAAGGGAGCGGCTGGCAGGCTCGCATCAACACGGTGCTGCGGGAGCACATGCCGCGCAAGTGAATGTCCTCTAGCGCGCATGGCCAGACTTCCCTAAGACCCCACTCAAAATAACGGGTCCTAGGGCCGACTGGCCCTAGCAGGGTCCAGGGACAGCGTCCCCGGCCCTTTCTCAGGAGCAGCAGATGTCAACCAACTCAGTAGGCCGCGTCTCCCAGGTGCTAGGCGCCGTGGTCGATGTGCAGTTCGAAGGCGACCTGCCCTTCATCCAGAACGCGCTGACCAGCCGCATCGGCGACCGCAGCCTGGTGCTGGAAGTGAGCCAGGAGCTGGGCGAGCGCACCGTGCGCTGCATCGCCATGGACAGCACCGACGGCATGGTGCGCGGCCAGGAGGTGAGCGACACCGGCGCCCCCATCACCGTGCCGGTGGGGCCCGAGACGCTGGGCCGCATCCTGAACGTGATCGGCGACCCGATCGACGAGCGCGGGCCGGTGGGCGCCACGCGGTCCGCCCCGATCCACCGCGCCGCCCCCTCCTTCGAGGACCAGGCGGCGGCCGTCGAAGTGCTGGTCACCGGCATCAAGGTGGTGGACCTGCTGGCCCCCTATCTGAAGGGCGGCAAGATCGGCCTGTTTGGCGGCGCCGGCGTGGGCAAGACCGTGCTGATCCAGGAGCTGATCAACAACATCGCCAAGGGCCATGGCGGCGTCTCCGTCTTCGCCGGCGTGGGCGAGCGGACGCGCGAGGGCAACGACCTCTACCACGAGATGATCGACGCCGGCGTGATCAAGCTGGGCGAGAACACCACCGAGGGCAGCAAGGTGGCGCTGGTGTACGGCCAGATGAACGAGCCGCCGGGTGCGCGCGCCCGCGTGGGCCTGACCGGGCTGACGCTGGCCGAGTATTTCCGCGACGACGAGGGCCAGGACGTGCTGTTCTTCGTCGATAACATCTTCCGCTTCACCCAGGCCGGCGCCGAGGTCTCTGCCCTGCTGGGCCGCATCCCGTCGGCCGTGGGCTACCAGCCGACGCTCGCCACCGACATGGGCGCGCTGCAGGAACGGATTACATCGACGAAGAAGGGTTCGATCACCTCGGTGCAGGCGATCTACGTGCCGGCTGACGACCTGACCGACCCGGCGCCCGCCACCAGCTTCGCCCACCTGGACGCGACCACCGTGCTGAACCGCGCGATCAGCGAGAAGGGCATCTACCCCGCCGTCGATCCGCTTGATTCGACATCGCGGTCGCTCGACCCCCGCATCGTGGGCGAGGAGCACTACCAGGTGGCGCGCGACGTGCAGCGCATCCTGCAGACCTACAAGAGCCTGCAGGACATCATCGCCATCCTGGGCATGGACGAGTTGTCGGAGGAGGACAAGCTGACGGTGGCCCGCGCCCGCAAGATCGAGCGTTTCATGAGCCAGCCGTTCCACGTGGCCACCGTGTTTACCGGGCTGGAGGGCAAGTTCGTGCCGATCGCCGACACCGTCCGCTCCTTCAAAGAGATCGTGGACGGCAAGCACGACGACCTGCCGGAGGCCGCCTTCCTGATGGTCGGCACCATCGAGGAAGCGCGCGAAAAGGCCGAAAAGATGAAGGTGACCGCCTGATATATATATTCGACGAGTTCACTCCTGGCGCAGACTTTGGGAAGCGGCTATTCTCAGGCTATGAAGCATCGAAGGGTGGCTATACTGCGCCGGCACCCGGTGCATGATAGCGGACCATATCTTTCCAATCAGAAAGCTTGGCCTCGTCGCATGTATGCAATCGCTTTCGATCTCGACACGCAGACGCTCGAAGCGAGCTACCCCAGTGCGTCCTGGCGCAACGCTTACGAGGACATACGGCGCGTGCTCGCGACCCATCACTTCGACCGGCAGCAGGGCAGCGTCTATTTCGGCGATGCCGCGCATGTGGACGCGGTGCGATGTGTATTAGCCGTGCAGGACCTAACGCGGCAGTTTGCCTGGTTCGCTCCGGCCGTCAGCGACATACGCATGCTACGGATCGAGGAGAATAATGATCTACATCCCGCCATTGAGGACATGAAGGCCGCCTTAAGAGCGGGAACGCCCGCCACCACACCGGGTCCGTAGGAGTTTTGCTTTGCCCATCGACCTTGAAATCGTCAGCCCCGCGCGGCTCGTGCTCAGCCGTGCGGTCGATATGGTGGTGATGCCCGGCTACGAAGGCGACTTGGCCGCGCAGGAAAACCACGCGCCGATGATCACGCTGCTGCGCGGCGGCGTGATCTCGATCTACGAGGGCGGCAGCGTCACCGACCGCCTGTTCGTGGGCGGCGGGTTTGCCGAGATCACCGCCGACCGCTGCACCATCTTGGCCGACGACGCGGTTCCCGTGGCCGACCTGTCGGCCGAAACGGCGCAGAAGCGCCTCGCCGAGGCCGAGCAGGCCTGGACGGACGTGGACAAGGCCGACATCAACGCGCGCGATGCCGTGCTGGACAGGCTGCAATCCACCCGCGAAGCCGTAAGGGTCGCGCAGGCCGGGTAGGCCGCGCGCCCACGCCGGCACACATCCGTCGCCGAGACGTCACGCGTGGCGATTAGGCCACAGCGGAGCCGGATAGGCTTCCGGCACGGCAGGCCGGCTGGCACTCTGTCCCCCGACGACAAATCATGCCTCCGCTCGAAAGCTGAGCCCGAGCCAAGACACGTTTCCATGACCCAATTGCCAAGGCAGGTGCCGCCCCGATGAAACACTGGCGGATACAGGATGTCGCCTGGGACAAGTTCGACCCCGCCCAGGTCGATCCGGAGATCGTGGCGCTGGTCAAGGCCGCGGCGCTGGTGGAGCGCAACGGCATCGATTACGGGACCTATCTCAACCGCGTCTTCGCCGACGACCCCGATTTTCGCAAGGCGGCCGATCGCTGGTCGGTGGAGGAGGTCCAGCACGGCGATACGCTGGGCCGCTGGGCGATGCTGGCCGACCCGGGCTGGGATTTCGAGGCCGCCTTTCACCGCTACAAGACCGGCTACCACCTGCCGCTGCTGGACGCCGACATGTCCGTCCGCGGGTCCCATGTCGGCGAGCTGATCGCCCGCTGCATGGTGGAGTCAGGCACGTCCAGCTACTATTCGGCACTGGGCGAGGCAGCGAGCGAGCCGGTGCTGCAAGACATCTGCCGCCTGATCGCGGCGGACGAGTTCCGCCACTTCAAGCTGTTCTACGACCACATGAAGCGTTACCTGCAACGGGAACGGATCGGCATTGCCAAGCGCATGCGCATCGCGCTCAGCCGCATCGGCGAGAGCGAGGATGACGAACTGGCCTATGCTTTCTATTGCGGCAACACGCCGCCGGAGGCCGCCTACCGCCACGAACAGGCCATCGCCGGCTACATGGCCCGCACCATGGGCATGTACCGCTTCCGGCACCTGGAACGGGCAGTCGGCATGATCCTGAAGGCGATCGGCTTGCCGCCGCGCGGCCGCATCTCGGCCGCCGCCACCCGGGGCGCGTGGTGGACTGGGCCGACCGGGCGATCCACGCCATGACGGAGCAAGCC
>CAXUGD010000036.1:0-15336 GCA_964250355.1 uncultured Acetobacteraceae bacterium | reverse complement strand
CGAACACCATGTCAGGGTCGCTCGCGTCTGCTCTCGGCCAATTCCGTTGAAGAGGCGGCTGTTGGCCGAAGGACCTGGCACTTCTGACCCTCCCCGCTCAGCTTGGCATCAACTGCGCTGTGATCGGGATTAGCTTGGCGAGCTTGCGGAGGTTCTGGCGCTAGCGGCGAGGAGGAACTCGTCCTTTACTCCCGCACGGCGCGCCTAGCTGCTTCGGGCGGCAGACCCTGATCGCCCCGCACCGAGTTCGCACGATTGGCATCAGCCCTGATCATGCTGGCATCAACTGCGAAGCCCTGGCCAGCAACAATGCCCTTGCCATGCAGCGCTGCACGATTGCCTAGAGCAATCGTTGAAGCAGGTCACTGTCACGGAAGCGTCTATGCCGGCTCTCACTTAAGATCGAATGGTCCGGCACCAGAGCAGTCAGGCCAAGGCCGCAGAATCAGCGGTAGGCAAGGTTCAGGTGGATCTCGTCGCGCAGCCGCCGCTCAGAGCGGATACCGCAGCAGTATCCCACCAGCAGAATGCAGATCATCAGCTCGGGGTCGATCGAGAGGCGCCCGATGGCGCTCTAGAACGGCTCCAACTGCCGCAGGCTTCTTTGGAGCTCGACCAAGCGGTCAATGGAGCGAAACAAGTGATAGGACGGCACATGGTCATCGAGGTCTTCTCCTGGCCATGTATCTGGGCTGCTATCCCAAACGGATTACCAGTTCCGGAGCACATGGACCTCACACCGGGAGTTGCGTCTCAAATGGCAAACAGGGACGTGAAGTCGAACCCGAAAATCGTCTGCCATCGGCTGAGCTGCGCCGCCGGCCAGGTTTTCGGACGCTGCGGCATGTCGCCGTGCCACGGCCGAGGTTCGAAGCAGCCGAGTTCAGGAACGAACACGTCCATGTCGGCATAAAACTCGATGAGGTTGCCCGTCGGATCAAAATGGTAGGACGCATAATTGTGCCCCGCCGTGTGCCGGGACGGGCCCCAGACGATTGGCAGGCCGTGCGAGGCAAGCTGGTCGGCGGCGACATAGAGGTGGGGGCTGTCACGCATCCCGAAAGCGACGTGGTGCAGGAACGTCGCCGGCACGGGTGCACCGATCACGTTCAACACGTGATGCTCATGCGTGCACGTGAGGAAGGTCGCCAGGGTTTCGATCCGGTCGGTGACGTGGAAGCCTAGCGTGTTCGATAGGAAGCTGATCAAGGCCGGCGCATCCGGCGAAGCAATGGCAACGTGGCCGAGGCCCACGGGGGCGATGCCCTGCTGCCGGAATCCTGGTGCGGTAAACGACATTTCCGGAAACAGATGCAACCGGCAGCCGCCGGGTGCCGCGACGGACACCAGGGCAGGCACGCCGGGGCGGGCGTCATGGCACAGTTCCGCCTCGCATCCCGCCGCCCTGACATGCGCGAGCACGTCCTTCGTCTCAGCCGAAACCCACAACCCGATGGCCTGCACTCCCGCCCGGTCGGCCGCCACGAGCGCCAAGTCGTGGTGATCCAATCCCAGGCTGTGATAGCTGTTACCGCCAACCGCCTCCGTTTCCGTCATGCCGAGCACGTCGCTGAAATAGCGGCGCTGTTCTTCCGGCTTAGGCGTGGCGAGCTCCACGTAGCCCAACTTGAATGCGCGCATGTGCGTCCTTTCCTCCTTATCGGTTGCCGTTGCGCGTCAGGCCGCTTGCAGGAAATCCATCATCAGGTAGGCGGGGCCTTGCAGCGTGTTATTCACAATCGGCCGCTGCTCGACGATGGCCAGGCGCGGCACGCCCGCCAGCAGCGCCTCGAGCAGCACGGTCATCTCCAGCCTGGCGAGATTGGCGCCTGCGCAGAAATGCGTGCCGAAGCCGAAGGCGAGATGGTCTTGCGACCGGCGCGTGATGTCGAAGCGTTCCGGGTCCGGGTAATGCTGTTCGTCCCGGTTGGCGGAAGCGTAGATCAGCAGCGCGCGGTCGCCTGCGTGCAGCGTGACACCGTCCATCTCCGTAGTTCGCGTGACGACGCGGGAAAACGCACGGATCGGCGAGGCAAGCCGCAGCACCTCGTCGATGGCACCGGACAGCAGCGAGGGATCCTGGCGCAGCATGTCCCACTGCTCCGGATGGCGCGCAAAGAGCGCCAATGCGCCTGCCGTGGCCAGGATGGTCGTGTCAAGCGACGGGCCGATGTAGTCGATCAGCATGCCGCGCGCGGCGTCCGGGGGGATCTCTCCACAGTTGGCGGCGGCGAACAGCGCGGCACCCCACCCGTCCGCGTCCAACTCCTCGCGCGGCACCGTCATGGCGTAGGCCACCGCATCCGACGTCACCTGCAGGCCGGACGCCGTGCGCACGTTGTCGTCCGGCCCGAACGCATCGAACATGCCGGCTGCCCACTGCAACATGCGCGCCTTGCCGGCCTCGCTCAGCCCCACCAGCCCGGTGACGACGGCGAGCGGAAGGTATTGGGCGAGGTCGCCGACCAGTTCGGCCCGGCCTTGCGCCACCACCCGGGCCACCTGCGCCTCGGCCATTTCGGCGAGCCGCGCCCGCAGCCTGCTCACTGCGGAGGGCAGCAGGGGTCGGGCAAACACGTTGCGGAGCTGGCGATGCGCCGGATCGTCCGTGCACAGCATGGTGGCGCCGGCCGCCATCGTGTTGGCCGCCATGTTCATCATGCAGCCTTGCGCGGAAGAGAACACATCCGGCGTCCGCAACGCGTCGCGTACTGTCTTGTGGCGCGTGAGAGCCCAGGCGTTGTTGCGCGTGAGCCAGACGACGGACCCGCTACGGCGCAACTCTGCGTAGTGCCCATCTGAATCGGCAAGGGCCGCGTCCGACCACAAATCCAGATCGGATCGCGGCGCGCCACCGTTTGTAGGCGATGGCGCGGCAGGCATGATCGTCTGGGAACCTGCCATGCGACCGCGCTCCTCGGAATGACTATCTAGTCAATATTAGCGTCCCTGCGTCGCGCTGGCAACCTCGCCTCAGTGCCGCTAGGCCGGCGTCAAGGAGATCAGATCGTGGGTTGCCGCGGCGCTCAGCGCCTCAGCCTCGCGGAACTCCACGCCCAGGCCGCGTAGCAGCAGTGCGGAAAGCTGCTGGGCCAGTGCCACGGTGTCCGCGTCGCTGTTGCCGTCCACGGCCGTCTGCATGGCCACCTCGCAGGCGCCGATGACGAACAGCGCGCCGGCCATCACGGAGGGGACCACGAAACGGCCGCTCCGCAGCCCGGACGCGATGTCGGCCAACACGCCGCGGTTCAGCGGGTTTTCCGTGGATGCCAGGCCGGTGCTGATGCGGCGCAAGACGCTGCCACGCTCCTTGGAGGCCAGCATGTAGTTTACATAGACGGCGAGGGCGCGGCAGACCCGGCGCGCCGGATCGTCCACCCCGTCATTGGCCAGGTCCACCCGTGCTTCTATCTCGCCGCGTATGTCGCGCAGAATGGTGGAGGCGAAGGACGATTTGTCCTCGAAATGCGTGTAGAAGCTGCCCTTGGCCACGCCGGCCGCCTGCGTGATGTCGTCCACGGCCAGCGCGTCGATGGATCGCTGCGCCAGCAGGCGGTGGCCGGCAGTCAATAATGCCGCACGCACGTTGCCGCGCCGTTCGCGGCTGCGCTTGATCTCGGTAGCCACGGTCGCCATCCTGAACCCTTCCTCGCCACGCATCTGCGCTTGACTGAACAGTCATCCTGTTGCGTGCTGCGCCCGAGCTTATACGGCCACAGGGCCGGGGTGTCAGCTAGGGAGGCAACTCGTCGTGTCGAATGTCGAGCAAGGCCGCGTGGACGTGCACGCGCATTTCATCCCCGATCTCTACCGCGACGCGCTTCTGGAAGCGGGACATGGACGGCCAGACGGCATGCCAGCGATCCCGCCCTGGTCGGTCGGCGAGGCGCTGTCGGCGATGGACGCATTGGGGATCGAGCGTGCCATGCTGTCCATCTCGTCGCCCGGCGTGCATTTTGGCGACGACTCCGCCGCGCGCGACCTGGCCCGGGCGGTCAACGACGAGGGTATGCGGCTGAAGCGTGCGCACCCTGACCGGTTCGGCTACCTGGCCTCGACGCCCCTGCCGGATGTGGCAGGGGCGCTTGTTGAAGCCGCGCGCATGCGGGACGAAGGCGCGGACGGCCTGATCTTGGAGACCAACCACCGCGGCCTTTACCCCGGCGACCCGGCGCTGGAGCCGTTCTGGACGCAGCTCAACGACGCTGGCGCGGTGGTGCTGATCCACCCGACCTCGCCCGCCTGCTCCTGCGCGGCCCGGCTGGATGCGCTATTTCCGCGGCCGATGCTGGAGTTCATGTTCGAGACGACGCGGGCGGTGGCCGACCTTGTAGTCGCGGGCGTGCACGAGCGGTTTCCCCGCATTGCCTTCATCATCCCGCACGCCGGCGCGGCGCTTCCGGTGCTGGCCAGCCGCGTGGATACCGTCACGCGCTTCATCAGGCGCGACGACAAGCCGGTGCCGCGCCTGCGAGACGCGATGCGCCATCTGCATTTCGACCTCGCCGGCGCTCCGCTGCCGGAATTGCTGCCAGCGCTGCTGTCGGTCGCCGATGAGCGCCGTATTCACTATGGCAGCGACTACCCGTTCACCCCCGTGGCGCTCTGCCAGTCTTTGCTGGGAGAGTTGATGGGCACGCCTGTGTTGGACGCGGAACAACGCCGGGCGGTCATGCGCGACAATGCGTGCGCGTTGTTTGGGCTGGGGTGAAGGAAGAAAGGCCTTCTTTTCTGAAGAAAAGAAGCAAAAGACTTTTAGCTCCGCTGTCGCGGACCTCTCGCGGGCAGGAAGCAAAAGTTTTTGGTCCTTTTTTCCAAGAAAGGACTGCTTCCTTCCTTTCGGGGAACACTAAACCGAAGCGCCTGAAGCGCCCAGCGCAGCGTGCCACGCGTCCAGCAATGCTTCGCCATCGCCCGTTCCGAACACCACCCGATCCGGCCTGATCAGCGCAACATCCGCCCCAAGCTGGTCCAACCAAGCTGCCAGTCGTTCTGCAAATGGGGCAAAGTCGGGCGCGCCGATATCGTAAAACGGGACTGTGGCGTTGTGCGGCTCGGCCGCGCCACGCCGTCCGAGCAAGCAGGCGCCGGCGCCGAGAACGTCGTCCAGGCGGCGCCCGTCGTCTGCGACCGGCTGCGGCAGCAGCGTTCCCGCGCCGGGCGAGCCGGAGAGCAGCAGGCCGGCCTTGAAGGGCGAGAAGTCCAGCGCCGGCGGCGGCGCGCCGGCCGCACGTGCGGCAAGCAGCGCTTGGTCGCGGGCGGCAGCGACCTGTGCATCGGTGGCGCACATAACCCGCCCGAGCCCGATGGCCGCCTCGATCACCTCGCGGGCATGCGGCGCGCGTTCCGCCTCGTAGCTGTCCAGCACAGCGTCTGCCGCTCCGCCGCGCACCACGGCGGCCAGCTTCCAAGCGAGGTTGTAGGCGTCCCTTATGCCGGAGCACATGCCCTGCCCCGCCATCGGCGGCATCTGGTGGGCCGCGTCGCCAGCCAGGAATACGCGGCCGGACCGCCATTGCCGGGCGAGCAGGCCGTGGAACCGGTAGTAGGCGCGGCGTTCCACCAGCAGTTCCTCGCCTACGTCCCAGTCGGCGATGAGCGCCTCGGCGAAGCCTGGCGCCAGCACGTCGGCCTGCGTCTCGCCGGGCCGCAGCATGAACTCCCATCGGTGGCGCCCTGGGCCGGACACCACGCAGGTGGTTGGTCGCGCCGGGTCGCAGCGCTGCAGGTTGATGGGCGGTACGCGGGTGGCCTCGCCGAGTGTGACGTCCACCACAAGCCAGGGCTCGTCGAACGCCAGGTCTTCCAGCGGCAGCCCGAGCGCTTCACGAACCGGCGACGCGCCGCCGTCACACGCGACGACGTAGGCGGACCGCACGCGGCGTGCGCCGCCCGGACCCAGCACGGTTGTGACAACGCCGTCCGGGCCGGCGTCCAGTGACAGGAAAGAATGGCCCGGCCAGACTTCGGCCAGCGGGCTTTCCTCCACCGCCAAACGCAGCGTCGCCTCGAGGCCCGGTTGATGGAACATGTAGCCGCCGGCCCAGCCATTGGCGGTGACGGCAGTCGGGCGGATGGTGAAAAGCACCTCGCCGCCCGCGGTGCGAAACTCGTAATCAGGCGCGGGAACGATGTGCGGCGCGAGCCTTTCGGCAACGCCGAGCGATTGGAAGATGCGCATCACCTCCGAATCGAAATGGACGGCGCGCGGCAGGTGGTGCATCTCGTTGGCGCGCTCGGCCACCAGAACGGAGACCCCCTTGCGCGCAAGAAGGCCGGCGAGCGCCGCCCCGGTCGGGCCGTAACCGACGACCAGGACGTCAACGGAGTGGTCGGCAGAGTCCATGGATCTTCCCGGCGCTGAGACCGGCCCTTGTGCTTGACTGTGTGGTCATTAGACTGCCTGGACGGCCTGCATCGCGCAAGGCCGCACAAGCCGGCGTTCCGCCGTGCCTGCAACAGACCATGCGGCGTGGTGGCGAAGCCACGCTGGCGGGCAGCACAACGCCGTTCATGACCGTAACGTCAAGGGCAAAGGAAAACGCTGTGCAGAAGAAAGTGATCATCACCTGCGCGGTGACCGGCTCCATCCACACGCCGAGCATGTCGCCATACCTGCCCGTCACCGCCGATCAGATCGTGGCGGATGCGCTGGGCGCCGCCGAGGCGGGTGCCGCGATCATCCACCTGCACGCGCGCGACCCCCAAACGGGCAGGCCATCGCCGGACCCGGCACTGTTCGCGCAGTTCATGCCGCGGATCAAGGCGGGATGCGACGCGATCCTGAACGTGACCACCGGCGGCGGCATGGGCATGAGCATGGAACAGCGGCTCGCCGCGGCAAAATGGGCGCGGCCCGAACTGGCGTCGATGAACATGGGCTCGCTGAACTTCAACATCTCGGGTGCGGCCGCGCGCGTCACCGATTGGCGGCATGCCTGGGAGAAACCGTATCTGGAAGGGTCGGTGGACGCCGTCATGTCCAACACCTTCGGCCAGATCGAACATGCCGTGCGCGAACTCTCCGAGCAGGGCACGCGCTTCGAGTTCGAGTGCTACGACATCGGCCACCTCTACAACCTCAAGCACTTTGTGGACCGCGGCCTGGTGGCACCGCCGCTGTTCGTGCAGGGCGTCTTTGGCGTGTTGGGGGGACTCGCCGCCGAGGCCGAGCACATTGTGCATTTTGCGCGCACGGCCCAGCGCCTCTTCGGCGAAAAAATGCAGATGTCCGCCCTCGCCGCAGGACGTCAGCAGATGCCGATCGTCACGCTGTGCATGCTGCTCGGCGGCCACGTGCGCGTCGGTCTGGAGGACAGCCTTTTCGCGTCGCCTGGCGTGCTGGCGCGCTCCAGCGCCGAGCAGGTCCGCAGGATTCGCGTCATCATCGAGGCGCTCGGGCTGAACATCGCCACGCCGGACGAAGCACGCGCGATGCTCGGCACGAAAGGTTCAGACAGTTGCAACTTCTAACTGAACCGTAGGCGCAGGCGACTCCCTAGCGATGGAACGTGAGCTGCAGCAGGAGTTGGAACGGGTTTTGCGGTACGCCCGCCTGGTTGCCTGCCGGCAGCAGCGGTCCAGGAAAGTCAAAGGTGAAGACGTGCTCATCCAGAACGTTCTTGCCGATCAGGCGCAATTCCCAGCCCTGTTTCGTGTCTGCCAGGCCAATACTGGCATCGAGACGGCGCGATTGAGACAGGGGTGGCGACGTAGCCGGGTTCTGCTGCGAGTACTCACCGGAGCGATAAGCAAGGTTCAGATTCACGTCGATCCGCTTGGTGTCGGTCACCATATAGGAATACTCCGCGCCGTAGCTGCCGGACCAGCGCGGCGCAAACGGAATCTTGCCGCCCACCCTGGTGTCTTCGGAATCAGCGTAGGTGTTGTTCCAGTAAAGCCGCAGGTTGCGCAATGCCGTGTAGTCCACCTCCGACTCGAAGCCGGCGCATTGTAGGTCGGTATTCCCGACAACGAAGTTGACGCCGTTGAACGAGACGAGCTGGTAGTTGCTGACGGTGGTGTAGAACAGCGCGCCGTTGGCGGTGAGCGCACGGTCGAGGAATTGCGACTTGAAGCCAAGTTCCGTCGTATGTGCGACCTCCGGCTGCACTTCGGAACGCCGCAAATCCGTGGCGGCCTGCGAGAAGCCGCCGGCCTTCGTACCTTGGCCGAAGGACACATAGGTGAGCACGTCCGGCGTTACGTTGTAGTTGAGCCCGATCGAGCCGTCGATGCTGCCGGCGCCGTCGGCCAGGTGGAAGGGCGCGAATGGCGGGTTGATCGCCAGAGAATAGAGGCCGGGGCTCAGCGTCCGCCGGTCAAGGTAAACATCCTTTATCTCGTAGGTGTAGCGCAGGCCGGCCACGATCTTCAGCGGATCGATGATCTTGTAGTTGACCTGACCGAAGGCGGAGTAAGCCCTGTCGAACTGGTCAAAGCCAGTGTTTTCGCCTCCAGTGATCGGTATCGGCAGGTTGGGGATCGTGCCAGGCGGATAATTGGGAGTTTGCGTCGTAGAGTTGATATAGTGGCCGTTCAGGTAGAAGAGTCCGGCGATCCAGTCCAGGCGCTTGCCGACCGTGGACGCGATGCGCAGTTCCTGGGTGAACTGGTTCGAGTTGTCCTGCACCAGTTGTATGAAGTAATTGCCGGGCAGGAAAGCCACGTTGCCGGGATCGCTGAGATAGCGTGAGCCGGTGTAGGCTGACTGCGACGTGACTGTGGCCCAACCCAGATCCCAATTGGCCGTCAACGCAGCGCGGTGCGAGCTTTGGGCGGCGGAGTTCGTCGTTCCGTAGGCGGGCGTGTAGGTCGCTGTCTTGTAATTGAACGAACCGTCCAGCGACCCGGGATAGCCGGCAAGCGCGGCCAGACGGAACGCGGTTGCCGTGGCCTGGAAATACTCGGCGATCGGTCCGCTGTACTGGTCCTTGCTAGTCTGGTAGGTTGCGGTAACGCGTATGTCGTCGGTCGGGTCCCAGATGGCGGTAACGCGGACAGCCGAGTCCGTCGTGTCGGTGCCGTGCTGGCCGGTAATGACATCGGTGAGCGGCCCGGTCTCGCTGTCGTACAACCCCGCGATGCGCAGCTTGAAATTGGCCGTGAGCGGCAGGTTGACCCCTCCCTCGACACGGTCGGCGCCGAACTGGAAGCCGTGCTGATAGATGAGATCGCCGCCATACGTGTCACTCGGCTTGACCGTTACCAGGTTGACGGCGCCAAGGCTGGTGTTCTTGCCGAGCAGCGCGGCTTGTGTGCCCTTGATGACTTCCAAGTTCTGAATGTCGAAGATTGCGTCCGAGAACTCTCGGGAGCGCGGGGTATAGACGCTGTCAACGAACAAGGATACGGAGCTGTCCAGCGAAGGGTTTCCCGGTTGCGTGCCGAGCCCGCGGACGGTCGCTGCAAACTGCCCCGGCGATGGTGAACGCGCCACGTTCAGCGCCGGCGCGATGTTGGTCAGGTCCTGGAAGGAGGTGATGGCATCTTGCGCCAGCTGTTTCTTGCTCAGAACGGTGACGGTGGCCGGCACGCTCTGCACGCGCTCCTTCCGTTTGCGGGCGGTAACGATAACCTCCTCTAGGCCCGGCTGGGCGTTCGAAGGCTGGCAGCCTGCCCAGGGCCCGGCGTCGGCAGGGTCGGTTGCGTCTGCGCTTTAGCCGCCGACACGGCCAGCATGGCCGCCGTCGCATAAAGAAAGAGTCTTGGCGATTCGACCATCTCTGCGCTTCCCTCCCATTCTGACCATCTGGTCATTTTGAGGTCACGCTAGAGAGGCGGTTCCCAGGTGTAAAGCACTTGACCGTTTAGTCATTGCAAAATGATCGGGTGGTGTTGCCGATGTTGCACGCAGGACACAATCTCAGCCAGCTGTCTGGGATCGAGTTTCAAACATCACATGCTGGATACGCTCGGCCTCGCCCCGCGCACGACTTGCCCGGTATCGACCAGCCGGAGGCGTATGGACTTTGATGGCAGCCGAGAAGGCTCGGCTGCTCTCTTGAGTATTACCGCTGGGCGGCGCTTTCGGCCACGCGTTCCCGCATTGCGTCCAACTCCGTGCGCGGGAACAGGCGTCCGGCGCGGACCACCGCATGGATGTCGCCAAGCGCCGCGACTGATTTCAAAGGGTTGGTGTTCAGCAGCACAAGATCGGCTTTGCGGCCCGGCGACACGGTACCCATCCGGTCCTCCTGCTGAAGATACTCGGCCGGGTGCAGCGTGGCCATTTGCAGGATGGCAAGCGGCGTAAACCCTGCCTTTGCCAGCTCGGCGAACTCGTCATGCATGCCAAGGCCAGGGGCGGACATCCAGCCGCCGTCCGTGCCGGCCATCATGCGCACGCCCTGGTCAGCGAGCCGCTTGGCCAAATGCTGCGCGTGCGGATAGGAGACCTCGTAGGTGCGGCGCATGCCGACCGGAAGCTTCCTGAACCGCCGTGTGACGCGGCGCCACCGCGCGATGCTGCGTGCCGGCATGTAGCGGAGGAACGGATGATCGTCATACTCGCCGGTGGCCGCCAGCGCCTGCGTGCGCAGCCGCACCAGCGTCGGCACGTGCCACGTGTCATGCGCGGCGAAATCGCCCGCCAGCGCGTCCAGCTTGCCGTCGTCGAACGTGTCGATCGCATGCTGCAAGCGTGCGGTGTAGGCCGGTCGCGTGAAGGCGGCCGGGTTGATGAGCATCAACTGCAGCCGCCGCTCGATCAGCCGGCGCAGGAACGGCGCCCAGGCCGGCGGTGCCTTGATGCGGACGGGCGGGCTTTGCACCTCCAGCGCCGCCTCGTCGCGCGAGCAGGCGGCCCAGATGGTGATCCCCGGCCCGAGATGCTCGACGGACCTGAAACCGAGCTCCGCCGCGGTGCTGGCGCGGACGCCGTCCTGCAAATGGCCGAGCACGGGCAGGCCATGCCGCCTGCCCGCGTCCAGGGCGGCCAGCAGGACCTGCGGACTGACGAAACCGATCTTGATGAAGTCGGCGCCGAGCGCCGCCTGTTCGTCGATCTCGGCGACGGCCTTCGCGGCCGTGTCGGCATTGAGCGGCGTCAGCACCGCGCCGGGCATCTCCAGCAGTTCCGGCGCTGCCTCTCCCAGCGCCAGCCTGCCGTCGCGCCGGGCGCGCAGGTGCTCGGCGCTCCCCGACATCTGCCGGAACCCGGTCACGCCGTCAGCCAACATCAGCGCCAGCGCATCGGCAGGGTCGGGCAGCTCCAGCGCGTGGCTATGCATGTCGTTGTAGCCGGGCACGACGAACTTGCCGTCCGCCACGATCACCTGCTCACCCACATCTACCCTGGCCGGCGGCCCTTCCAGCAGTTCGACGATGCGCCCATCCACCATCTTGAGCGACACGTTTGCCGCGACCGATCCGTCGACGACATCGACCTTGTTCAGTCCGGTGAGCCACGTGCCAGGCCCGCTTGCGCTTCCGGTGACCGCGTCCGTGGCAACGCACTGCAACAGGCGGCTGGCACCGATGCTGCCGCCCCGGCTCCCGGCCAGGAAAGGATAGACGCAGCAGGGGCAGACGGAGGCATCTGTCAGCAAACCAAGCATGGCGACGCGCATCCTTCCCGTCCGATTGGGGGCGAGCCGGCCGGCGCCCCTCTTGTTCGGCAACAAGACAGAGCTTAGAATGACTGTGTAGTCAATTCGGGCCAGAGGAACGCCAGGGGCATGAAACTGCTGCGATACAGCAAGGATGGCGTCCCCGGGCTGGGCGTCCTGGCAGAAGGCGAACCGGCCCGCATCATCCCGTTGCAGGCGCTCGCCCCCGACTATCCCACAATGCTGTCTGTCGTCAGCGGGGGAGATCGGGCGCTGGACCGGGTGCGTGAATTGCAAGCCGAAAGCGACGGATTTCTCCTGGCCGAGGCGCGCCTGCTGGCGCCCTTGGAGCGCCCGGGCAAATACCTCGCCATCGGCATGAACTACCGCAAGCATATCGAGGAGGCAAAGCGCCTCGGCGTCCAGCCGCCACCGAACCAGTTCTGGTTCAACAAGCAGACGAGCTGCATTTCAGGCCCGTTCGACGACATCGACCCTGGTGTCTCGGAGCGCCTCGACTACGAGGTCGAGCTTGGGGTCGTCATCGGCAAGCCTGCCAAGCACGTTTCCGAAGCCGATGCACTCGCGCATGTCTTCGGCTACGTTGTCGTCAACGACGTCTCGGCCCGCGACTGGCAGCAGCACTCGCCCACTTTCACGATCGGCAAGTCGTTCGACACGCATGGCCCGATCGGCCCGTGGATCGTCACCGCCGACGAGATCGCCGACCCGCACGCGCTGGCGCTGCGGTGCCTCGTCAACGGTGAGCTGCGTCAGGACTCCAGCACGAGCGAGATGGCCTACAACATCGGGCAGCAGGTCGCCTACCTCTCGACTGCGTTCACGTTGGAGGCCGGCGACCTGATCGCGACAGGAACACCCTCCGGAGTCGGCGTCGGGATGCAGCCGCCGCGCTTCCTCCAGCCCGGCGACGTCGTCCGCTGCGAGGTGGAGGGCGTAGGCGCCATCGAGAATCGGGTCGCCCGAAGCGTCTGACCAACCCTTGGGCTATCGTCTGTACGTCCTCGGTTTGCTGCGGCGCCGCAACTCGACGCAAGACCAGAGGAACTGCTGGACACTGACGTGACTTGAATAGTGACTATACAGTCATTTGAAGGCGGCCGAAATCCGCTCCCAAGCCGGACCAAACGGAGACGCGCATGACGATGCCACTGCCTTCGGCCGCAGACGACATCCTGCTCTACGACCAGCCGGGGTCGCCCTGCTCCAGGCGCGTCAAGATCACGCTGGTCGAGAAGGGCCTGACCTGGCGCACCCAGCTGATCGATCTGTCGCGCCTGGAGCAGAGGTCGCCCAGGTTCTTGGCCGTGAACCCCAACGGGCTTGTGCCGGCCCTGGCGCACGGCAATCGGGTGCTGTGGGAAAGCAACGTCATCACCGAGTACCTGGACCGGGTTTTTCCGGAAAGACCCCTATACCCGTTGGCAGCAAGCGAGCGCCTTGCAGTGAAGCGGTGGCAGGGGGCCGAGCTCACCATGGCCAAGGTGTTCCGGCCTCTCATGTACCAGCGGCTGATGGGTCCGCTGGTCCAGGCCTCGCGCACGCATGCGGAGGCCATGGCGGTGGCCCGCCGCTCCACTGACGATCCGGCCGATCTTGCCTGGGAAGATCGGGTCTGGCGTGTGGCCGTGCTCGACGCGAATGAGCGCGAGGCGGCCCAGTCGGAGCTCCTTGCCTTTGCCGACACTGTTGAGCATGCGCTGGAAAGCGGCCCCTGGCTGGTCGGCGGTCGCTTCAGCCAGGCCGAGATCTCCATCTACCCGCGCCTGTCCATGTACGAACTGATCGGGGTGGACCTGCCGGCCAGCCGCTTTCCGCGTACGCGGGACTGGCTGGCGCGCATGGCCGACCGCCCGTCGTTCCTGGAGACCCGCTCGCAGGACGAGCGGCGGATGCGTTCTCTGGTCACCACGCCCGCCTTCGGTTTCATCAGGCGGGTGACGGCGATCGCGCCCGGCAAACGGCGGCTGACCGATCGAGCGGGGCTATGGGCGCTGGGTCAGGTGTTGAGGCGCCTCGCCCCGAAAGCACGCCAGGACGAGTCCTGGCTGGTCCCCGTGGACGCGCCGCCCGCCGACCGCACTCCGGCACCGCGCGCCACCCCCAGCCTCGCCCCCGCTGCCGCCGCGTTGAGCGGGCGCGATGGTGACTGGGCGCTGGAGGCGTTGCGGGCCGCCTTCGCCTGGCGCCGCCTGGCAGTTCCCCCCGTAACCCCCGGACCGCCGGGATTGACCTTTGACGGAGTGCTGCACACCGATTTGGCCGCCGCGCTGGACGTGATCGACCTTATGGCGGCGCCCGGCCCACGTCTTTTCCCGGAGGATCCCTGGGCGGACGCGCAGGTGCGCCTGTGGGTGGCCTTCGAGGCCAGCCTCCACAAGGAGGTGCGCGCGCTGGAGGCGGCGGCGCGCGGCGGCCCTGCGCCTCCCGCCTTGCTTGCGCCGGAGCTTGCCACCTCCACCTTGGCCGCGCGACTTCGTCAGCTGGAGGTCCGGCTTGATGGACGCGACACGCTTCTGGAGGGCGGCGCCAGTTTTGCGGATGTAATCATCGGATTGCGGGCACGTAGCTTGGCCAGGCTGGGCCTGCCTGTGCGGACGCTCGCCCCGCGCGTCCTCCGGCTGCTTGAGCCCGACCCCGCCCTGCTCGCTGTCCACAGCGCAGACTGACCCGCAGGCCTCTCAGGGAGTTCCAAACTATGCCGATGCTGCCGGCCTCCCCGCCCGCCGTCGCAGGGCTGAAAGGCCTCCACCTCTACCATTTCGGCATGTCGAACTGCTCCCAGCGGGTGCGTCTGCTGCTCGAAGAAAAGCAGCTCGCCTGGACGAGCCATCCCGTTGACCTCAGCCGCGACGAGCACGCCCAGCCGGCGTTCCTGGCCATCAACCCCCGTGGCGTGGTGCCCGTGCTCGTTCATGACGGGCGGGTGATCACCGAGTCGCTCGACATCCTGGAACATCTGGAGGCCTGTTTTCCGTCGCCCAGCCTCCGCCCGGACACCCAGTCCGGCCATGCAGGAGCGGCGCTGATCACGCTGGCCGGAGAGGTGCAGCCCGCCCTCAAGCTGCTCAGCCACGAGTACCTGTTCAAGCCGCTGCGCCGCATGCGGCCTGCCCAGCTCGAACGTTTTGCCGCGTCCCACGCCGATGCGGCGCTCGTCCAATTCATGCGCGATTTCTCCTCAAAGGAAGGTTTCGGGCGCGCGCGGATATGCGCGGCGGCCGCCTCCATGGAGCGCGCGTTTGGACGGCTGGAGGCTCAGCTGGCCGACGGAGACTGGCTGGCTGGACCGCACTTTTCCTCCGTCGACATCGCATGGATGCCGAATCTCCGCCGCATGGCTCTGATGCGTTTTCCGCTGCGGCATCGGCCCAAGCTGCACGGCTGGGCGAGGCGGGTCGCCGCGCGGCCCAGCTTCAGGCGAGCCATTCTGGACTATGAACCCTGGCCGTTACGCCTGGGTCTGGGCTTTTACGCCGCGGTGCGCGGGCTCGGCCGCACAGGACTGGCCAGCTGCCTGGACCAGCCGGCCGCCGTCCCAGCCTGAACCGCCGCTTGTCAATGCCGGCACAACCGCCTGGGAGCAGGCGTCGAGCCGCTTCTCACGTCCCCAAAACCATCCATAACAAATCGAAAGCCGGCATTCATTATGTCGATCCCGTCAACAGAGTCGGGACAATGAGAGTTCTTCGTTTACCTGCTTACGAGCAACTGATACCAACCCTGGATGAGGTTGACTCACGGGGATTCCCAAACGGCCCGAACT
>CAXUGD010000035.1:0-15504 GCA_964250355.1 uncultured Acetobacteraceae bacterium | reverse complement strand
CGATAGGCCCGATGCGCGGGGACCCAGGCGCCGAATGGCGTGTAATGGCCCGGGATCCAGCAGTAGCCGGGGCCGTAGGCGACCGGCGGAGCATAGACGACCGGCGGGGGTGCCACGACCGGCGCGCCAATCACGACTGCGGGAGCGCCGACGAACACGCCGCCGTGCCAGCCCCAGCCGCTGTGCCAGCCCCAGCCGTAGCCGCCATGCCAGCCCCAGCCGTAGCCGCCGCGCGCCCACCAGGCTTGCGCTGGTGCCGGCGCAAGAATCGGTCCCGCCAAGGCGGCGGCCAACGCGCTGCCAGCCAGTATCTTTTTCAAGACGTTCATAGCTGCCTCCTGTGTCTAGCGGTCCAGCGCCCGAGGCGCCGGCTTTCGCATGCCTATCTAGCGGCCGCATGTTTCACGTCCGCTAGCGCGGCGTTTCCAAGCGTAACGCGCCGCCGGGCTACCGGTCGCTGGCATGCGCCAGCCGCTCGAACCAGGGATTATTCCAGAGGTCGAGCCGGACCGGGTCGTAGCCCAGCCCCAGGCGCCAGAGCACGACAGGCAGGGAAAGCTGGTCCTGGTAGCTCCAGCGCCGGTTTTCCACCCACCAGGCGCGGTTGATGCGCGAAAGCGGCGTGTGATGGGGGTTGCGGGCGATCAGGCCGCCCGCCACCAGCCCGGCATGCGCGGGGAACCCCTCGGCACGGTAGTGGCCGGCCTGCTCGCGCAGGGGCAGGCCAGCGTATTTCGCCATGCCGGCCGACGCTTCCAGCTCGTCGTAGATGCAGTCGCGGTCCGGATGCACGAACAGCGACCATCCGTGCCGGCCCACATGGGCGCCGAACTGGGCGGCGAAGTCGGGCGAGGTGACGTGCAGGCAGCCGTCGATCCAGATCAGCCGGCCATAGCGCGGCCGCGGCCCGAACGGGGCGTAGCGCCAGGCCAGCCGTCCGCCTGGAAAGACCCGGTGGCTCATCACCTTGAAATACTTGGCCCGCAAGCGCGGGTGCAGCCCGGGCCGTGCCCGCGCGCGTACGATGTGCCAGGCGCCCACGCGTTCAGGCCAGGCGGCGTCGGTAAAGCAAATGAAGTCGCAGTCGATGCTTTGCGTCACCGGCTGCAACAGGGCATCGTAGCCGCCGTAGATGGCCGTGTAGATGCAGGTGCGCACGGGGGTCTCCGAAGGAAGAAAGGCCAGGGGTGCTGCCCCTGGACCCCGCTAAGGACACGTCCTTAGAACCTGTTGTTTGAGCCGCGCCAACGGTTGACGCCTGCGCGGCACGGGGCTACTAGCGCGCCTCCGTTGTTGCACCGGCCCCGGTGGCGGAATTGGTAGACGCGCAGGTTTCAGGTATCTGTGACCGCAAGGTCGTGGAAGTTCGAGTCTTCTCCGGGGCACCAACGACGGCGGGTTCGGGCCTATGACAGTTCAGTTCAACGCGTCTGGCCCGCTGCATCTTCACCGCGACGACCTGCCCGCCGACCTCGATCTGGGGCCGGTCGTCGCTGTGGATACCGAGACGATGGGCTTGAACCCGTATCGCGACCGGCTGTGCCTGGTGCAGCTGTCGGCGGGCGACGGTACCGCGCATCTGGTGCAGATCGTGCCGCCGCGGCTGGGCGGGCATGGCTACGACTGTCCCAACCTGAAGCGGCTGATGGCCGATGCCGGCACGGTGAAGCTGATGCACTTTGCGCGGTTCGACGTGGCGGTGCTGCAGCATAACCTGGGGATCACGGTGGCGCCGGTGAAATGCACCAAGATCGCCGCCAAGCTGGTGCGCACCTTTACCGACCGGCACGGATTGCGCGACCTGTGCCGCGAGCTGCTGGGGGTGGAGATCTCCAAGCAGCAGCAGACGTCGGATTGGGGTGCCGCCCTGCTGACGCCGGAGCAGGTGAGCTACGCCGCCTCCGACGTGCTGCACCTGCACGCGCTGTGGACGCGGCTGGAGGCGCTGCTGGTGCGCGAGGGCCGGCTGGATCTGGCCGAAGCGTGTTTCACTTTCCTGCCGGCGCGCACGCGGCTGGACATGCTGGGCTACGAGGAGCCGGACATCTTTGCCCACCGCGCCTAGGGCGCGCGACCACGGGCCGGCCTAGGATCCGAGCCGCCGGGTGATTGCCGCGGTCATCTCGGCCGTGCTGGCAGCGCCGCCCAAATCCCGCGTGCGCACCCCGTCCGCCACGATCGCCTCGCGCACTGCCCGGCGCAGGCGTTCGCCAAGGCTGTGCAGGCCCGCATGATCCAGCATGAGACCCGCCGCCAGGAGAACCGCGGCGGGGTTGGCCACGCCGCGCCCCGCAATGTCGGGCGCCGAGCCGTGCACCGCCTCGAAAATAGCCGCGTTGGCGCCGATATTGGCCCCGGGCGCCAGCCCCAACCCGCCGATCAGCCCGGCGATCAGGTCGGACAGGATGTCGCCGAACAGGTTGGTTGTTACAATGACGTCGAACTGCCACGGGTTCAGCACCAGCTGCATGGCGCAGGCATCCACGATGCGGTCGTCCATGGCGACACGGCCCGCATACTCCGGCGCGATCTCGCGGCCGACATCGAGGAAGATGCCGGTGAGCGCCTTGAGGATGTTGGCCTTGTGGACGACCGTGACTTTCTCGCGGCCGTTGGCGACGGCGTAGTCGAAAGCGTGCCGTATGATGCGGCGGCAGCCGGCACGCGTGTTGAAGCCGGCCGAGAACGCCACCGCTTTCGGGTCCTCGCCCACCGGCATGTAGTGCTCGAAGGCGGCATAGAAGCCGTCCAGGTTTTCGCGCACCAGCGTGATGTCGATGTCGTCGTAGCGGCCGCCCGGGATCAGGGTCGTTGCCGGCCGTACGTTGGCGAACAGCTCGAATTCGCGCCGCAGCTCGACGTTGACCGATTTGAAGCCGCCGCCGACCGGCGTGGTCAACGGACCCTTGAGCGCCAGCCGCGTGCGCCGGATGCTGTCCACGGTACTGGCCGGCAGCGGGTCGCCGTGGCTGGCAATGGCGCCCAGACCGGCCGGCGCCACCTCCCAGGCGAACGGCCGTCCCAGCGCGTCGAGCACGTCCGTGACACTTTGCATGATCTCCGGGCCAATGCCGTCGCCAGGGATCAGGGTGGCGGGGATAGCGTCCATGCTCAGGCCCTCACCGGTCTGCCGAGCGCAAACCGCGCGGGTCTTTTAGGAAAGCCATTCGCGATAGGCCACCCTTGCCCATGGTGTCTGGCCCGCCCGTTACCGGACGGAGGCGCTGCTGGCCGGGCCGTGCCATCGGCCTCCTCGGCTGCGCAGGCCCGCCAAGGCCGCAGCCGATAGACGCTGTTAGCCCTCGCTTGTAACTGCGGGCGAACCGTCCATCTGACGGCCGCCTGACCCCACACCCTCTTCGATAAGAGCGACCGTAATCAATCGGTAGGCTGCTAGTTCGCTTTGACGAGTTGAGGGCGCAACTGTTGGATGCCGGCGATGGCGGATTGACTGTCCGCGGGTGAAAGGTCCGATGCAAGCGTCTCGGCGGCGTCTCTGTCGTGTCCGGCCATGACCTGCGCTACAGCAAAATCCAGTCTGATCTTTCGGCTCGCGCTGGCGCTTGCGGCGACGTCGCGCAGAATCTGCTCGGCCCGCTCCGCCTGACCGCTGAGCGCGTAGGAAAGTGCAAGGTTGACGCGGGTGGAAATGCGGTCGGGGTCGGCCGCCATGGCCGCTTGATAGCTCGCCTGCGCCTCCCGATGACGCTCCTGCAAGTCCAGCACGTAGCCGAGATCGTTGAGCGCGATCGGGTCGCGCGGTGCGTCGGCCAGCACTGCACGAAAACTGACTTCTGCGGCGCGCAGGTCGTCGCGTATCTCCAGCTTGCCCAGGCCGAGCCGGGCATGCACGTCGCGGGGCGAGAGAACGAGTGCTTGCTTGTAGCTCGTCGTCGCGGCGAGCCTGTCGCCCAAGGCAGCTTCGGCATCTCCGGATTGGGCGAGCGCCGATACGTTGCGCGGCTGGGATGCAAGCACACCGCGCGCGATAGCCAGCGACGTGCCGGCCTCACCCTGTGTCAAAGCGTCGCGTGCTGCCTGAAGACTGGCCCCGTCGCCACTGATCTGCACCGGTGGATGACTGCCACAGCTCGACAGCGCAAGCATCGACCCAAATAGTGCAGCATGTATGGTTGTAAGACGCATCAGCCTCTCCTCAGTGCGACCCAAGCGTTTTCACGATCTGGAGCCCTGCCGGACCGCCTACCACGATGAAGACACAGGGCAGAATGAAACAGATCATCGGCAGTGTCAGGAACACCGGCAGTCGGGCGGCCTTTTCCTCGAACTTCGTCAGGTTGTCCTGCCGCATCTCCGCGGCTAGAACACGCAGCGCCTGACTGAGGGGTGTGCCGAACTGCATGGTTTGGATCAGCGTGCCGGCGAGCCGGCGCATCTGCTCAAGACCGGTCCGGTCTCCGAGAGCGAGCAGAGCCGTTCGCCGGTCAGTGCCGATCCGCATCTCGCTCGAGCAGATGGCCAACTCCGTGGCAACAGCCTTGTTGGCAAAAATAAATTCCTGGGCCACTCGCTCAATGGCGTTCTCCAGCCCCAAGCCCGCCTGGGCGCATATCACCATCATGTCCAAAGCGTCCGGAAGGCCGCGCTCTACCTGCTTGAGATGACGGCCACGCATTTGCTTAATGAAGAAATCAGGGGCCAGCATGCCAAGCGCGAACGATCCGCCAAGGATGCCGTAGAACGTGGTGGTGCCGTAGCCTCGTCCGCCAAAAAGACCATAGGCCACAACCGGCAGACCCAGCATCAGCAGAACCTTGCTGCCGATAAAGAGCCCAAAAACCCGGCTGCCACGCAAACCGGCCTGGTTTATCGTCTGTTCGAGTTGCCCACGTGTGGCGTCCGACAAAATACCGCTTTTGGCCAGAGCCGCGCCGAACTTAGCGATCAGATCGAGCAGGCGTGTGCGGTCACCTCCGGGTTCGATCAACCCTCCCGCGTCGGGTCCGGTCACTCGTGACAGGCGTGCGCGCACCTTTTCCTGCTGATCGATCGCCCTGAGCAGGGCGAACGACCCGAACACAAAGGCCAGGGCGACAAAGCCCAGCAAAGGCAGAGGTGGAAGGCGGCCGTTCACGAGAGGCTCCGCTTGATGATCTGTTGCATGGAGAACAGGCCCAGCCCCAGCATGAACACCGCGATAGCCAGCAGCTTCTGGCCCCCGGGCGTGACGAACAGGATGTCGATATAGTCGGGGTTAGACATCCACAGCATCACGCCGCTGACGACCGGAAGTGCCGTTAGCACGTAAATGCTGGTCTTGGCCTCGGACGCCAGTGCTGCACCCCTTTTACGGGCTGCCTCGCGTTTGCGAATCGTGTCGGCCAGGGTGTCCAGCGTCTCAGTCAAACCGCCACCCGTCTGGCTTTGCAGGGCAAGTGCTGTCGCAAAGAACCGATACTCCGCCAGGTCGTTGCGTTCGGCCATTTCCACCAGCGCCACTTCGAGGTCGAGTCCGATTGCCACGCCATCCGAGGCACGTCCGAACTCCTCCCGGGTTGGCGAGAGGCCCTCCCGCGCCACGACTTTAATGGCTTCGCCCAGCGGCACACCCACCCGCACCGATCGCGACACCATAGAGAGCGCATCGGGAAATTGGCTCAGCAACTCTCTCGACACCTTGCTAGCGCAGTAGCCCAGGAACGTACGGGTTAGTATGATGTCGAGAGCCGGCACCGCCGCCCAGCCAAGGGCGCCCAAAACGCGTGTCGCCAGGAGTGCGCCGATCAGTGAGGGGCCGAGCGCCGCCACCGCCACACCCCACCAGCTCATCGGATATTGGCTTCTCCGATCTTCGCGCCAATTGAACAGTCGATGCACCTGCGCCAGCGCATCGGCCGGCTTTTCCTTCTGTCGGGTGGCCAGCATCAGCGTTGGGCCGGCGCTGGTCTTGGGCTTCAAATAGCCGCCCATCGTCAAGTCGCGTCTGGCGGCCCACTGCGCTTCCCGTTTCTGCTGAGACAGCAGCCACAAGCCGGTAATAGCCAGCCCGAACAGACATACCAGCCCGCCCGCGAGCAGAAAGGTTAGGCTGATCACCAGTTGGTCTCTTCCATGGCAGCAACCCAGGCGCGATCCATCTGAAAATACATCAGGCGTTCCCAGAAGCTCGGACGGCCACGGCCCACCTTGTATGCGCCTACGAGTTTCGTGCCGTCCGGGCTTTCGCCGGTGAACTCAAACTGGAAGATGTCGTTCAAGACAACGACGTCGCCCTCAAGACCGACGATGTCGGTAACCTGCGTGATTCGCCGGCCCCCATCCCGATGTCGCTCGACCTGTACGATAAGGTCCACTGCGCCGACGATCTGCGTCTTTATCGCTTTACTCGGTAGGCCCATGTTGCCCATTTGCACCATGTTCTCGATACGCGTCAGCGCGTCACGCGTGTTGTTGGCGTGGATCGTGCTCATGGAACCGTCATGGCCGGTATTCATCGCCTGCAACATATCAAAGGCTTCGCTGGAACGAACCTCGCCGATAATGACGCGATCTGGCCGCATACGAAGCGCGTTGCGGACGAGATCGCGTTGCGTGATCTCTCCCCGGCCTTCCAAGCTTGCCGGCCGCGTTTCCATACGGACCACGTGTGGCTGCTGGAGCTGCAGCTCGGCCGCGTCTTCGATCGTAATGACGCGCTCGGCGGAATCGATCATGCGCGACATTGCGTTCATCAACGTCGTTTTGCCCGATCCGGTGCCGCCAGAGATGATCACGTTGAGTCGCGAGCGCCCCGCGATCTCTAGTATGCGTGCGACCTGCGGCGAACAGCTACCGTGGGCCACCAGGCGGGCGAAATCCATCTTTCGCTTGGTAAACTTACGGATGGAGACGTAAGGACCGTCCAACGCCAGAGGCGGGAACACGATGTTGACGCGGCTGCCATCCATCAGCCGCGCATCGACCATGGGCGAGCTTTCGTCGACGCGCCGGCCAATGCCAGCCGCGATGCGCTGGCAGATATTGGCCACGTGGCCTGCGTCGCGAAAACGAACGTTCGACAAAGTCACACGGCCGGCTTTCTCGATGAACACCCGGTCGGGGCCGTTCACCATAATGTCGGCGATGCTGTCGTCGTCCAGCAGCGGCTGCAACGGGCCCAGGCCCAGCATGTCGTTGACGAGCTCGCCCGCGAGCTGCCGCTGCTCGCGCGCGTTCAGCTGGATACGGCGTTCCGTGGCGATATCGCCGACCAGCTTCTCGATTTCGGGAGCCAGCCGCTCCTGCGGTAGGGCCGCGGCTGCGGCGGGATCGAGCTGGGAGAGCGCCAAGGTTCGCAGGTCGGAGAGCTGATCGGATGTGGACTGGCTTTGGACGGGCACGGCCGCCGCCGGCTTCGGCGCTGGAGGGGGTGGCAGCCCGGTATCGGCTTCTGAGCGGCGCCGGCCGAACATGGGGGTGGCGTTCATGCAGAGCGGCCGGATAGCTTGTTGACCAAGCGTCCGAGCCCGAGCATTCCGCTGCTCTGTGCCTTGGCCATCGGTGCACCGTCGGCCACGAAGGCCACTTCGCGTGCCAGCGACAAGATCCCGTGGCGGAAACCGCCGCTCGCCACGCAGGCCGGCGTGCCCATGGTTGCCGCCTGACCTACCTGGCGAGGGTGATAGGGGATGGCCACATCAACCGCCATCTCAAGTGCCTCCTCTATTTGAGGCCGGGTCAACCCGCCAGGCTGGCCGACGCGGTTCAGCACGACCACGGCCCGCCGCACCTGGTCAGGACCGGTCGGCAAGGCGAGCAGACGCAAGGTGTTGCGCATGGAAGCCAGCGTTGGGTCCATGACAAGCACACGCTGGTGTGCGAGCATCAGCAGCTCGCGATAAACCGGCACCGGTGCCGAAGGCACGTCGGCAACAACGAAGTTGTAACGCCGGCGCAGCGCCGTGAGCAGGGCGCGGCCCGCACCTTCTGCCACGTCGGCGGCTTCGGTCACTTTCTCGTCGCCAGCCAGCACGGAGAGTCGTTCGGTGATGGGTTGAGCCGCGCGCTCCACAAACAGTTCATCGATGCGGGATGGCGTCTCGAGCGCCAGGCGCAGGCCGGTTCCCGTGCGGCCTCCCAGCATCATGGCCGCGTTGCCCGTGTAGATGTCGGAGTCGAACAGCAGCGTGTGCCGCTTGAGCTCCTCGCCGAGGTACCAGGAGAGATTGGCGGCAATTGTGGTCGTTCCGACGCCGCCGCACGCGCCGCTGACGGCAACGATCCGGCCACCCTGCAACGCACCGCTGGAGACCGGCCGCTGCAGGCAGGCTGGCCCGAACATGCGGGCCACCATCTCCTTGGCAAGCGGCTTGTAGAGGTACTCCGCAACCCCCAGGTCGCGGGTGAGTGACCGATAGAAGTTCATGTCCGCCCGGTCGCCCACGACCAGCACGCGGGTGTTCGGCTCCACCACTTCGGACAGGTCGTGCAGGGCGGCCAGTGGCGCGTCTTCGCCAGTGATATCCACCACGAGCACTTCTGGGCTCGGCATCTTGCGCAACATCGCCGTCGCCTGGCGGATCGAATGGCGCTTGATCTGGATGGAGGGAACCAGCTCGGTCATGCCCTCCCGCAGCGCCATCTCGCTTTCGGGGTCGGTCACGAAGCCCAGCACCGTCGAACGGTCGGCAGCTTTCTGAGCGTTTTCCGCCTGCGGCTGCGCGAGGGTGGTCTGTGCCATGCTAAGGCGCTCCGGACGAGCCGCTGTTGTTGTCGCCGGAGTTACCCGTTGCAATCGCCGCTATGTCGGCAGCCGGCAGTTTCTTGACCTTGTCGTTGCGAAGACGGTCCACGGCGGCTGCGGCCGTCTGGCCATCCGATCCCGTTGTGCCGGTTCCCCTCGCGAGGTCTGCGGGGTTGGCGACCATGAGCGTGAGGTTGGCGCGGTTGACGTGGCTGGGCTCCCATAATCCATCGCGGTAGAGGGGGTCTGTCGCGGGTGAGCATGCCGCCAGCCAGAACAGGCTGCCGGCCGCTGCCAGCTTGGGGGATAGACGCATCGAACTCTCCTACTCGACGATGAAGCCAGAGCCAGCCGGCATGTGTCCGGCCCCTTCGTACAATCCCCGTCCCAACTGCCGCGCTTCCAGGATGCGTTCGAAGTCGTTAGGCGTGTGAAACCCGTCTGTCGAAAGATGCAGCGCGCTGGGGTCGCTGATCGGCCGGACGATGTATGGCGTGACAACGATTACCAATTCGCTTTGCTGACGTAAAAAACTGTCCGAGCGAAATAGCGCGCCCAAGATCGGCACGTCGCCCAGTCCAGGTGTCGCTTGGCCGATCTGCGTCGTTTGATCGGAGAGCAGCCCCGCAATCGCGAAACTTTGGCCGGATCCGAGCTCCACCGTCGTGTCGGCGCGCCGCACGGTCAGCGCTGGGATGGAGATCGAGACAGATGAGTTGAGATACGAGGTGACGCCATTGGCCTTGTCCAACTGGCTCACCTCGGGCCGCACGTGGAGGCTGATGCGGTCGTGGCCGATGACGGTGGGCACAAAAGCAAGGCTGATTCCGTACTGCTTGAACTCCACAGACACGGTGGCGTTGGCACCGGTGCTGTTGGCAACCGGGATGGGGAACTCGCCGCCCACAAGAAAGCTGGCCGGCTGTCCGCTCATGGTGACGAGGTTGGGCTCGGCCAGCACGTGAACCAGCTGATCCTGCGAGAGGGCATCGATCGCGGCCGTGAGATCGAAACCCTTCTTGGCAAGGTTGCCGATGTTGAAGGATGCCACGCTGGCGGCGAGGCCCACAGCCTGTTGCAGCGTGTTGTTTGTTTGGCCGGCTATGCCGTACTGGGCGTCGCGGCCGAGCTGGGCGATACCGGACCAGTTCACCCCCAACTCGCGCGTCAGCGTCCTGGTCATCTCCGCGATGCGGACATGTAGCCCCACCTGGATCGGCTCGTTTACGCTCAAGCGGTTATCCACACGGCCGTCGGGGGGTAGAGCGCCCTTGGCGGCATCGACGATGCGCTCGGCATCGCCCGCGGTGGCCACATGGCCGGACAGCGCGACGCCAGTCTCAGTCGCGCGCGTATCGACTGACTGGAAGGCGCCGCGCGATATAGCCGTGCGTGCCATGGCGGCATCGTAGCCGGACGGCACGACCGAGATTTGGTACTGGCCGATCGATTCGCCGTTGGCGCCGAGGGCCGCCACGGTGGTCATGCCGGGAGCCACGCCGAAAACGAACAGGCTGTTGGCGCTGGCCGGCCGAACTTCGGCCACTTTGGGGTCGGCGGTGAAAACGTTGGCTGCGGCCGCGTTCAGATGAATAACCTGGCCGCTGCCGGCCCCCAAGGTAACGGTGGCGCGCATCGGCCGGGCCCGGATGCTGGGTCCGGTAAGCTGCGCCGGGGCTGTGCCGGCCGATGCTGCAGCCTGTGCGTCACCGGCGTAGGATTGGGCGTGCGTGCCGAAGGCGGCCAGCAGGCAGGCGGTGGCCGTGGCCGTCAGCAGAAGCCATCTTGGCTTCGGATTGAGTCGGGCATGCATTAGAACTTGTATTCCTTGTCATTCGTCCCGGAGAAGACATGCATCGAGGGGGCAGCCAGCGTCTCGGTCGGCCGGCGCATGTTGCCGATGGCACTGGAGACGTCCTGGCTGTAGGTGACCGCGTGATCCTTTAGATCCGCGGGCATACCGGCATCGACGGGCCGCACAGCAAGGCCGAGCTTGCCCAGCCGTGTTGCCACCGCGACCTTTTCGGCGTCTTCCGGAGAGACTTCCAGTGTCACGGTCCGGGACTGCTGTGAGGTGTCGGCGGTGCTAGAGGTGCCGCCCTGAACCAGCTGCTGGTCGATGGCGATGACGCGCACGTCCTTGAGCACCGTCTCGCCAGCGAAACGGCGGCCGATTGGTACGGCGGGGTCGTCGATCTGCTGCGTCAGAATCAGGTCCACATGGTCGCCCGGCCAGATCAGGCCCGCGGTGCCCGAGACGGCATCCACACCCACCGAGGTGGCGCGTTTGCCCGGGGTGAGCACGGCGGCGAGGAAGCCGTGGTCGCCCGGGCGCATCACGTCGGCCGGCAGGATCATCTGGTGGGCAAGCAAGGTCTGGCGCACCATGGCGCCAAATAGTTCGGAGCGTGCCTGTGGCGTGTCGCGCCGCGCTCCGGTCGGAACCGAGCCTTCATCGACCGGGCGTATTTCGAGATCGTCCGGTTTCAGCAGCGTGCCGGCGCGCAACGTTCCGGCGGCGGCCAGCACGTTGACCGTTTGCACGGCGGCCACCGCCTGGGCGGCGGGATGCATGTAAACCCAGGCGGTTGCCGAGAAGCCGAGCAACCCGCCGGCCATGAGAAGGAACAGAAGCGTTCTAAGCATGATGGGGCCTCGGATGCAGCCGTGTGAAAGGTCCGGCGGGGTTGGCGGTGGGCCCGCTCATGAGGCGGCGACCGCAAGCCAGCCACCCGCGGCGATCGCCGTGGCGTAAGGGAGTGGGCCGCGGCGGCGCAGGCGGCGCAGCTCGCACCGCAGCGCGCGGCGTAACAGGCCGTCCTGCCGGGCGGTGGCGGGGATCGGGCGCGGTGCCACACGGCTGCCCACGATGTAGATCAGTGCAAGCACGCCGCCGGCCAGCGACGTCCCGACGATCAGGGTCGGAACGGTCATCGGCGGCACGAACACGGAGGCTGCCGCAAGCAGCTTTACGTCCGCACCGCCCATCCACCCAAAGCGCCAGAAAACGTAGGTTACGGCGAACACCGCCAAGCCGCAAAGCAGGGCGGTGCCGAGGTCTCCCCCCATCACCCGAAGCACTAGGCCCAGGGCGAGCAGCGCGGCAGATACAAGGTTGGGCACGGTGCGGAACCCGATGTCGTGCAGGGCCGCAAAGGCAAGCAGGGCCGCGCCGATCAGCAGAAGGACGGTCGGGAGAGCGGAATGGGTCATCATCGAGCCCCCGGTCAGTTCCAAGCCGACGATATCGCGGCCGTTGATCGTCCTGATATCTTACCGGCCCCGAACCGGCACGCGCCGGCCCGGGGTCGGGACGCGTTCAGATAGACGTGCCGACGTTGGTGAACAGGGTCTTGAGCGTGGTGCCGAGATTCGTGAAGATCGTCACCAGAACCAGGCCCAGAATGCTGGCGATGATGCCGTATTCGAGCGCGGTAACTGCCTTGCGGTCGGCCTTGAAGGTGAGAGCGCGAACGATGAGCTTGTCCATGTGTAGTCTCCAAAATGCGGAGCGCACCGGCGCCCGCGTTACGTTTCAGAACAGCGGCCTTGGTTCCTGCCGAGACGCCCCATAACGATGGCGTAACTAATCCATAACGAGTTCAAACCATCGCCGTCAATCTAAAAATCGCTCGTCACCGTCGAAAAGCGTATCAAAACCTATACTGTTCAACTGCGCTGCAGCGCTGCAATCCCTGATTGCCGCGCCACGTTCGACCAAGCGTAATAAGATCGCGGAAGGCTGAGAAGCTTGACATCACGGTAATGGAACGTTCGACCCTGCCTGTTGCATCCCCACAACAGACCCGGGTGGCTGCGCTGACGATGCCAGCTCATAAAGCGCTCAAAGCGTTAAGACTGTCTGAGCGGTCGGCTAGGCGGACACATCCGAGGCCGAGCGGCGGACAGCCAGCCACAGCAATGCCGGCGCAACGAAGGTACCCACCCCGACATGCAGTATGGCGGCCGACGGATAGGCAAGCAGGTCGATCAGCACGGCACCAGCAAGAACAGGCTGCTCCCAAGGGCGCCAGCAGCCTCGGCGAGCGGCCCTGGCCAGCCAGGCTGCGGCTACGCCGGCCATGACCAGGTCGTAGAACAGCACAAAGGGCATAGCCGCGAGCGTCCCGGCAATCAGGCCCGCATTGGCTGCAGCCTGCCGGCCCTCGCCGGGCTTGCCGCATCGCGCCCATAGCCACGCCACGCACCCTGCCGCTAAGGCGGATACCGCCGCTTGCAAGTACCAGCTCGTACTCGCCGCCACGCCCAAAAGGCGGAGTGCGCCGCCGGTATCCACGTGTCCGGCCAATTGTATGCCGGTCTCTATCGCCGTTCGCGCATGCGCGGCCATGGTGAAGAATGCGCGCCAACTCGCCACGCCGAAACAGGCCGTGGTGGCGCCGCAAAGCAGGGCCGCGCTGAGCGTGGCGCCAAGGATTGCCCGCCAGTGCCGGCCTGCGACCAGGGCAACCGGAACGAGCAGGCCGAAATGCGGCTTGAAGCACAGCGCGCCAAAGGCCGCGCCGGCCAGCATCGGCCGGCGTGGCAACAACAGCGTGCCGGCAGCCATCAGGCTTGCGGACAGGAACGAGTTCTGTCCCCAGCCGAGCGCCCACCACACCGACGGTATGGCGGCCAGCATCATAGCCGCCAGGGGGGCGCCGCCGGCGATGCGCGTGGTCAATGCCAGCCAGACGACGAAGCTTGCAGCCTCGAACAGGATAAAGGCCGCCAGGTAAGGCAGTTTCGCCAGCGGTGCGCAAACCAGCAGGAACACGGGTGGATTAAGGAAGCGTTTCTCCTCGACGCCGGGAGCCACGACTTGGAACTCCATGGCCTGATGTGCCGCCGGGTCGTAGGCGTTTGCAGGGACGCCCTGGTTCGCCAGTCGGCCGGCTGCGTAGAAGCTGACGAAATCGGTCGTGGTCGGCGGCACCGGCTGCGGTCCGAAGGCGCCGTGGGTGCCGGCGACCATGAAAATGAAGCCCGCGACCTGCAGGATCAGCCAGGCGCGCAGCACGCGCTCCAAGAGCGGGGCTGCGGTCTGCTGAGGCCAGATGCCGTCGCTCAGGCTGGTGAGGTTCACAGCAGGGCTGGTTCCAGGTTGGGCTGAGAGGCGGCACGGCAGGTGCTGGACCGAAAACCGTTGCGCAGCCGAGCGTTCACGAGAAGCAAGAGCGCCAGGATCATCGGCGGTCCAAGCGGCAAGCCCAAAGACACGTTCAGGACTCGCGCAAGGAGCGGAAACAGGTACAGCAGGAGTAGGACGATCTTTCCCATGGCCGCCAACCGTTCCGGCCTGCCTCGCCGGCCAGCCAGGCTGTTGGCACGGCGAGGCAGACCAGGTCGTAGTCAAGCAGGTAGGGCGTGCAGAGCATGGCCGCACAGGCGGCGGCCGCCATTTCCGGGCCCGCGCCCGGCCGGTGCCAGGCCAGCCGGGCGAGGCCGGCCAGGCAGGCGGCGGACATGACGGCTTGCGAGGCGTAGGCGAGGTCCGGCCGGGCATGCAGGATGCGCAGTGCGGCATAGGTGCTGAGCATGCGTGGATAGGTGTCGGCGCCATCCAGAACCTCGCGCATCATCGGGCCTGCGTGCAGAAACCCGAGCCAGACGGCGGTGCCGAGGGCGGCCCAGGATGTCAGCGCGAGTAGCAGGGCGGTGCCGGCGCAGGCGGCCAGCGCTGTCCAACGACGTGCGGCCACGAGGGCCACCGGCACGCAGAGTGCCAGATGCGGCTTGTAAGCGAGCAGGCCGAGGCAGGCGCCGCCCCAGGCAGGCCGCGTGTCCAGCAGAAGCAGTCCGCCGGCATAGCAGGTGGCGCTGAGGCATCCGGTCTGACCCTCCGTGCCGTTCAGCATGGCCACGGGCAGGGCGAAGATGGTCAGCGAGGGCCATTCCGCCGGCAGGATGCGGCGCAGACAGGTGACGACGACCGCGTAGCCGCCGGCCACGAACGCAACCATGGCCGGCAGATAGGGCAGGAGTGCCAGCGGCAAGCAGATCAGCAGAAAGATCGGCGGGTTGAGATAGGGGAAGAACTGGCCCGGTGCCGGCTGCGCGCCGACGGCTTCGGCGGCCTGCATCGCATGGCTGTCGTAGGCCAGCGCGGCGTGGCCCTGAAGGGCCAGGCGCGAGGCGGCCCAGAACGTGTCGAAGTCGGTCGGTTCCGGGCGGAAATGCGGGTCGGCCATGGCCGAGCGGACGATGCGCAGTGTCAGGTTGGCAGCCTGGACAAGCACCATTGCCGCGGCCATCCGCCCATAGATCCGGGCGCGATCCGCCGTCAGCCAGTCGGCATGGCGAAGAAGGTCCAGACCGCGGTGCCACCGGCCGGTCACACCGGCCTTGTCCGGCGGGCGAGCAGGATCAGGAGGGCGAGCACGAAAGGCGGCCCGAGCGTGATGCCGAAAACGAGGCCAGCAGGCCGGGCGGCCAGCGGGAGAAGAAAGGAGGCGATAAGGAGCGGTTGTTCCCACCGCCGCCACCCTGTTTCCAGCGACAGGCCCGTCAGGCAGGCGATCGGCACGGCCAGGATCGCCAGGTCGTAATCGTAGAGGAAGGGCGTGAACAGCAGGGCGGATGTGGCCAGGGCGGCCATTTCCAGCAGGGGGCCTGGGCGGCGGGCGCAGATCCAGGCGAGCAGGGCGGCGGTGGCGAGGCAAAGCACGGCCTGGGCGGCGTAGGCCGGCGTGTTGCCGCCGCCGGCCAGGCGTATGGCGCCGAACAGGCTCTGCATCTTCGGCCACTTGATGGCGATCGTCTCGATGTCGGCGCGCGCCAAGGGCGCGTTGGCGAGGAAGCCGTGCCAGGCATCGTGGCCC
>CAXUGD010000034.1:13500-15507 GCA_964250355.1 uncultured Acetobacteraceae bacterium | reverse complement strand
GCCCAGGATAGAACGCATAGGTTCCTTGCGCGGTACATGGTAAAAACGCAATTACCTGAAAGCTTCTTGGCGTTTATTGATAATATTGTTATCCGCCGGGGTTGACCGCCGTGGGCCGTTGCAGTTACAAGCCTGTCTCATGAACGCCGTAACCCATCCGCCCCACGCCGTGGCCGCCCCCCTCGCCTCCGCCACGGCAAGCGGCGCCGAAATTCTGCTACGGGCGCTGCGCGAGCAGGGTGTGGAGGTCGTCTTCGGCTATCCCGGCGGCGCGGTGCTGCCGATCTACGACGCGCTGTTCGGGCAGTCGGACATCCGCCACATATTAGTGCGCCACGAGCAGGCGGCGGTTCACGCGGCGGAGGGCTATGCGCGCAGCACCGGGCGCGTGGGCGTGGTCCTGGTCACCAGCGGCCCGGGTGCGACCAACGCGGTTACCGGCCTGCTCGACGCGCTGATGGATTCGGTGCCGGTCGTCTGCCTCACCGGCCAGGTACCCACGCATCTGATCGGCAACGACGCGTTTCAGGAGGCCGACACCACGGGCATCACGCGGCCGGTCACCAAGCACAACTACCTGGTCAAGCACAGCCGCGACTTGGCCCGCACGGTGCACGACGCCTTCTACGTCGCGCGCAGCGGCCGGCCCGGGCCGGTGGTGGTCGATCTGCCCAAGGACATCCTGATTGCGCCCGCCCCCTATGAGGCGGCGCCGACCAAGCCGCACCGCAGCTACCGGCCCGCCACCGAGCCCGATCCCGCCGCCATCCGCGCCGCGGTGCGCGCGCTGAAGTCCGCACGCCGCCCGGTGGTCTATGCCGGCGGCGGCGTGATCAACGCGGGGCCGGAAGCCGGCCGGCTGTTGGCCGAGCTGGTGCGGCTCGGCGGCCTGCCGTGCACCAACACGCTGATGGGGCTGGGCGCGTTCCCCGCATCGGATCCGCACTTCATCGGCATGTTGGGCATGCACGGCACCTACGAAGCCAATATGGCGATGCATGGCTGTGACGTGTTGTTCAACGTCGGCGCCCGCTTCGACGACCGCGTCACCGGCCGGCTGGATGCGTTCTCACCCGGCAGCTTCAAGATACACGCCGACATCGACCCCTCGAACATTAACAAGAACGTCGCCGTCGATATGCCGATTGTGGGTGATGCGGGACGTGTGTTGCGCGCGATGGTCGAGGCTTGGCACGAGGAGCCGTCACGGCAGGGCGCCGACGCGCTGGCTGCCTGGTGGCAGCAGATCGCCGGCTGGCGCGGTATCGAGAGCCTGCGTTTCACCCAGGGCACGGCGCCGGACGCGGTGATAAAGCCGCAATACGCCGTGCAGCGCCTGGCGCAGCTCTGTGCCGAGACGGGTCGCGACACCTTCATCACCACGGAGGTGGGCCAGCACCAGATGTGGGCCGCCCAGCACTTCCCCTTCGAGCGGCCGAACCGCTGGATGACCAGCGGCGGCCTGGGCACCATGGGTTACGGCCTGCCCGCCGGCGCCGGCGTGCAGGTGGCCCACCCGGATGCGCTGGTGATCGACATCGCCGGCGAGGCCAGCATCCTGATGAACATCCAGGAGATGGGCACGCTGGCGCAGTACCGGCTCCCTGTGAAGATTTTCATCCTGAACAACGAGTACATGGGCATGGTGCGCCAGTGGCAGGAATTGCTGCACGGCTCGCGCTACTCGGAAAGCTACAGCGCCGCCCTGCCCGACTTCGTCAAGCTGGCCGAAAGTTTCCATGCGACCGGGCTGCGCGCCCGCAGCTACGGCGAGCTGGACGACGTGATCCGCCGCATGTTGGAGACACCCGGTCCGGTGATCGCCGACATCGCGGTGGACCGGGCCGAGAACGTCTATCCCATGATCCCGTCCGGTGCCGCGCATAACGAGATGATCCTTGGCCCCGAGCAGGCCCGGCGTGCCGCCAGCATCACCGACGAAGGCATGATGCTGGTCTGATGGGCGAGGTCTCGGATGAGCGCGGCGGCGCGCGCCTGGCGCGTGAC
>CAXUGD010000034.1:7110-13490 GCA_964250355.1 uncultured Acetobacteraceae bacterium | reverse complement strand
TGTGTTTGGGGGGGGGGTGTGGGTTGCCGGGGGGGGGGGGGCGGGGGGCGGGGGCGGCCCCGCGGCAGAGTGCGACCATCTCCGTGCTGGTGGATAACGAATCGGGCGTGCTCGCCCGCGTCATCGGCCTGTTCTCCGGCCGAGGCTACAACATCGACAGCCTGACGGTCGCCCCCGTCGATGACGACCGTGGGCGCAGCCGGATCAACGTGGTGACGTCCGGCACGGAGATGGTGATAGACCAGATCAAGGCGCAGCTGGGCCGGCTGGTGCCGGTGCATCGCGTGGCCGACCTGACACGGCAGGGCCCGCACGTGGCGCGCGAGATGGCGCTGGTCAAAGTGGTGGCCGGCGGCGAGAACCGCTCGGAATCGCTGCGCATCGCCGAGTCGTTCCGCGCCCGCGTGGTCGATACCACGACCGGCAGCTTCGTCTTCGAGCTGACCGGTGCGGCCGACAAGATCGACGCGTTCATCGAACTGATGCGGCCGATCGGCCTGGCCGAGGTGTCGCGGACCGGCATCGCCGCCATCGCGCGCGGGGCCGGCACGATCTAAGCCCGTGCAATCTATGCAGCATCAGGGCGTATCGTGATATTGTAACTGCGAAAGGAGGTCCCGGACATGGCGGTGCAACTCGGGTTCCTCCGCGATGCCCTGATCGAGGCAGGAGCGAGCGAGGTCAAGGCCGGCAAGGCTGCTGAGGAGTTGGCGAGCTACGAGAACGAGTTCAAAAGCGTGCGGGCCGACATCGCTGCTTTCAAGGCGGATACGAGGGCCGATTTCGCCGCCGTGCGAGGCGAACTCAACCGGCTGAAGTGGATGCTAGCGTCCCTGTTCGGTCTTGTGCTGACGGTCGCACTGAAGATTTTCCTGCACTGATCCGAAGCCTTCAAGCCGGTAGGCTGGCCTGCCTGCGCCGCCAAGCTCGGTGTTCCAATCCGCACCTCGACGGCCCTGTTCAAGGAAGACACACCATGCGCGTTTACTACGACCGCGACGCCGACGTGAACCTCATCAAGTCGCGCCGGGTGGCCGTTATCGGCTATGGCAGCCAGGGCCACGCCCACGCCCGCAACCTCGCCGATAGCGGCGTGAAAGAGGTGGCGGTCGGCCTGCGCCCCCGATCGGCCGGGGTGGCCAAGGCCGAAGGTGCGGGCCTGCGCGTGCTGGACCCCTCCGCCGCCGCCGCCTGGGCCGACGTGGTGATGGTGCTCACCCCGGACGAGGGCCAGGGCGACCTCTACCGCGAGCATCTCGGCCCCAACATGCGCGAGGGCACCGCGCTGGCCTTCGCGCACGGGTTGAACATCCACTTTAACCTGATCGACCCGCGCCCCGACATCGACGTGTTCATGATCGCGCCGAAAGGGCCCGGCCACACCGTGCGCTCCGAATACGAGCGCGGCGGCGGCGTGCCCTGCCTGGTTGCCGTCGAGCAGAACCCGAGCGGCAACGCGTTGGAACTGGCGCTCAGCTACGCCAGCGCTATTGGCGGCGGCCGGGCCGGCATCATCGAGACCACGTTCAAGGAAGAGTGCGAAACCGATCTCTTCGGCGAGCAGGCCGTGCTGTGCGGCGGCTTGGTCGAGCTGATCCGCGCCGGCTTCGAGACGCTGACCGAGGCCGGCTACGCGCCGGAAATGGCCTATTTCGAATGCCTGCACGAGGTGAAGCTGATCGTGGACCTGATCTACGAGGGCGGCATCGCCAACATGAACTACTCGATCAGCAACACCGCCGAGTATGGCGAGTATGTCACTGGCCCGCGGATCATCACCGCCCAGACCAAGGCCGAGATGAAACGGGTGCTGGACGACATCCAGTCCGGCCGCTTCACCCGCGACTGGATACTGGAAAACCGCGTCAACCAGGCCAGCTTCCGCGCCACCCGGCGCCGCAACGCCGAACACCCGATCGAGCGGGTGGGTGAGCGGTTGCGCGGCATGATGCCCTGGATCTCCAAGAATGCGCTGGTGGACCGCGCCAAGAATTGACGCGCCGCTGGCGAAATCCGGCAACCGGGAACTGCAAACCGGGCGCCTGCCCGCTCATTACGGAAAAAAAAGCTGACGCCTCAGCCGTTTCATGGCCATAGGAGCCTGCGTTTCAGACATGATGCCACGGCGCCGTGTGGCGGACGCGACCCCGTTCCACCTCCCCTAACAAGACGTTTGGAGATCCAATGAAGCTCCCCCTGATGAGCGCCGCAGTCCTGGCGACGGCCCTGTTCGCCGCCCCCGTCCTGGCCCAGAGCACGACGGCACCTGCCACGACCGCTCCGGCTACGACCCCGGCCCCTGCCACCACACCGGACGCCAGCACACCGCCGGCCGACACCGGCAGCACGACCCCTACCAAACACACCAGCCATCACAGCCGGCACCACTCCAGCCACCACCACCACACCAGCAAGGCCTCGACGTCGGACAGCTCCGCCGCTGCCGCACCCGATGCCACGGCTCCGGCGCCCGACACCACGCCGAAGTAAGCCGTCTCGCGTGGGAGGGCGGCCGGGCGACCGGCCGCCGTCCCCGCAGCGTTTCTTGTCCGTTAGGCATCCCTGCGGTATAGGCGGGTTATGCCTGCCGCATCGCATCCCCTCGCCCGGCCGAAGCGCATAGCGGCGCTCGCCGGCCCTGCGTGCGGCCCTCGCTGCATCCTCCGCCAGCTTCGACTTATCGCCCCCTGAACGGGCTTGCCCGGCCATCGGTGGCCAGGTCCGTTCGGGGCAGTCCGGTGCCGCGCACCGGAACACGAGCGTCGAACCCGTCTGGAGGACCTTACCATGTCGATAGACCACCCGAGCTTCGGCCGCCTGCCGCCCGACCGCGTCATCATCTTCGACACCACGCTGCGCGACGGCGAGCAATCGCCCGGCTTCTCCATGAACCTGCACGAAAAGCTGCGCCTGGCCCACGCCTTGGCCGAGCTGGGCGCCGACGTGATCGAGGCAGGGTTCCCGATCGCCTCGCCCGGCGATTTCGACAGCGTGCAGGCCATCGCGCGCGCGGTGCGCGGCCCTGTCGTCTGCGGTCTGGCGCGCTCGGCGGCCGCCGACATCACCCGCGCCGCCGAAGCGGTGCGCGAGGCCGAGCGGCCGCGCATCCACACCTTCATCAGCACCAGCCCGCTGCACATGAAATACAAGCTGCGGATGGAGCCGGAGGCGGTGCTGCAAGCGGTGACCGATTCGGTGACGCTGGCCCGCAACTTCGTGGCCGACGTCGAGTGGTCGGCCGAGGACGGCAGCCGCACCGATCCCGATTTCCTGGCGCGCTGCGTCGAGGCGGCGGTCGCCGCCGGCGCCACCACCATCAACATCCCCGACACGGTGGGCTACGCGCTGCCCGAGGACCTGACCCGCATCTTCACCGACCTGCGGGCGCGCGTGCCGGGCGCCGATACCGTGGTCTTCTCCGCCCACAACCATAACGACCTGGGCCTGGCGGTGGCCAACACGCTGGCCGCCCTGCGCGCCGGCGCGCGGCAGGTGGAGTGCACGGTCAACGGCATCGGCGAGCGCGCGGGCAACGCGGCGCTGGAAGAGGTCACCATGGCGCTGCGCACCCGCCAGGACGCCGTGCCGCTCAGCACCGGCATCGTGTCGGAAAAGATCCTGCGCACCTCCCGCATGCTTTCGACGATTACCGGCTTCGACGTGCAGCCCAATAAGGCGATCGTCGGCCGCAACGCCTTCGCCCATGAAAGCGGCATCCACCAGGATGGCATGCTAAAGAACGCCCAGACCTACGAAATCATGACCCCCGAATCAGTGGGCTGGAGCAAGACCAGCCTGGTCATGGGCAAGCATTCCGGCCGGGCGGCCTTCCGCGACAAGCTGGCCGCACTCGGCTACGGCGAGATCGGCGACAACGCGCTGAACGACGCGTTCCGCCGCTTCAAGGACATCGCCGACCGCAAGAAGCTCGTCTACGACGAGGACATCGTGGCCCTGGTCGATGACGAGGTGGTGCGCGACCACGACCGTATCCGCTTCCACGCGCTTGACGTGCGCGCAGGCTCGCAGGGTCCCGCGCGCGCGGAGCTGACGCTGGAGGTGGACGGCGCCCGCCAGACCGCGTCCGAGACGGGGGACGGACCGGTCGATGCCACGTTCCGCGCCATACGCGCTATCTTCCCGCACGAGGCGCAGCTGGTGCTGTTCTCGGTCGGCGCGGTCACCGAGGGCACGGACGCGCAGGCCAAGACCACGGTGCGGCTGACCGAAGGCGGCAAGATGGTCGATGGCCAGGGTGCCGACACCGACACCATCGTCGCGTCTGCCCGTGCCTACGTGCACGCGCTCAACAAGCTCACCGTCAAGCGCCTGCGCACGGAGCCTGCGGAACTCTCCCGCGCCGGTTGACCGCGCGCGGTCTTCCGCGGCGCGGCGCACAACCGCCGTCCGCCCGCGGCGTTGCGGGGCGCAGGCTCACGTTCCGTCGGGCCAGGGAGAACCACAATGAAGACGATGAACGACCTGTTCCTGCACTTCCTGCAGGACATCTACTACGCCGAAAAGGCGTTTGCGAAATCCTCGACCAAGATCACCAAGGCGATCCAGCACCCTGAAGCCCGCGAGATCGTCAAGAAGGCCAAGGACCACGCGGCCGAGCCGATCGAGGCGCTGGACCGGGTGTTCGAGGCGGTGGGCAAGCGGCCGCGCGGCAAGACCTGCGAGGCGATGAACGGCCTGCTGGCCGAGTGCCAGGAGGCGATCGAGGAGGGTGAGCCCGGCCCCGTGCTGGATGCGGCCTTGATCGCCTGCGTCCAGGGGATAAAGACCTACGAGGTCACCCGCTACGGCTCCCTGCTCGCCTTCGCGCGCAAGATGGATTTGGACAGCGCCGTGCAGGAGTTGGAGAAGTTGCGCGATGCCGCTCGCCAGGACGACCAAGCGCTGAGCCGCATCGCCGAGGAGCACGTCAACGACGAAGCCTCCGACGAGGACGACGAGGACGACGAGGAGGACGAGGACGAGGACGGCGAAGACGAGGAGCCCGGCGAGGAGGACGAGAAGGGCAAGCCGAAGACGGTGAAGAAGCCCGCCCGCAAGCCCGCTCGCTGAGCACGGCGGGGCGCGCTGCGGGCGCGCCCCGCCAAATTTCCAAAATCGAGACGATCTCTAACGTTGCGGTTGAAAATCCGACTCGGCACGGACCCGAATCGGCTCTATGCCTTCCCGGATGCGTGCCACTTCCGCACTTGCCACCGACCGCGCGCCCTGGCGCTGGCGTTTCGGCACGGCCTGTTTCGACGAGGCTAGCCTGGAGCTGACGCTTGATGGCCAGGCAGTCGAGCTGGAACGCCGTCCGCTGGAGTTGCTGGCGCTGCTGCTGAGCCATGCAGGCGAGGTGGTGACAAAGGCCGAGATCGTGGGGGCAGTGTGGTCCGGCCGCGAAGTGTCGGAGGCGTCGCTCACGAAATGCGTCGCCCGCCTGCGGCGCGCGCTGACCGACATCGACCACACCATCATCCATACCGTACACGGCTACGGCTACCGCCTGGTCGCCCCCGTGTCGGTCGAGGAGGCGGGAAGCACCCCTGCCCCTCTGCCGGCCGCCCTCGACCTCCAACCCGGCTCCCCCGTACCCGGCCGGCCCGGCTGGTCGCTGGTGCGCCGGTTGGGGACCGGCGGTTACGGCGATGCCTGGCTGGCCATGCACACGGCCGCGCCCTCGCGTCGCGCGGTCAAGTTCGCCCGCGACGGCGCGGGTGTGGCCGCCTTGCGGCGCGAGGTGACGCTCGGCCGGTTGCTGAGCCATGCGCTGGGCCCGCGCGAGGATCTGGTGCGCGTGCTCGGCTGGAACCTCGAGCAGCCGCCCTACTTCGTGGAAACCGCCTGGTGCGAGATGGGCAACCTGGCCGATTGGGCCGCCGCCCAGGGCGGGCTTGCCGCAACACCGCTGGCGCTCCGGATCGAGCTTGCGGCGGGGATTGCCGACGCGCTGGCGGCAGTCCACGGCATCGGCGTGCTGCACAAGGACCTCAAACCCGCCAACGTGCTGATGCGCGCGGGCCGGGACGGGCAGCCGGGGATCGTGCTGACCGATTTCGGCAGCGGCCACGCGCTGGAGCCGGCGCGGCTCGACGCCCTGGGCATCACCCGCCCCGATCCGGACGGCACCGGCCCGTCCGGGGAGGCCGCAACGCAGACGTATCGCGCGCCCGAACTGGTCAATGGGGGCACGCCCACGGTTCAGGCCGACATCTACGCCCTGGGCGTGATGCTGTTCCAGTTGGTGGCCGGCGACCTGCGGCAGGCGCTGACCCCGGGGTGGGAGGAGCATGTGGCCGACCCCCTGCTACGGCAGGACATCGCCAGCGCCGCCGCGGGCGACCCGGTGAAGGCGACGCCCATGACGCGGCGGTCGGCGA
>CAXUGD010000034.1:0-7100 GCA_964250355.1 uncultured Acetobacteraceae bacterium | reverse complement strand
CCCCTGCGCCCCACCCCCGGCCCCCCGCCCCCCCCCCCCCCCGCCCCCGCGGGCGACCCGGCCCGCCGCCTGACCAACGCGGCCGACCTGGCCATGCGTTTGCGCACACTGCCGGCGCGTCGGGCCGTCCACGCCCAGCAGGCCCTGCTACAGCAGGAGGCGGCACGCGCCCGCCAGGCGCTGGAGGTGGCACGGGCCAGGCGCGGCCCGATGCGCGCCTTGGCCGCGGCCCTGCTGCTGGGGTTGTCCGTCAGCACCTACTTGACCATCCGCGCGGAACGGTTCGGCCGGCAGGCCGAGCGCGAGGCGACCCGCGCACGTGCCGTGACCAGCTTCGTCACCGACGACCTGTTTTCGGCGGCCAATCCCGTGCTTGGCGCCAACCCCAACGCGCCCATCAAATCCGTGCTTGCCGTGGCCGCAGCCGATCTCGACCGCAAGTTCGCGCCCGGCACGCTGGACCGCGCTTCGGCCGAAGCTGCCATTGGCGGCGCCTATGCCGGGCTGGCCGACCCGGTCCACGCGCTGCCGCTGCTGCGCGCGGCCTTGGCCACCCTGCGGCGCTGCCTGGGCGAAGGCGCGCCCGAAACGGAGGCCGTCCGCCTGACGATGGCCGACCTGGCCGAGCGCATGGCCGACCTGGCCGGCCTGAAAGCAGCCGGACAGGCGGTGATGGATGCCCATCCGCGCGACGCCGACACCGAACTGCGCGGCCGGTTCGCCCTGCTCTACGCCGCTTGCCTGAATGACGACACCGACGCCGTCTGCATCGCCAAGGTACGCCCGTTCTTGGCGGAGGTGCAGCGGCGCACCGGCCCGTCCAGCCTGCTGACGCTCAGGGTGCGTGACCTGCTGACCTACCAGCTGGCCGAAAGCCAGCACTTCGACGAGGCGATCAGGCTGTCGCGCGAGACGGTCGCGATCTCCCAGTCGGTCCTGGCTCCGGACAACCTGCACTTGCAGGAACGGCGTTTCCACCTGGCCATGGCGCTGAACGAGGCGGGGCAGCAGACCGAGGCCATCGCCCTGCTGGACGACGTGCGCCGCCGCCTGCTCACCCTGTCGGGCGGCGAGACGGAGCTGTCCAACCGCATCGCCACCCAGCTCGGCCGCGCCTACGCCGCCGCCCATCGCTACGAGGCCGCCCTGCCGCTGTTGCGCGGCGCGCTGGACTACAACACGCGCACCCACGGCGAAGGCTTCGAGTTCACCCGCTTCGGCATGAACATCCTGGCCCGCGCCCTGTCCGACTCGGGCCGCCCGCAGGAGGCGCTGCCGCTGGGCGAGCGCGCGCTGGCGCTGCAGCGCGCGGCCCAAGGGCCGGACAACGAGGACACGCTGTGGATCGAGGGCAACCTGGCCGAGGAGCACCGCGCGTCCGGCGACTTGGCGGGCGCGGAAACCCTCTACGCCGACATTGTCGCCCGCTCCCACCGTGTGTTCACCCACGGCGAGTGGGATACCGGGCATTTCGAGATGCTTCTGGGCGAGGTGGAGGCACAGGAGAGGAAGATGGCAGCGGCGCGCGAAAGCCTGGGCGAGAGCGTGCGTGCGCTCTCCGCAGCCCTCGGGCCGGCCGACACGCGCACACAGGCGGCACAGGCCGAACTGGCGGGACTGGACGGCAGCGCCCGCGACCCGCGAGCCGGCCTGCTGCCGCTGCCGTAGCCGCAAAGCCCGGTCAGTAGGGCGCGATACATTTCTCCTGGCCGCCGACGATGGCGATCGTTCCGTTGTTGATCGAACAGATCCGCTCCTGCTGCAAGTTGTTGTTGCCGTAAGGAGCGACATTCGGCGAACGGTACGGCGTGATCGTGGGAGGCGTGTAGGGATCCGGCATAGGGGCAGGCGGCGGTCCCTGCACCATCTGCACGCCCACCTCTGGAACCTGCGCCCGCGCCAGGCCTCCCTCCCAATCCCGCTGCCAGCTCTCGCCCGCGTTGCTCGTCATGGTGCCCGACCCGTCGAACGTCTCGACCTGGCGGCTGGACGACATCGGCATGTTTGCCGGGCTGCACGTCCGCTGTCCCGTGCTCATGGCCTGCACGCAGACCTGCCGCGGCAGGTAGCCGGTCGTCTGCGTCGCCAGCTGCCACTGGGACGGCCCGACCTGCTGCACGCGGTACTGACCCCAGCTACGCGTCAGCGTGTCGTTCGGCAGCCGGCTGGTGATCGCGTAGATGCCGTTCGGCTGGAAATCGATGGTCATGAAACCGCTCGGCGTCTGCGCGCTCCAGGTACCCAGGAAAGGGTTGCCGCCCTGTGCCGCACCCGCGTTCGGGCCGCCGTAGAAGCCCTGCGCGCGGCTGGTGCCCGCGCAGGCTAGCAACGCCAACCCTGCCAGGGCGCCAGCGCATTGACGATGGAGTTGCATCGGTAACCTCCAAAGCTTCGCCACGATCGGCAACGCCCTGGTGATCGGGCGTGCCACGGCGCCCCCCGCCTAAGCCTGATGCATCGTCGGCAGCCACAGAAAGGCGTCGTGCACCACCTCCGGACGTAAGGTGGACGCAGCCGGTCCTGCCGCCTCCATGTTCGCCGGTGCCGCCACGATGTCGATCGTCAGCCCGGCCACGTTGGCGAAGTCGCTCGCGATGTGGATGGCCTCGCCACTCAGCGTGCCGCCGCTATAGGCGATCTTATAGACGCCGCTGGCACCGCCTGCCGCGATCGGGCCGAAATCGCTTGCCGTCACCCCGCTGCCGCTCAGCGCCGTGCCGGTGATCGAACCGCCGTTCACCGTGGTTTGCAGTGCGCCACGCAGTGCCGCCGACCCCGATGGTCCGGTGTTCTCGATCTCGAACTGCGCCGTGTGGCCGGCCTGCACCGCGACGGTTAGCGTGCCGTTGACGGTGCTGATGGTCGTACCGTTCACGCCCACCACGCTGAGTTGCGTTCCCTTCCCGTCGATCGTGCCCGTCACCCCGGCAAACGGATGATAGCTGTTTCCGGTGCCGGCGGCCGTGTTGTTGTAGTCGCCCGTCACCGTCAGCGTGGTGCCGCTGGTGTTCAGCGCGCCGCCGGCCGTCGTCAGCGTGGCCAGCGTGCTGTTGCCGGCGCCGGCGGCGCTGGCGATCACGGCGGAAGTGCTGCTGCCGCCCAGGGTGAGCGAGCCGCCGGTCAGCGCCGCGGTGTCGGTGAACGTGCCGCTGTCCAGGATCAGGCCCGTGTTGGCCAGACCTCCCGAGAAGGCCAGGCTGCTGCCGGCCGCCACCGAAATAGTCCCGCTATTGGCAAACGGATCGCCGATCGCGCCCGCGCCCTTGCCTGTCGCCTCGAACAGGCCGGCGTTCGTGAAGGTGGCGGTGCCGGTCAGGCTCGCCGTGCCGGTCACGTCGAAGGTGCCCGCGAAGCTGACGGGGGCTGCGATGTTCAGCGTCGCCTTGTTCAGCAACGCGATGCTGCTCACGTCCAGCACGGTGCCGGCATTCAGCGTGGTGGTGCCGCCGAAGCCCAGCGTGCCGCTGCCACTGATCGTGCCCGCGACCGAGCTGGTTTTGCCGAGGAGGTCCAGCTCGCCGCCGTTGGCAACGATCGAGCCGGCATCGGTGAACTTGGCCGACAGCGTGCCGTGGCCGGTCAGCAGCGCCGTCGATTTGTCGTTGAGCGCCCCCGCCTTGAACACGCCCCCGGCCAGGGCCAGCGTGCCGCTGTTGGTTATGACGTTCTTGGTCGTGTAGCCGCGGCCGCCCAGCACGGACAGGCTGGCGCCCTTGCCGATCGTCTTGAGGCTCGCCTCGATCGCGGTGCCGCCGAAGCTGATCTCCGACCCCGCGCCGGACAGCAGGATGGCAGCGTCGTCCGTGACCACGGCCGCGCCGGTAAAGCTGGCCGTGGCGGTGGCTGTGCCGCCGGCCGAGACGGCGCCGTAGGTGCCGCCGGTCAGCACGCCCGCGGCGCTGTCGTTGGTCAGCACGGCGCCCGACTGGAGAGTGACCGAGCTGCCGCTCTCGGCCGCGATCAGCCCCTGGTTGGTGTAGGTGCCGTTCTGGAACACCAGCCCGCCCGAACCTTCGCCCAGCATCTGGCCGCTGGCGGTGTTGGTGCCCGTGCTGCCCAGGTTGACTACCAGCGCGTTGGTGCCGGTGGCGCTGATCGTGCCCGCGTTGACGAGCGTCAGCTGTCCCGCGCCGAGCTGGCCCGAGCCCTCGATCGTGTTGTTCACGTTGTCGAGCACGTTGGTGGCGGCCTGGCCGTAGATGCGGTTGGCGGAGTAGTCGCTGAGCACCACGATCCCACCGCCGTTCAGCGTCAGCGTCGGGCTCGCGACGATCAGGTCGCTGTCGTAGTAGCTGGAGTTCAGCCCGATCGTGCCCTCGTTGGTAATCGTGCCGAGCACGGTCGCCGTCTGGCCGGTGCTGATCTCGAAATCGGCGTTGTTGACGATCGCGTGGACCGAGCCGTCCAGCGTCGTCTGCCCGTTGCCGATGAACTGGCCGCCCCCGGTCGATCTCAGCAACCCGCCCTGTATGTCGGCGCCATTGAGATAAATGTCGCTGCCGGCCGCGAGTATCGTGCCGTCGTTGCTGACCGTGCTGGCCAGCGCCAGGCCGCCGGTGCCGGTGGATTCGATCAGGCCGTGGTTGACGAGCGTGGTGCCGGTGCTGATCGTCAGGCCCTGCGTTCCGGTGGAGTCGATCACGCCCGCCTTTTCGTTGATCAGCGTCAACTGTCCGGCGCCGATCTGGCCGGACCCCTCGATCGTGTTGTTGACGTTGTCCAGCACGTCCGCCGCAACGGCGCCGTAGATGCGGTTGGCGCCGTAGTCGCTGAGCGCCAGCGTGCCGCCGCCGTTCAGCGTGACCGTGGCACTGCCCACGATCAGGTCGCTGTCGTAGTAGCTGGAGTTCAGCCCGATCGTGCCCTCGTTGGTGATCATACCGTACAGCGTGGCCGTGTCCCCGGTGCTCACCTCGATCGCCGCGGTGCTGACGATGGCATGGGCGGAACCGTCCAGCGTCGTCTGGCCGTTGCCGATGAACTGGCCGGTGCCGCTGCTGGCGAGCAGGCCGCCCTCGATGTCGGCACCGTTCAGGTAAATGTCGCCGCCCGCGGCCAGGATGGTGCCGGTGTTGGCGACCGTGCTGGACAGCGCCATCCCTGCGGCGCCGGTCGCTTCGATCAGCCCCCTGTTGATCACCGTCGTGCCGGTGCTGAGCACGAGCTGGTTCGAGGCTCCGGTCGCGTCGATCACGCCGGCCGCCTCGTTGATCAGGGTGAGCTGGCCGGCACCGATCTGGCCGCCGCCTTCGATGAGGTTGTTGACGTTGTCCAGCACGTCCGTCGCAGCAGCACCGTAGATGCGGTTGGCGCTGTAATCGCTGAGCGCCAGCGTGCCGCCGCCGTTCAGCGTGACGGTGGCGCTGCCCACGATCAGGTCGCTGTCGTAGTAGCTGGAGTTTAGCCCGATCGTGCCCCCGTTGGCGATCGTGCCGAGTAGGGTAAGGGTCTCTCCGGTGTTGATCTCGACGATGCCGAGGTTGGTCACCGCCTGCGACGAGCCGTCCAGCGTGCCCTGCGAGACCACCGCGATGGAGCCGCCATGGTTGCTCTCGATCTTGCCGCCCACGACCGTGCCGCCGTTCAGCTGCACCGTGCCGCCCGAAGACAGCAGCGTGCCCCCGCCGCTGTCGTTGACCGACGCCTCGATCACCAGGCCGGCAGTCCCCGTCGCTTCCAGGAGGGCGTTGTTGACGAAGGTGTTGGTCTGGATGAACAGCGCGTTGTTGGCGCCGGTGGCGTCGATTGTGCCGTCGTTGACCAGGTTCAGCTGGTTCGCGCCGATATTGCCGCTGCCGGCGATGACGTTGTTGAGGTTGACCAGCGTGTCGCCTGCGACCGCGCCGTAGATGCGGTTGGAGCCGTCGGCGTCGCCCAGCGACACCGTGCCACCGCCCGTCAGCGTCGCCGTGCCGGGCGTGGAGCCGGCCGGGCCCACCATCAGGTCGCTGTCGTAGTAGGTGGACTGCAGCGAGAGCACGCCGGTATTGTTGAGCGTGCCGAGCAGGCTGAGCGACTCCCCGGTGCTGACGACCAGGCTGCCGGCGTTGGTGACCGTGTTCGCCGTGCCGTCCACCGTGGAGGTGGAGACGACTTCGACCGAGAAGCCGGCGGTGCTGCTCAGCGTGCCGCCCTCGATCGTGGCGCCATTCAGCAACACCTCCCCGCCATTGGCCGCGATCCGGCCGGCGCTGCCGTCGTTGACGACGGTCTGGAGGACCAGCCCGCCGCCATTGGCCGTGGCCTCGAACAGACCGGCGTTGCTGGCCACCAGCGTGCCCGTGTTGAGGATCAGCTGGTTGCTGGCGTTGGCGTCCACGACGCCCGAGGCCTGGTTGGTGAAGGCCAGGTTGCCGCCGGCACCGATCTGGCCGGCACCCACGATGGTGTTGTTGACGTTGATCAGCTGGTTGCCGGCGGTCCCCGCGACGATGCGGTTGCTGTCGTCGCCGTTGCCCAGCAGCAGGGTGCCGCTACCGCTCAGCGTCACCTTGGCACTGCCGATGATCAGGTCACTGTCGTAGTAGGTGGAGTTCAGCGAGAGGGTGCCGGCGTTGCTGAGGGTGGTGTTCGCAGTGCCCGCGTTGCCGACCGTCAGGGAATCTCCGGTGCTGACGGCGAGCGTGACGTTCTTGTTGAGGGTGAGCGCCTGCACGGCGTCGTTTTGCGAGATGGTGACCGTGGACGGGCTCTGCGTGCTGATGACCGCGCTGTCGCCGGCGCCCGGGACCTGATGCGGCGACCAGTTGGCAGGGTTGTCGTAATTGCCGTCGCCCGCCGCACCGGTCCACGTGATCGTCGCCATCTCAAATCCCTTTGCCGTCTGCCGCGCCGCTTGCAGCGCCGATGGCGGGGGCTTGCCGGGGAAGCGTTCGGCAGGCGAGGGAAAAGGCCGTGAGGTTCGGGACGCTTATCTGAAAAAAGCTGACGTTTTTCCGACTTGGGCTACCGCGTTACCATGGTAGGCGCGGCGCTGTCCTGCGCTCGCTAAATCGGCGAGCGCAGGAGCAGGGATCTCTAGTATCCGTTGTAGCCGGGGGGTGGCGGCGGGGGCTGCTGCTGGTAGCCGCCCTGCGGGTAGCCCCCAGGCTGCTGGTAGT
>CAXUGD010000033.1:0-15571 GCA_964250355.1 uncultured Acetobacteraceae bacterium | reverse complement strand
GGCTTTCGCGCGCGCTTCGCAGGCTCGCCGGTCAAGCGCACCGGCCGCAACCGCTTCGTGCGCAACGTGCTGACCGCCATCGGTAACTCCGGCGACGCCGCGCTGCGCCCGGCTGCCGCGGCGCTGACCGGCGACGCCGATCCCGTGGTGGCCGAGGCAGCCGATTGGGCCGTGCACCGCCTCGACGGGCCGTGCTGATCAAGCGCAGTTTCTCGCTGGCCGGCCACCGTACCAGCGTGGCGCTGGAACCGCCGTTCTGGGCCGTGCTGGAGGAGGCAGCCGCGCGGCGGGGTACCGGCCTGGCCACCCTGGTGGCCGGCATCGACGCACAGCGTGCACCGTCCGAACCGCTGGCTTCGGCGCTGCGCGTGGCTGCTCTGGTCGAGGCCGAAACAAAATCGCAGGGCCGTTAATCATTGCGAAACTGGATGGACTCTAGTGTTGTCTCACCCGAAAACGGGCCGACCAAGCGGAGAATATCCCATGCTGTCCACCTCAGAATTTGCCGCCCACGCCACCGTCAGCCCGCTCATGCTGGCGGACCGCCTGCTGACCCTGGCCGGGGATGCCGAGCGCGCGGGGCTGCACCGCCCGGCCGAGCGTCTGCTACGTCTGGCCTATGCCGTTTATGACGAGAAGCCTGCCCACGCCTGACCGCCCGCGCCACCGCGCTGCCCGGCGGCTGGCGGCCGGTGCACTTCTTCTGCTGGGCGCTCCGGCAACCGGCCGGGCGCTGCCGCCGGCAGGGCACGCCATACTGGGCGACGGCGTTCTTCCACGGGCCATCCCGCCCGCCGGGCGGCGGCTGTGGATGGCGCGACAGTCTGCACTCTGCCTCGTGGCCATTGCCGAGGCCAGCGCACGGCACGGTCTGCCGCCCGGATTGCTGGCCGCGGTCTCACGCGTGGAAACGGGGCGGCCCCTGCCGGTCAGCGGCGACCGTCAGCCCTGGCCCTGGAGCGTGAACGCCGATGGAGAGTCGCTGTTCTTCGACACGCGCGCACAGGCGGCCGCCGAGACTACGAGACGCCTTTCGCAGGGCGCACGCTACGTCGATATCGGCTGCATGCAGATCGACCTGCGCATGCACCCGCGCGCCTTCCCGACGCTGGCCGACGCGTTCAACCCCGCGCTGAACGCGGAGTACGGCGCCAGCCTGCTGGCAGCGCTGCACGCATCCGGCCGGAGCTGGCCCGTGGCGGCCGGGATGTACCACTCCGCCACGCCAGGCCTGCTCGAACCCTACCAGGCCAGCGTGGACCACATGCGCCGCACGCAGAAGAACTCGCTCGCCCATTGAGGGGCCGCAGCACTCCGCAGTCCGCCCCCGGATGAACACCAACTGTTGACGCGCAAAGTGGATGCCAAGGCACATCTCGGCAAAGCGAGGCTGTGGTTCACCGTCCGAGGCTGATCGGCTCGGCTTCTACCCAAAGTCGGTTCTGGGCAGCTTCGACGTGGTCGTCGCCGGTGTTGGCGCCCAGGGAACGCCGGCACGCGCCGTCCCGGTCGCGACGGTGTCCGACAGGACCCTATCGGCCGCCTTCTCGCTGGTGACGGTGAAGCCGTATTCGGCTGTGACCTTGGCCGCCAACACGCATTACTACGTGGGTATCCGCAAGACGAGCGGCGGCAATAGTCACGTGATACTGGGCAATACGATCAGTCCCAAGGTGCTGAACCGCGCCAGCGTGGTTGCCGGAAGGTTCTACTACAACAACGGCTGTGTCCAGGCCAACGCGGGCGGCCCATACGACATCAATGTCGTAACTACACCGTAGTACTCCGGAACGCGGCGCAGGTCCCGGGCCGCCGTTGCTGTCCGTCTTATCGGTTACGCTCGATCAGGGCAGCGTAGCAGCCCCGCTTGGCGTAATGGGCGTGCAGGTAGGCAACGCCGGGATCGGCGAACATCCGGCCGATCTCGGCGGTCAATGCAGCACCGTCCACGAGCTCGGCCTGCACCATCTCGTCCGCAGCATCGAACGCCCGCAGCGAGATCGGGCGTATGCGCATCACCTCCGGTACCTCGTCCACCCGGTCGTAGCGGTCTTCGGCCCCCTCGCGCACGAAGATGGCGTGGCTGGAGCGGTACGGGTTATCGGCCGGCTGGTGCGTGTGGTTCAGCAGCAGCAGCGTCTCGCCCGGTGCCGCGTCCCGTAGCTCGATGCGGTCGGGAAAACCGGGGGTGCTGTCGGCAATCACCCGCCGGGCGCCTAGTTGGGCCAGCGCCCCATCGGACAGACCGTACAGGGGGCGAAAAACGGCCGGATCGAGGCCGGTGATACGGAAGGACATGGCAGCTCCTGGCAGATGACCGGCCGAATATGGCCGGGCCCGCCTGGGCACGCACTCCGTTTCCTGCCCTCCAATCGCCCGGAACGGCCGTTACGCGCGGGCCATCGCGAGCACCTTGTTCGCCGCGGGCCTGGCCGGTTGCGGCTGCACCGCAGCCTCGGCCTGGGCGCGTACCACCTTGGACCCGGCCTGCAGGATCGCCGCGTCGCACTGCTCCAGCCGGATCACGACGGAGGCGATGTCCTGTCCCTCTGCCAGGGCGATCGGGAAGTCGAAGCCGGCATAGCCGTCGCCCAGATTGGCCATCAGCAGGTCGCGGCGGAACACCTCCACCATGCCCGCGCCGACGCACATCGCACCCGAAAAAGCCAGCACCGGCAGGCCACGTAACGGTGCCGCTGAGGAAACAATCCAGCCGGCGACGCGTGTCGGTTCGGCAATCTCTATCGCACCACGGATCATATGAACCCCCGTTTTCACCAACAACCTGCCATAGCACCGGCCAGGGAGGGAGATTAAGGTCACCCCACTTGTTCACGAATTCGATAGGTGTGCAGCCCAGCGGTTAAAACAACTTTCGGTTGATACACTCAACCCGAGAAACACTGGCCGTTACTATCGTATCCTGCAACGCACCACCTCTGTGTTCTTCGCCGCCACCCTACTCCGCGGGCAGCGTGCGCGCCGGCAAGACCACCGGCCGCCCCGCAGGGTCGGGCCGTGACGGTGCGGCGCCAGGGTTGAGCATCCGGCCGAACAGACGGCCCAGTCGGCCCCCCAGCCCGTCCATCACCGTGTAGAGCGAGGGCACGAACACCAGCGACAGCACAGTGCTGACGATCAGCCCGCCGATCACGCCGGTGGCCATGGGCGCGCGAAACTCCCCGCCATCCCCCAAGCTCAACGCGCTCGGCACCATGCCGGCCACCATGGCGATGGAGGTCATCACGATCGGTCGGGCGCGCTTGCGGCCTGCGTCGATGATGGCTTCGCGGCGCGACATGCCGTGGGCCTGGCGCTCGCGTGCGAAATCCACCAGCATGATCGCGTTCTTGGTTACGATGCCCATCAGCATCAGGATGCCGATGGCCACCGGCAGGCTGATCGGCTGTCCGGTCAGCAGCAGGGCCACGATCACGCCACCCAGGCACAGCGGCAAGGAGAGCAGGACCGTCAGCGGCTGGAGCACGCTGCGGAACAGGAGAACCAACAGGCCCAGCACCATCATCAGCCCTACGCCCATCGCCATGGCGAAGCCGGTGAACACCTCGTCCATGATCTCGGCATCGCCGCCGTTCTGGATGTGCACGCCGGCGGGCAGGCCGCGGGCTTCCGGCAGGGCGTTCACGCGGGCCAGTGCGGCCCCCAGCGCCAGGCCGCCCGAAAGGTCGGCGCCCAGCACCACCTGGCGTTGCCGGTCGTAGCGCTGGATGGACGAGGGTCCCTGCCCCAGCGTCACGTCGGCCACCGCCGACAGCGGCACGGCCAGCCCGGTGGCGCCCGTCACCGGCAGCGTCTCGATCGCATGCACGTTGCCGCGCAACGCCACATCCGTCTGCACCCTGATCGGGATCAGCCGCTGCCCGTCGCGGAACTTGGCAAGGTTGGCGGAGATGTCGCCCAGGGTCGCGATGCGCACCGCGGTCGAGATCGCCTCGGTCGAGATGCCGTAGCGCGCCGCCTCGTCCACCCGCGGCGTCACCAGGATCTGCGGCCCGTCCAGCCCGGTGCTTGCGGCGACGTTGGTGAAGCCGCGCAGGCGGCGCATGGCGGCCTCCAGACGTGCGATGCCCGTCTCCAGCGCGGCCGGGCTGTCGCTCAGCACGGTGATCGACAATTCGCGCTCGCCGCGGCCGTTCACGTAGTACCCGCGCACGTCGGGAATGTCGGCCAGGCGGGACGACAGCTCCTGCTCGATCTGCTTCTGGGTGCGGCTGCGCTCGCCCTTCGGCTTGAGGTTCACCGTGATGTCGGCGCGCCGCACCTCGTCGGCGTCGCCGGTCGGCGTGGTGCCGCCGATCACGAACACCGATGTTACCTCGGGCACTTTGCGGAAGCTGGCGGCGATCTCGTCGGTCTTCAGGCGGGTGTCGTCCAGCCGCGAGCCGGGCGGCAGCTCCACTTCCAGCACCGCACGCGACGTGTCCTCGGCCGGGATGAAGCTCGTCGGCAGCAGGCTGGTGGACCAGATGGACAGCACGAAGAACACCAGTCCTACCGCCAGGGTGGCCCCGCGGTGCCGCAGCGTCACCGCCAAGAACCGGACATAGGCGCGCACCGCCGGCCCGTCAGCCTCGTCATGCCGTGCGCGCGGGCTCAGGAGGTAGGCCGCCATCAAGGGCGTGAGCAGCCGCGCCACCAGCAGCGAGGCCAGCACGGCGGCCGTCACCGTCAGGCCGAACTGCTTGAAATACTGCCCCGATATGCCCCCCATGAAGCTGACGGGTGCGAACACCGCGCAGATCGTGAGGGTGATCGCGATCACCGCCAGCCCGATCTCGTCGGCCGCCTCGATCGCCGCGTCGTACGGCTTCTTGCCCATGTTGATGTGGCGGACGATGTTCTCGATCTCCACGATCGCGTCGTCCACCAGGATGCCCGTCACCAGGGTGATGGCCAGCAGGCTGATGAAGTTCAGCGTGAATCCCATCAGCAGCATGGCCGCGAACGCCGGCAGCACGGATAGCGGCAGCGCCACCGCGGACAGCAGCGTCGCCCGCCAGTCGCGCAGGAAGATGAAAACCACCAGCGTGGCCAGCACCGCGCCCTCGATCAGCGCTTCCATCGCCGAGTGATAGCCGCCCACGGAGTAGCGCACGCTGTCGTCGATCAGCGTGTAGCCGACATCGGGGTGTGCGCGGCCCAGTGCCGCCACGTGCGCTTCCACACGCTTGGCCACGTCCACGTCGCTGCTGTTCTTGCTGCGGTACACGCGGAAGGCGACCACCGGCGTGGTGCCGTTCAGTTGCGCGAAATACCGCGGCTCCTCCACCCCGTCGCGTACGGCGCCCAAATCCTCCAGCCGCACCTCCCGCCCGCCGGGCAGCACGATGCGCGTGTTGGCCAGGCCGCGCAGCGTGGTGGCACCTGCCAGCGTGCGGATCGATTGCTCGCGGCCGCCCAGCTCACCGCGCCCGCCGGCCAGGTCCACGCTGGTCGCCTGCACCTGCCCGTTCACGTCGCCCGCGGTAATGCCCAGCGCCGACAGGCGATCGGGGTCCAGCACCACCTGTATCTCGCGCGTCACCCCGCCGATGCGCTCCACGCGCCCCACGCCGTTAATCCCCTGCAGGTCGCGCGCCACCGTGTCGTCCACGAACCACGAAAGCTGTGCCAGCGTCATGCCGGGCGCGCCGGCCGCATAGGTGCGTATCGGCTGGCTGGAGAAATCCACCCGCTCGATCACCGGCTCGTCGATGGTGTGCGGCAGGTCGGTGCGAATTTTCGAGATCGCGTCCCGCACGTCGTTCAGCGCGCGGTCCGAACTGATCTCCAGCCGCAGCTCGATCTCCGTCACCGAAGCGCCATCCGTCACCGTGGAGGTTATGTGCTTCACACCGGTCACGCTGGCCACCGCATCCTCGACCTTTTTCGTGACCTGCGTTTCCAGCTCGGCCGGGGAGGCGCCGGATTGCGTGATGTTGACCACGACGAACGGGATATCGATGTTGGGGGAGTTGGTGATCGGGATGGCGCGGAAGGCAAAGGCGCCCAGGACGATCAGCACCGTGAACAGGACCAGGGAGGGAATGGGATTCCTGATGGAGGCGCCGGAGACGTTGAAGGCCATGGCTGGACAACCCCGAAGAAAGGAAGCGCGTCTTCTTGGAAGAAGACGCAAAGACTTTTATTTTGCTAGCGCAGTGACCCGGTCGCCGTCCCGCACGAAGGTGCCGGACAGGGCTATGACGGACTCGCCATCGGCGACACCCTGGGCCACTTCGGCCTGGCCCTCGGCGCGCAGGCCCAGCGCCACACGGCGGGTCTGCACCACGCCGTTCTGCACCACTTGGACGTGCGGGCCGTCCAGCTCGAACTGCACGGCCGACAGCGGCACCAGCACGCCGTCGTGCTGCGCCGTCTGCACCACCGCGCGGCCGAACCCGCCCAGCACCAGGCCCTGCCCGCCCGACGCGATCGCGATGCGTATGCGGCCCAGCCTGGACAGCCGGTTCATCTCCGGCGACACCAGCCGGATGGTGCCGCTGCGATGGGCGTCCCCCGCCATGTCCAGCCTGGCGGACTGACCCACGCGGAGCCGGCTCAGCACGCTTTCCGGCACGTCGGCCTCCAGCTCGATCGCGCCGTCGCTGATGATGCGGAACAGCGGGTCGCCGCTCATGCTGACGACCGAACCGAGCCTTGCCACCCGCCGGCTGATCACGCCCGCCACCGGCGCCTTGATGTCGGTGTTGGCGATCCTGACGCCCAGCTCCTGCCGCTGCGCGTGCGCATAGGCCAGGTCGGCCTTGGCGGAGGCGACGCGCGCCGCCGCGGTCAACGCCGCCGCCTGCCGCGTGTCGTAGGTCTCGCGCGAGGCGGTCGCCGTGCGGATCAGGTCGCGCGAGCGGGCAAACGCCGCGTCGGCCTCCACGCGTGCGGCTTCGGCTTCGGCCAGCGCCGCCTCGTCGCGGGCGATCTGCGCCGTGTTCTGCGCCATCATCGCATCCAGCGCCTCACGCGACAGCCTGGCCAGCACCTGGCCCGCGCGCACCGTGTCGCCCTCCTCGGCCAGGATGGCGGTGATCGCCAGGCCGTCCACCTGCGGGCTGACCAGGATCTCCTCGCGCGGCACCAGCGTGCCGGTCACGCTCGCCGTCTCGACGATCCGGCCCCGCTGCGCCCGTGCCACGGTGACCGATTGCGGCTTCACATCGTCCACCACCGTCTCGGCGTGGGGGATGGCGGGCCAGCCAAGCAGGGCGATCATCAGGGCGCGAGCGGGCTTCATGGGTCCATCCTTCTAGCCTCGGGAGCCTTGCGTGTCGAAGCCAGGCACAGCAGCCGGCGAGAGCAACCGGCGTGCCAGGAAGTGTCCCTTTGTTATTGGCCAGTCAGGCCTGGAGCGGCGAATGCGGCTGGTTCAATGCGCCACACTGTGGCGCATCCGGTCAGGTGCCGAGCATTACCGCGTAAAGGCGCAGGGCCGCCTCCGCCACGTCATCGACCGCCTCCCTGCAGCCGCCGGCGACCCAGGCCTGGGCGATGTGCAACCCGCCGCCCACCACGCCGCGCAGCAGCAGCGGGGGGATCGGGCCGCGACCCGGGCCGGCCTGGACGATCTCGGTCAGCAGCGCTCCGAACGCGTCCAGGCTGGCCGAAGCCAACGCCTCGGTGGCAGGGCTGACATTGGCCAACTCGATCAGGAACAGGCGCGCGGCGGCGCGATGCGCGCGCAGCTCGTGGAGATAGACGAGCAGCCCGGCCCGTATCCGCTCCAGCACCGGGGTGGACGGGCTGCCCGCCGCCTCCCGCATCTTGGCCAGCAAGCTGGCGTTCACCTGCCGGTAACAGGCGGTCAGCAGGTCCTCGCTGTTGGCGAACGATTCGTAGAAGTAGCGTTCCGTCAGGCCCGCCGCTTCGCACACCGCCTTCACCGTCGCGGACCGGTAGCCCGTCTCGCCGTACAGGGCGATCGCCGCGCGCATGATCTGCCCGCGCCTGCCTGCCCGGCGCTCGTCGGCCGTCTTGGCGCGCCATTTGCGGCCTGTGCCCACGGTCTGGTCCATCGATTCCGCTCTCACCGCTTGCAAGTGACACGGCTTCATGTCAGTTGATGGCCCAGGGCGGCAACCCCGCCCCAGCCACGGAATCCGAATGTCCGACACCCCTGCCACGCCGCCCGACCCCGCCACCATAGCCGAACGCTACCGCGTCGAACGCGAGCGACGCGCGCCCCGGGAGGGCGACCGGCAGTACATCGACATGGGCCAGGGTTTTGCGCACCTGCTGGCCGACCCGTACACCGTCCCGCACGAACGCGCGCCGGTCGACGACGCGGTTGACGTGCTGGTGCTGGGCGGCGGCTTCGGCGGCCTGCTGACCGCGGCCCGCCTCAAGCAGGCGGGCGCCGGCCGCGTGCGCATCGGGGAGGCCGGCGGCGACGTGGGCGGCACCTGGTACTGGAACCGCTACCCGGGTGCGGCCTGCGACGTGGAATCCTACATCTACTTCCCGCTGCTGGAAGAGACGGGCTACATGCCGACCGAGCGCTACGCCAAGGCGCCGGAGATTCGCGCGCATTGCCGGCGCATCGCCGAGCATTTCGGCCTGTACGAGGATGCGCTGTTCTCCACCAAGGCGACGCGCTTTGACTGGGACGCAAACACGGCCGTCTGGCGCGTCGGCACCGACCGCGGCGACCGCATCGCGGCGCGTTTCGTGGTGCTGGCCACCGGCCCGCTCAACCGCCCCAAGCTGGCGGCTATCCCCGGCCTCGAGACCTTCCGCGGCCACAGCTTCCACACCAGCCGCTGGGACTACGCCTATACCGGCGGCAGTGCCACCGAGCCGCTCGCCGGTCTGGCCGACAAGCGCGTCGGCATCATCGGCACCGGCGCCACCGCCATCCAATGCGTGCCGCCCTTGGCCAAGTCCGCCCGCCACCTTTACGTCTTCCAGCGCACGCCCTCCTCCGTCGATGCCCGGAACAACGCGCCCACCGACCCGGACTGGGCCGCCGGCCTGCAGCCCGGATGGCAGCAGGCGCGGATGGAGAACTTCACCGAGCAGATGGCCGGCCACTTCAAGAACGACGACCTGGTCGCCGACGGCTGGACCGTGCTGGCGCGCGTGGTGCGCGAGAAGCTGGCGGAGGGCGCGGACGTGAAGGACTTCCTGGCGCTGCTCGCCCAGGCCGACATGGAAAAGATGGTGCAGATCCGCGCCCGAATCGACGGCATCGTTTCCGACCGGGCCACCGCCGACGCGCTGAAACCCTGGTTCAGCCTGTTCTGCAAGCGCCCCTGCTTTCACGACGAATACCTGCAGATGTTCAACCGCCCGAACGTGACGCTGGTCGATACCGCGGGGCTGGGCGTGGAGCGCATCGACGAGACGGGCGTGATCGTGGCCGGCCGCCACACGGAACTCGACTGCCTGATCTTCGCCACCGGCTACGAGCACGAGTTTTACGCAGCGCTCCGGCTTCGAGATGCACGGCGTGGATGGGCTGACGCTGACCGGCAAGTGGTCGAAGGGCCTGGCCACGCTGCACGGCATGCACAGCCGCGGCTTCCCCAACTGCTTCGTCATCAGCCAGGCGCAATCGGGCATGTCGCCCAACTTCCCGCACATGCTCAGCGAGCAGGCCCAGCACGTGGCGCATATCGTGGGCCACGCCGTGCAGCACGGCATACGCAGGGTGGAGGCAACCGAGGCGGCCGAGCGCGACTGGGTGCAGACCATCCTCGACCAGGGCCACGGCCGGCGCGCGTTCCTGGAGAACTGCACGCCCGGCTACTACAACAACGAGGGCCGGTTCTCGGAGGCGACCGCCCTCAGCTTCCCGTACGGCGCGGGACCGGTGGCATTCATCGACCTGCTGCGCCAGTGGCGCGAGGGCGGCGACTTCGTAGGGCTGGAACTCGACGGCACGCCTGTCCGTCAGAAACAGGAGGCTTGAGCCATGCCGAGGACCGCCGGCCAGAAATCGATCTTCATCACGGGCGCCGCCTCCGGCATGGGGCGGGCCACGGCTTTGCTGTTTGCCCGCAAAGGCTGGTTCGTCGGCGCCTACGACCTGAACCAGGCCGGCCTGGACAGCTTGAAGGGTGAAATCGGGGCCGAGCATGGCGCTTTCGGCCTGCTCGATGTGACCGACCCCCTCGCGTTCAAGGCTGCGATCGACGGTTTTGGTGCGCAGACCGGCGGCACGCTGGACCTGCTGTTCAACAACGCCGGCATCGCCCTGGGCGGCCTGTTCGACGAGATGGCGTGGGACGACGTCATGAAAGTCGTCAGCGTCAACTTCTTGGGCGTGATGATCGGCGTGCGTGCCGGCATCACGCTGCTGCGTGCCACGCCCGGATCGCTCTGCCTGATCAACGCGTCCTCCTCGGCGATCTTCGGCACCGCCGGCATCGGCGTGTACTCGGCCACCAAGCACGCCGTGCGCGGCCTGACCGAAGCGCTCTCGATCGAGTTCAAGCGCTACGGCGTGCGTGCGGCCGACCTGCTGCCCGGCCTGATCGACACGCCCATCCTGTCGGACCAGTTGCGCGCGATGGCGCCGCCGGACGGCATGTGGCGCCTGATCAAGCCCGACGAGGTGGCCGAAGTGGTCTGGTCGGCCTACCACACCGACCGCCTGCACTGGTACGTGCCCGACGAACTGAGGGACTTCCACCGGCAGGTGGTGGACGGACCGGAAGCCGTGCGCGAGGAACGCACCGCCTTGCTGGCCGCCCTGGCGCCGTGAAGGTGTCCTGTGACTTCCGTTGTTGCTTCGAAGCAAGCAAGAATGGAACACGAAGACCACAAAGAAGGCCACGAAGGCATTCGCACCGGCTGCCAAAACCCGCGTATGCGAAGAATATGGCTGCGCCGCAGGCAACCGACCCTCCCCTGCTGTACGCGCTACCGTCCAAGCCCGATACCTTCGTGTTCTTCCCTTCCTTCCTAATCTTCGTGTTCCATCCTTGCCTTACTGCGCCCGCCACCCCGGCCAACCATCAGCAACAGCCCGCATATTAGAAACAACGGCCAGCTCGGGAGACCAGAATGTCGATCCTACACACTGCTTCAGAGCCGGCCGACCCCAACCCCGCGGAAGAGGCGGCCGCTATCGCCAAGCTGCACGAGGCGTTCGAGGCGCAGCGGCGCGCGTTCAACGCCGACCGCACCCCCAGCCTCGCCGAACGCCGCCGCCGGATCGAGGCGCTGATGGGCATGATGCTGGCCAACCGCGCGCGCATCTCGGCCGCGCTCTCCACCGATTTCGGCAACCATCCCGTGCCCGCCTCCGACCTGATCGAGGTGCTGGGCGTGCTGGCCCGCGCCCGCTACGTGCTGGAGAACCTCGAGAAGTGGATGCAGTCGATGCCGCGCCACACCGATGCCGCCCTGCACGGCAGCGCGACCGCCTACATCCAGGCCCAGCCGAAGGGCGTCGTCGGCAACATGGTGCCCTGGAACTTCCCGTTCGACATCGCGGTCGGTCCGCTGTCGGAAATGCTGGGCGCGGGCAATCGGGTGATCGTCAAGCCCTCGGAATACACGCCCGCCTGCGCGGCCCTTTTGGCCGAGATGGTGGCCAGCACCTTCGACCCCGGGCTGGTGCACGTGGCGGTGGGCGGCGTGGCGCTGGCCCGCGCGTTCTCCGCCCTGCCGTGGGATCACCTGCTCTACACCGGCAGCCCCGACGTGGGCCGGCTGGTGATGGCGGCGGCCGCGCGCAACCTGACGCCCGTGACGCTGGAGCTGGGCGGCAAATGCCCGGCCGTGCTCACGCCCGGGTCGGTGAATGCCGGCAACGTGGAGTCGGTGATCGGCACCAAGATGGTCAAGGGCGGCCAGATGTGCGTCTCCGTCGATTACTGCCTGGTGCCGCGGCCGGACCTGCAGAGCTTCGTCGATCTGGCCACCAGCTACGTGCAGCGCGCCGTGCCGGACTACGCGGCGGGACCGGACTGCACGGGGGTGATATCCCACCGCCACTTCAACAGGCTGGACGGTTTGCTGCAGGAGGCGCGCGACCGTCAGAGCCGCATCGTGACGCTGGGCGGCGAGCCCGACCGGGACGGCCGCCGCATGCCGCTCTCGCTGGTGGTCGATCCTGCGCCCGACCTGCGCATCCTGCACGAGGAGATTTTCGGGCCGATCCTGCCCGTGGTGCCCTATGACGACCTGGACGCGGCCGTGGGCCGGATCAACGACGGCGAGCGCCCGCTGGGGTTGTACGTTTTCGGTGACGACCCTGCCGTGACCGGCCGGGTCATCGAGGGCACCAGCTCGGGCGGCGCCGCCGTCAACACCTGTGCCATGCAGAGCGCGCTCCCCTCGCTCGCCTTCGGCGGCGTGGGCATGAGCGGCATGGGCCGCCACCACGGCGAGGAGGGTTTCCGCGAGTTCTCCAACCCGCGCGGCGTGTTCGTCCGCGGCACCGGCGACGTGATCGACGCGTTCTACCCGCCCTACAGCCGCGCCGCCGGCCTGGTGCAGGCGGCCTTGTCGGGTGGGTAGAACCGCACGAGGCCGCGTAACCTGCGGCCAGGCCGGACCGAAGGGCAGTGCAGACGTGTCTTGACGGCTACCCTCCGGTAGGCGCTCGCTGGCGCGCCGACGGAGCCCCGTGACCCCGCATTACGCTTCTGCCGGACAGACCAGGCCGCGATGTCAGCAATGACCATGCGGGCCGACATGGTCTATGCCTACCCGACCTGGATGCTGGCCTTTGCTCTGGTCGGCATCGCGGTCGCGGGCGCCTTGGGCGTCGAGTTGGCGGCGCGGCGGGTGATCGGCACCGCAACCCGGCAGCGGCACAACGACGTGGCCGCCGCGATGTTCTCCGTCATCGGCGTCACCTTCGCCGTGCTGCTTGCCTTTGTTGTCATGTTGACGTTCGAGGGGTTTGCCAACGCCAGGACGGCCGCCGGCACCGAGGCGTCGATGCTGCGCGATGCGGGAACCCTGGCCGCCGGCCTCGCCGAACCGGCACGCGCCGGCGCACGGCGCGCTTTGGCCACCTATGCCGGCGACGTCATCGGCCGCGAATGGCCGGCCCAGGCGCTTGGCCACTTCGACGATAGCGGGTCCGTGCCGCTGAGCGCTCTCAACGCCACCGCGGCCGCCTACCGGCCGTCCACGCCGGCGGACGTGACCTACCACACGGCTTTCCTGGGCGCCTTGACCCGCCTGCAGGATGCACGCGCGCTGCGCCAGCTGGCTGCCAGCAACACCGTGCCCGGGATCGTCTGGACCGTCATGCTGCTGGGCGGCAGCCTGACGGTCATCTCGGGGTCGTTTCTGGGGGCGCCGAGCTTGCGGATGCACCTGACCATGTCGGCGACGCTGGCTGCCTCGGGAGCGCTGGTGGTGGTCTTGATCGTGGCCCTCAGCCAGCCGTTCCGGGGCGATTTCCGCGTGTCCACCGTGCTCTACGAGCGGGTTCTGGCGGAGATGGCATCGGGCCAGTCCGCATCCGGGCCGGCAGCTCCGGCCGTAATTAGATGAGTCATTCATGAGGTATGCCCGCGTGCTATGGTGCGCCAGTGAGGTGCTTTTCGTCAGGACCGCCGCCTTGAGCGGAGAACAGGCCGCGTGAGCGTCGGCGTTGCGATCATGGCCAAGGCGCCGCGGGCCGGGCTGTCCAAGACGCGGCTGATGAGCCTGCTTTCCGGCGAGGAGGCGGCTGCGTTGAGCGGCGCGTTCCTGCGCGACGTGACGCAGAACCTGGCCGACGCGGCACCGTCGCGTGCGGTGCCCTACGTCGCCTACGCGCCGGCGGGTGCCGAAGCGCTGTTCGACGGGCTTCTGGCCCCCGGCACGAGGCTGCTGCTCGCCGATGGGCAGTGCGGCGCGCCCCCGGGCGTGCAGGGCTTCGGCCGCTGCCTGCTGCACGCGATGCAGGCGCTGTTCGAGCGCGGGCATAGCGCCGCCTGCGTGCTCAACGCCGACAGCCCCACCCTGCCCGCGCGGCTGCTGCGCCAGGCGGTGGCGTTGCTGGAACAGCCGGGGCATCGCGCGGTGATGGGTCCCGCCGAGGATGGCGGGTACTACCTGCTGGGTGCCAGGTTGCCGAGCGCATCGTTGTTCGCGGGTATCGAGTGGAGCACGGACCGCGTCGCCGGCCAGACCCGGCAACGCGCCTTGGCCGATGGGCTGGAATTTCTCGAACTCGATCCCTGGTACGATGTCGATGAGCCGGCCGCCCTCGTCCGCGTGATGCGCGAGCTGGCCAGCCCGGGCGATTGCTACCCCGCACCCGCCACCGCCGCCTGCGTCACCCGCCTCGACCTGGCGGCCCGCCTCGCCTTGGAGCCGACCCTATGTCCATGACCCTAGCCACCCCGTCCGACTCTCCCCTGGCCGATCCCACCCGCTACTTCGAGCAGGTGGTGCAGGCGCGCGACCACGTGGCACCGCCGGTCTGCCTGTACCTGGAGGTGACGAACCGCTGCAACCTGCTGTGCGAGACGTGTCCACGCACCTTCGAGGCGCTGGAGCCGCCGGCCGACATGAGCTGGGAGCTGTTCACCCGCATCGTGGACCAGGTGCCGAACCTGAAGCGCGCGGTGCTGCACGGCGTGGGCGAGCCGATGCTGGTGGCAGCCCTGCCGGCGATGGTCCGCTACTTGAAGGCGCGGGGCGTGCATGTGTTGTTCAACACCAACGGGACGCTGCTGCGCGAAAAACGGTTCCGGGAGCTGATCGAGACGGGGCTGGACGAAATGCGCGTCTCGCTCGATGCCGCCGACGCGAAAGGCTACGCGCTGGTGCGCGGCCGGCCGTTCTTCGACCGCATCGTGCGCGACGTGAAGCGCTTCCGTGAGGTGCAGGAGGAGACCGGGGCGCGCACCCCGCGGATATCGCTGTGGCTGACCGGGCTGCGCGAGACGATCGGGCAGCTGCCCGATTTCGTGCGGCTGGCCGCCCGCATGGACGTGCGCGAGGTGCACTTGCAGCGCCTGGTGTTCGACGAGGCCGGCTTCGGGATGGCGCGCGAGAGCAGCAGCCTTTTCGAGCAGACCGCGGCGGAGGAGCAGGCGGCCATCGCCCAAGCCACCGCCATCGGCGCCGAGCTGGGTGTTTCGCTGGACGCCTCCGGCGCCACCGAGCCGGGGCTGAGCCTGAAGCAGACGGGTGAAAAGCCGTGGGCCGGCTGCCGTCGGCCGTGGAGCCTGATGTATTTCACCGCGCATGGCCGCGCCCTGCCCTGCTGCATCGCCCCGTTCTCCGCCCGCGGCTACGAGACTTACACGCTGGGCGACGCCAAGACCCAGTCGCTGGACGAGATCTGGGGCGGCCCCGCCTACCAGCAGTTCCGCGCGTCCCTGGTCAGCGAGGCGCCGCCGAAACCCTGCCAGAATTGCGGCCTGCGCTGGAGCCTGTGATGGGCCCGCGCGTCTGTGCGGTGCTGCCGGTCCTCGACGAGGCGGGCGCCATCGGCCCCACCCTGGCCCGCCTGCCATCCGACGTGATCGACCTGGCCATCGTGGTCGATGGCGGCAGCCGGGACGGCACGGTGGCCGAGGCGCGCGCGGCCGGCGCCACGGTGATCGAGGAGCGGCGGCGCGGCTACGGACGCGCCTGCCTGACGGGTGCGGAGCACGCC
>CAXUGD010000032.1:0-15677 GCA_964250355.1 uncultured Acetobacteraceae bacterium | reverse complement strand
CACCCGTGCCGTACAGGCTGGACATCGGGCCGCGCACCACCTCGATCCGCTCCACGTCGCCCAGCGTGTCAACGCCGAAGTTGAACGCGCCGCCCGGGTCTCCCGGGTCGGGGACGGGCACGCCGTCGCGCAGCACCAGCACGTGGTTGCTGTCCGTGCCACGGATGAACACGCTCGCCTGGCTGCCCGGCCCGCCGGACTGCACCACGCGCAGGCCCGGCACGGCTTGGAGCGCATCGACCAGGCTGACATAGCCGCGCTCCTCGATGGTCTTGCGGTCGATGACGGTAACGCCGGCGGGCAGGGCCTGCACCGCCGTGGGCACACGCGTCGCCGTCACCGTAACGTTCTCGGGCGAATCCGGGTTGGCCTGGGCGAGTGCCGCACAGGGAAGCGCGGCCAGGACGGCCGATAGCACGATGCGCATGGGGCGCAGACCTCCAAGGGCCGCGGCGCATTGCGCGCGGCCGACACGACGGCGATTGCCGCATGCGGGTCTCTCTCCCACTGCTTCGGTGCACCCCGCCCGACGCGCGCGAACACTCTCGACACCGGCCGGTCTCCTGGCTCGCGGCCTGGCTTCCCCCCGCGGGTGGAAGCCGCCTGCCCCGCCTTCTCACCGCATGCGCGGCAATGGCTGTCTGGGGCGGGCCCTGCGGTCAGGCGTGACCTGACCGCGATGTGGAGGCCACTTACAGTTGCGGGGGCAGCCGCGGCGTCCCACCGCGTTCCCGAACACCCGTGTCTGGACGGCAGGCTAGGCCATAACCGCCCGAAGCGGAAGACGGCGCTGCGATACGTCCTGCCGTGCCGGCTACATCGGCGGCTTCAGGCCATCCTTTCCGATTGCCACGAACTTCGCCTGGCCACCGGCAGCCACGACAAAGGCCTGCGCGCCCACCTTCACCACGTCGGGGCCGCCCACCTGGAACGCCACCACCGGGGTGCCCGCCGGCACCACGATGTCCCTGTGGCCGCCCTTGTAGGATACGGCGATGTGCAGGGCGCCCGCCTGCTGCGTGGCGGTGTCGATGGTGCCGTTGGTCATGGAGCTGCCCACCATCGGCGCGCGGCCGGGCTGCACCACGCCGTTCGTCATGGTGCTGGCAACCTGGCCGCCGCCCGCCGTATCGGGCAGCTTGTCCCACGGGTAATGGCCTTCGCCCATACCGCGCAGCGCGTTGGGGAACACCACCACTTCCAGGGCCGCCATGTGGCTGCCGGCCCCCTTGGTGGCGGTGCCGATAAAGGCGCCCGGCCGGATGGAAGCGAGGTCGGAGGCAACGACGGAGGCGTATTTCACGTCGTGGGCGAGCACCAGCCTGACGTCGGCGCCCTCGGCCGGATGCACCGTGATACTGCCGGCCTCGGCCGCCACGATCGTGCCGCGCACCCGCACGGCTTCGGGCGCCGCCTGTGCGGCCAAGGCGAGGGTGGTGCAGGCGAGTGTCAGCAGCAGTCGCATCATGATGCGGGTCCTTGCGGGTGGCGGCGTGGGCAGCCCATAGCAATATGCCAACGACCGCGATAGGCTGCGCCCGCCGGCAACCGACCGGGGTGCGGATGGAGGTGTGCTTGACACGCGAGACAGTATCTACCCGTTCGATGTTGGCCGCGGCGTTCCTGCTCGCGTGGGCCCCGGCAGCACTCGCCAAGCCGGCCTGCAAGCCGATCCAGTTCGCCCACGGTGCCTCGTCCGCCACCATACACGGCACGGCGCCGGCCGACGACACCGTGTGCTACACGCTGGCTACCGGCAAGGGCCAGACGGCGGACCTGAAGGTGACGTCCGGGTCCAACACCGTGTTCGGCATAGACGGTCTGGTGGATGCGCAGGAAAGCTACCACTTCACCACCGAGCGCAAGACCTACGAGATCGACGTGGGCCAGCTCGAACGCTCGGTAACGCCCGAGGCGTTCGCCATCGACGTTTCGGTGCGCTAACGCAGACCTAGGTTCCGGCACCGCCCTGCTGCGCGGTGCCGCCGGCCTTGGGCGGCAGCTTGCGTAACGCCTTCTGGAAGTCTTTCACGCGCACCGGCGTCTGCTTGAACCAGCGCGTGCCCTCGAACGCCTTGGCGGCGTCCTCATACTTGCCGTCCAGGATCAGCTTCCAGTTGTTCTTGAACTTGGCAACCCAGTTCGTGCCGAGCTGAAAGTTGACGGACGCCAGATACACGACGAAGTCGCCATCCTTAATGCCGGCCTTGGCCGCCTGAGACTTGGCCGCCGACATCGCCTTGGCGCCATCCACCTTGAAGAAGTCCGAAACCTGCTTGTCGGTGATGGTGTCGCCCACCTTCAGCTTGTCCTCCGGCCGCACCAGGTGGCCGATACCCACCGTGGGTTTCCTCAGGCTGTCCAGGTAAACCTTCGTTTTCACGCCTTCACGCAAACGAAGCAGTTTTTCGAAGCTGGCCATGATCTCACCCTTGAGCGCCTGGGGTTGCGGTGCGGATAGCCCGGTTCAGCCCTTCAGCTTCTTGCTGCACAGGCTGTAATACCCGCCGCCCTTCTGTATCCACTCCATCCCGCCATTGGCGTGGGTCGCCTTGTTGGCGTTGTATTGGTCCAGACAGGTGTGCATCCGCGCCTGGCCTGCCGACTGGCCCGCATACTTGGACGAGACCTTGGCGGGATACACCGCCCCGGCCGCCGCTGCCGGCGGCGCGGCCAGCAGCCTGACCGGCAACAGCACACCGGCGGCCAGGCAAGCCAGCACAACGCGGTCCGGGGCAATAGGCATGGCAGTCTGCTCCTGCTGGTGGCGGCGCCAGACATTGCCGGAAACGCAACGCTTTGGCCAGCCTCCCGCTCGGCAACCCACCCCGATTATCGGGCGCACTAAGAGGGACGGACAGGTCGCGCGCTACCGGCGCCGGCTTGGGGCCGCCTTGACAGCGCCCACCTGCCGCACGATCATTCGTTTCGCCTCTGTTTAGAAACCGACCAAGCCTGTGCCGACAACCGGCGCGACCGGACGCATGACGGTGCGGATTCGGGCCATACTGGCCTTCATCGTGCACATAGTTTTGTGTCTTGGCCTGTTTGGCGCGGAGGCTGCACCGCCCGGCAAGCATGGGCCGCGGTCCGCCATGGGAACGCACGCCAGCAAGCCCTCCGCCGCATCGCATGCGCCCCTTGAGCCCAGGGACAACTGGTTCTCCTACGAGCCTATCCCGCTCGCCCAAAACCGACCCACAGGATTGTATTTGCAAAGCCCTGCTCACGACGTGACAACACCGCCCTTCACTCGGTTCGACCATGTAGCCGAAGAAATCGTAATAACGAGTGAACGCCAAAGACGAGACTTCATGCTGGTAAGACCCGACGACGAGCTGACCGGCCCGCGTGCGCTCGACGCCTTCCAGCCATATGTTCCTCTCCCAGGAGCGACCTGCACGTACAAGAACATCTGCTACGACCTGTCCCAACCTCCACTACGCGAGACGTTGCCAAAATTGGCCCGACTGTTGTTTGGTGACTGACAGCGTAGGCGGTTCCGCTACATCGGGCAGCAGGTTCAACCATGTCGGAGATCGGCCCCAGTCCGTGCAGGACGCCACAGATGCGGCATGGAACCGGCCCCGATGGACCAGGGCCACCCCGGCGAACAGGCGGCGGTTCCGCCGATAACCACCCGCCCCGCAAGCAGATCGCTTGTTGCCAGACCGGGCCGGGATCGCTCCGCCGCTACCCATGGCAGCGGCGGAGCGCGGTTTCGTCGCGCTTATGCAGCCTGCAAGATCTTCTCCGCCAACGCTGTGTGCTGCTGGTCGGCCTGCTTGGCATCTTCCAGGCAAGCGCGCAGGTCCTGCTCGGTCTGTGTCATGCCGAGCTTGGCCGCGTAGTTGCGCAGCGTGCCGAAGGCGGCGATCCAGTAGTGCAAGGCGAGCTGTCCGGCAGCAATGATACCCAGGTCGCGGCTGGTGTCGTCCGCGGCACTCTGGCGTATCCTGCGGCTGACCTCGTACTGCGCTTCCAGCACCGGGTTGCCCGTGTCGGGCGCACCGCCCGCCTCGCCCAAAGCACGCTGTATGCGCTGCCCCCACTGCTCACTCATCTGATTGCCCGTCTGCAAGGCGGCCCGCAGCTCGGGATGCTTGGCATCGTTCTCGATCTCCGCTGTTGCCCTCTTGGCCACTTGGTCACCGGCATGCAGCGCCTGCAATCCCTGTGCGACCAGTTGCTTGATGTTGTCCGTCACGCGTCGTCCCCTACCGGTGAAGCCGCAGCAACGGCCAGCAAGCACATCAGGTTTTCAGGCGATCGCTCACGATACGTTGGTTGCGGAGCTGGCCATGCTGAAAGGCTATGGCCATATCGGATGTCCGCACCGCCGCACGTTCCCGCCGCAGACAGGCAGGATCATACGGCTGTGGCAAACGAAAGGCTTATCAAGCACACCCATTCAGCCGCTGACCGGTCGCCCGACGGACCGGTGCAGCTACACCGCATACCCCTGCGTTACTACACCGAAAAATACTTTGCTGCCGGGTTTGTCACCACGATGGCGCTTGTACTCTGCTCTGGATGCAGCTGGTGTTCTTCCGAGAGCGACACGCCGATCCGGTCCGCCCCAAGCAGTTTCAACAACTGGTCCTGGTCCTCGATCCGCGGGCATGCGGGATACCCGAACGAGTAACGCGATCCCCGGTAGCCTTGCGCCAGCATACGCTCCATGTCCCTGCTGTCCTCGCCAGCAAACCCCAGCTCGGCACGAATGCGCTTGTGCACGTATTCTGCCATCGCCTCGGCCATCTCTACCGACAAGCCGTGAAGATAAAGGTAATCCTGATAGCGGTTGTCCTCGAACCATAACCGGGCGGTGTCGCTGGCAGCCTGGCCTACGGTGACCACCTGCAACCCGATCACGTCACGCTCGGCATCGTCCACGTCGCGGAAAAAATCTGCGATGCAGTCACCATCCTCTCGCGGCTGACGCGGCAGGGCGAACCGGGCCACCTCCGTACTGCCGTCCTGCTCAAACACGATCAGCTCGTTGCCCTGGCCCGCCGCTTTCCAGTAACCGTACATCGCCTGCGGGCGCAGGATGCCCTCCTCTTCGCATGATGCCAGCATGCGCTTCATGATCGGCCGCAACTCCTGTTTCGCCCACCCTAGAAAATCATCGAGGTTCTTGCCCTGCTTCCGAAAGCCCCACTGGAATTGGTATAGGCTGCGTTCGTTAAGAAAAGGTATCACGGCCTTGGCCGGTGCCTCGACCGCCCGCGCACCCCAGAACGGAGGCACCGGGACGGGAACGTCCCGCGTCAACCGGCGCCGGCGCGCCTGCACGCTCGCCACGTCGATTGGCCGCCAGGCACGCTCGTCGGCGCGGCCGATGCTGCGCTTCGTGTTGCGCGCCTTGCCCGATCGCTTGGCTTGCAGGGCCGAAAGGTAGTCGTCGAACCCGTTGCCGGTCACGCGGTCCATCAGATGCAGGCCGTCGAAGGCGTCGCGCGCGTAGGCGACCCGGCCCGAGGCGTAGGCTGCCACGCACTCCTCTTCCACATAGTTCCGCGTCAGTGCCGCGCCGCCCAGCAGCACCGGGATTTCCAGCCCCAGCCGCGTCATCTCCTCAAGGTTCTCGCGCATGATCACCGTGGATTTCACCAGCAGCCCCGACATGCCGATGGCATGGGCATGGTGCGTGCGCGCGGCCTCCACCATGTCGGCCAGCTTCACTTTAATACCCAGGTTCACCACCCGGTAACCGTTATTGGTCAGAATGATATCGACCAGGTTCTTGCCGATGTCGTGCACGTCGCCCTTCACCGTGGCCAGAACGATCGTGCCTTTCTCCTGCCCTTCCACCCGTGTCATCAGGGGTTCCAGATACGCCACCGCCGCCTTCATCGTCTCGGCACTCTGCAACACGAAGGGCAGCTGCATCTTGCCCGCGCCGAACAGCTCGCCCACCACCTTCATGCCGCCCAGCAGCACGTCGTTGATGATGGCCAGCGGCTGGTGCGTTTGAAGCGCCTGGTCCAGTTCGGCCTCCAGGCCCTTGCGGTCGCCATCCACGATGCGATCGCGCAGCCGGCCCTCCACCGTCTCGCTCTTCGCACGCTTGGCTGTCTCCGCAAGCTTGCGGTCGGCGAATATCTCCAGCATGCGCTGCAGCGGGTCGTAGCCTTCGCGCCGGCGGTCGAAGATCAGGTCTTCGGCCACAGCCACCTCTTCGGCGGCGATCAGGTGCAGCGGCTTGATCTTGCTGACATGCACGATGGCGCCCGTCATGCCGGCCCGCACCGCATGGTCCAGGAACACGCTGTTCAGCACGGCACGGGCCGCAGGGTTCAGCCCGAAGCTGACGTTGGACAGGCCGAGGATGATCTGGATGTCAGGGAACCGGTCACGGATCAGCCTGATGCCGTCCAGGGTCCACAGGGCCAGCTTGCGGTCGTCCTCGTTGCCGGTGGCCACCGTGAAGGTAAGCGGGTCGATCAACAGGTCGCTTTGCGGCAAGCCAAAGCGATGGCAGGCGAAGGCCACCAGGCGCTCGGCGATGGCCAGCTTCGCCTCAGCCGTTTTGGCCATGCCCGTCTCGTCGATCGTCAGTGCAATGACCGCCGCGCCGAACTTCTTGGCCAGGCGCAGCCGGTCCTCGGCCGCACCCTCCCCGTCTTCGAAGTTGATCGAGTTGATGATCGGCTTGCCGCCATGCAGCTTCAGGGCACTTTCGATCACCGGCGTCTCGGTGCTGTCGATCACCAGCGGCACGTTGACCGAGTTGGTGAAGCGGCGGATCACCTCGTTCATCTCGGCCGTCTCGTCCCGGCCGACAAAGGCGGTGCAGATGTCGAGGCTGTTCGACCCTTCGGCCGCCTGCTCGCGGCCGACAGAAACGCAGCCGTCCCAATCGCCCGCCTCTTGCAGCTCGCGCCACTTCTTGGACCCGTTGGCGTTGCACCGCTCGCCGATGGAGAAGAAGCTGTTGTCCTGCCGCAACGGCGTCGCACTGTACAGGCTGGCGACACTCGGCACCCAAACCGATGTGCGGGCCACCGGGGCCGGCCGGAAATCGCCCCTGCTGCCACGGCGGCGCAGCATGGCGTCAAGCGCCTGGATGTGGCTGACGTCGGTACCGCAGCATCCGCCGATCAGGTTCAACCCGTCTTCCTCGACGAAGCGTTCCATCCAGCTCGCCATCTCGGCGGCACCCAGCGGATAGCGGGTCTGGCCGTCCACCAGCTCCGGCAGCCCGGCATTGGGCTGCACGCTCAGCAGGCCGGGCCAGTTGGCGGCCAGCCAGCGCACATGCTCGGCCATCTCCTGCGGGCCAGTGGCACAGTTCAGCCCGATCAGCGGCACGTCCAGCGCGTGGACCACCGTGGCCGCCGTCGCGATGTCGGGCCCCACCAGCAACGTGCCGGTCGTCTCGACGGTCACCTGGACAAAGATCGGCGTGTCGCGGCCCGCCTCGGAGCGGGCGATCTTGGCAGCGTTGACGGCCGCCTTGATCTGCAGCGTGTCCTGGCAGGTCTCGACCAGAAAGGCGTCCACCTCGCCGTCCATCAGGCCGCGGCACTGCTCGGCCAGGCCGGCCTCCAGCGCGTCGTAGCCGATGTTGCCAAGCGAGGGCAGCTTCGTGCCTGGGCCCACGCCGCCCAACACCCAGCGATGCCTGCCGTCGGTGAACTCGTCGGCCGCTTCCCGCGCCAGGCCGGCCGCCACGCGGTTGATCTCCCGGGCACGATCAGCCAGCCCGAACTCGCCCAGCGTGATGGGCGAAGCGCCGAACGTGTTGGTCTCCACCATGTCCGCCCCGGCCGCGAAATAGCCGCGGGCGATGTCACGCACCAGGTCAGGACGCGACAGGTTGAGCACGTCCGTACAGTTTTCCTGGCCCCAGTAGTCCCGCTCGGTATCGAGCGTCATCGCCTGTACGCGGCTGCCCGTGCCCCCGTCACACAGCAGAACCTGGTCGCGCAATGCTTCGAGCACGTGGGGTCGGGTCAACACAGGGCCTTTCAAGGGGGGGGTGGCGAAGCCTGGATATAATGCCCATTACAGATAAATCATGCCTCTGGCGCCCGAGGCCCGGATTGGGGTCATCCTTGCCAGGCCCGACCGAGCCGGACCCGAGGAGGCGTTGCTGGCCGAGGGAGGCCATCCGGACGCCGTGGCCAGCTTCCTGCCCGGAAAGGCCACGGGCCATGGCCCCGGTTGCCCCTGCTGCCTACCCCGGAACGCTGCGGGCCGTGCCCTGGCCCTGCTGTTGCAAGCGCGTGCCCGTGGCGAAGTCCCGTTCTTTCGACGCGTGGTGGCCTTCACGACGACCGAGGAGGGCAGGGCGGAGCTGTTGGCGGCGCTGGCCACAGATCCGGTGGCCTCGGCCTGTTTCAGGCTGGTTTCCGAGGCACGTCCGCATCGGCCGTCCCGATCGGACGTTGCATGATCACCACATCCAGCCAGCGCCCAAACTTGACGCCACAGGCCCGCATGACGCCCACGCGCCCGAAGCCCAAGCTGGCATGCATGCCTATGGACCCGATGTTGTCCGAATCGCCGATCAACGCCAGCATCTGGCGATACCCCCGCACCTCCGCCAAGCGCAGAAGCTCGGCCACCACGGCCTTGCCCACACCCTGCCCGCGCACGTCCTCACGCACATAGACGCTGTCCTCCACCGTCCAGTCATAGGCGCTGCGCTGGCGGAACGGGCCGTAATAGCCGTAGCCGAGCACGCCGGTGCCGTCCTTGGCCACGATCCAGTCGTGACCGGCCGCCATCCCCGCCGCATGGCGGGCGGCCATCTGCTCGATGCTGGGGGGAACCTCCTCGAAGGTGCCGGCGCCGTGCAGCACGTGGTGGGCGTAGATGGACTGTATCTCGGCCAGATCGGGGGTGGTTGCGGCTTCGATCTGCACGGGCGACCTCCTGGGCTTGCGCCCGGAGTATGGCACGCGCTTCAAGCAAGCCAGCTAGGCCGCCAAAAATTATGCCATCTGTAGGGAACTCCGTGGTAATGGCGCCTATGCGAAGCGCCTGCGCCCTGCCGTCCACCGCCCCAGGGCACAGTCACAGACCTTAAAGGGACCTCACGTGTCAGATACCCCTGAGCCACTGCAAATCGAGTCGGACGCCACAGCCGAGACTTTGACGCCGACCGAGTTGCGTCTGCGCGCCGTGATCGCCGCGGCCCGCTTCCATGGCGTGGACCTCGACATGAGCGGCTATCGGGGTCCCATCGGGGAGGCCTATCCCTCGCCCGCCTCCTTGGTCAGCTGGCTGCGAGATCAGGGGCTGAGCGCGCGCGCCCTGCGGCTGGCCTGGCGCAACCTGTTCCGCTTCAAGGAGGCAGCGCCCGTCGTTCTGCTCCTCAAGGATGGCACCGCCGGCCTGGTCGTGGGCGCCGACAGCGGGCGCGACATCGTCTGGCTGAAAAGCCCCACCGCCCGCGATGGCGAGCCGCCCGTAGCCGTTGACCGCCTCCGCCTGGAGCAGGCCTGGGCCGGCGAAGTCATCCTCGTCAAGCGCCCCTATGGCCAAGGCGAAGGCGAAGCGCCATTCACCCTGGGCTGGATTTTCGGCAAGGTGCTGGAAGAGAAAAAGTTCCTCACCCAAATCGGTTACGCGTCGGTAACTCTATCGGCCCTGACGATCATTCCGGCGCTGATGGTCATGTCGGTCATCGACCGTGTGCTGGAATACAACAGCCTGCCTACCTTCTACCTGCTCGCTGCTCTCATGGGCGTTCTGATGTTCTTTGAGGCGCTTATTGGCTGGGCACGAAGAGAGCTCGTGCTGGTAATGTCGGCACGGCTCGACGTCCGATTGAACCTGCATATTTTCGGCCGGCTCCTAGCTTTGCCATTAGACTACTTTGAGCGCAGCCAGGCCGGTGAAACGATCAGTCGTCTTCGTGAAGCATTTCGGGTTCGTGAATTCTTCACGGGCAAACTGCTCTACACGTTCTTGGACGGCATCACGCTGCTCATCATGCTGCCCTTCATGTTCTACATGGAACCAACCCTAGCCTGGGTATGTATTGCAGTCGCGGGCATGATTGCTATGATTATTATGATATTCTTGCGGCCAGTTGGTAAGCTGATTGCGCTGGCGATTCAGGCGGAGCACAAGAAGGGCGCTGTCATGAGCGAGACTGTTTACGGGATCCGGACCGTCAAGTCGTTGGCTTTGGAGCCGCAACAGAAGGTCATGTGGGATGAGCGTGTGGCCGACGCTGGCCGTTGGCGCTTAGCGGCCGGTCGGTTGGCCAATTGGCCACAGACGCTGATTGACCCGTTGCAGACCTTTATGACACGAGGTGTGGTTCTGTTCGGCGCGTTTCTAGCGCTTCAGGACGATACGAGCGTAGATAAGGGTGGGCTGATTGCTTTCATGATATTGAGCAGCCGCGTCGCTTCTCCGCTCGTCGGTTTTGCCCGTTTACTGGAAGATTTCCACGAGGTTCGAACCTCCGTCGGCCAGATTGCCAAGGTGCTCAACAACCCAACAGAGACACGGGCCCAGACTGATGGTATGCGGCCGCAATTCGAAGGCCAGGTCACTTTTGAGGATTTGACGTTTACCTATCCTCTGGGCCAGCGTCCGGCTTTGAACAAGGTGAGCTTCTCCATTCCGCCGGGCACAATGTTGGGTCTGGTTGGCCGAAGCGGTTCGGGTAAATCTACAATCACCCGGCTACTTCAAGGCATCAACCGAGAGTACTCGGGCGCCATTCGGATCGATGGCACGGAACTGCGAGAGATCAATCTTTCGCACTTACGACGGAGCTTTGGCGTCGTTTTGCAGGACAACTTCCTGTTCCGTGGCACGATTCGCGACAATATCACCGCGGGTCGGGCGGGTTTGACCCTTGAGGATGCTGTGCGCGCCGCTCGCCTGGCAGGTGCGGAAGAGTTTATCGAACGTATGCCGCAAGGATACGACACCTGGATCGAGGAAGGCTCCGCCAACATCTCGGGTGGTCAGCGACAGCGCCTTGCAATAGCCCGCGCCCTTATCACCAACCCCCGTATCATGATTCTGGATGAAGCTACCAGCGCGCTGGATCCTGAGAGCGAGGCGCTGGTCAATGCCAATCTGACTCGGATTGGCAAAGGGCGCACGATGGTTATCGTTTCCCATCGTTTGTCAAGTCTGGTTAATTGTGATTTGATTATGGTTCTTGATCGAGGCGCAGTGATCGACATCGCACCGCACGACGTATTATTGGAACGTTGCGCCGTTTATCGGACGCTTTGGAACCAGCAGAATCGTCACATCGATCCAGTCCGTGCCGCCGCGGCCTTGGTGCAGGGAGAGTAGGGATGTCTGTTACCACGACCCAGGTTCCCGGACCGACCCAGGAGACCTCGCCTGTCAAGAAGCCTGGATTTTTCTCCGGCCGGCTTCGTAGCGCAAGGGACGACACACCCAATGAGTTGATGGAGTTCTACTCCCCGTCGATGGCCTTGGCTGCTGTACCTGCCAAGCGAGCCGCCCGTAGCACAGTGTATTTGATCGGTCTGATGGTTTCGATAATCTTCATCCTGTTTGGAGTGCTTTCCACCGATCGCATGGTGATCGCCGGTGGCAAGATCGTCTCACTCACGCCGGAGGTCGTCGTACAACCGCTCAATACATCTATTGTAAAGACAATTGCGGTGTCGGTCGGCGACATCGTTCGCAAAGGCCAGCTACTGGCTCAGTTGGACCCCACGTTGACCACCGCGGACAGTGTGGCTGCCTTGGACCAGGTTGACCGCTACCAAACGGAGATCGACCGCCTTACTGCGGAAAATCGTCAAGTTCAGTATCGTCCTCGGCAACTGACACCGGGTGCGTTGGTGCAGGAAGGCATTTTCGCCCAACGGGCCTCTGCCCGCGAGGCGGAGCTTCGCTATTATCAGGGCCAGATATCGGCTCAGCTTGCCCTGCAAGCTCAAGCGGATGCCAGCGTACGCCAGTACGCGAAGGAGACCGGGGTGGCGGTTGATGTAGAGAAGATGCGCGAACAGTTGGAGCACGACCAAGTTGGCAGCCGCATCGATACGTTGACGGCTGTAAGCCAGCGGCTTGAAGCCGAGCGGCAAGTTCTAACCAGTATTCAGCAATCAGAGAATGCCAAGCAGAATGCTATCGCGTTAAAAGGGCAGCTGGATAATTACAACCAGCAATGGTTTGCAGATGTGTCTCAGACCATCACATCCGATAGCGTTCAGTTGGCGACCTACCGCGATCAGCTTGAGCATGCAGCTCTCAGCAGCAAGTTGATCGATCTTCGAGCTGAGCAGGACTCGACCGTGCTGTCGGTTGCGGCGGTTTCGGTAGGTTCTGTCCTTCAAGCTGGCCAGACCTTCTTTACCTTGGTTCCGCTTAATGCACCTTTGGAAGTCGATGCTCAGATGACGGCCGACGAGGCCGGGTTTGTAGCCAACGGTCAGCCTGTGCAGATTAAATTTTCAGCTTATCCGTCAGCGACGTTCGGATCCGGCCAGGGATCCGTACGTTTGGTGAGCTCCGACAGCTTTCTCACGTCGAGCGGGCCAACCGCGTCCAGTGCTACCAGCGCAGGGACAACAGCAAACTCCGTGTTTACCGGCCAGCAACCCAACAGCCCGTACTTCTACGATGTCCGTGTAACGCTTGACCGCCTTGCCCTGAGACACCTGCCCAGCGAAGCTCATATTGTTCCGGGTATGCCGGTCGAAGCGGATATCAAGGTGGGTCAACGCACTGTCTGGGAGTATCTGATCGAGCGAGTGATGCCTATTGTCCAAAACGGAATGCGTGAGCCGACCTAGTGCACCAGCAGCTTTCGTGACTCAAGAAGGCCAGGACCGACTTCAGCGATGCTGACGCTTATAGACCGTTTTGTTTCGGCGGGTTCGCCTGCTGCGGCTCTCAAGCGTGCTGTCAGGCTGGAGGAGGCTGGTCAGCAGCGGCGGGCTTTCGCCCTGTTCAGCCGGGCGGCGCGGGCCGGGTTGCCGGAAGCTCAGTTCTGGGTTGGGCGGTCTTACCTGAAGGGATCGGGCGTTCCGGTCAGCCGCCGGGACGGGGCAGCCTGGCTGGAGCGGGCGGCGCAGGCGGGCTGGGTCGAGGCGCAAACCTTACTGGCTACGCTCTACCTCTATGGGTTGGCGGGAAGGGGTACGAAAGTGGCGCCCGCAAGCCCGCTTTTCGGGCACGGGCCAGCCCCCACGGCCGACGACCCTGACTTTCCGACTGCGTTGAAGTGGGCGCGCGCGGGTGCCGAAGGAGGCTCGCCCGAAGCACAGGCGTTGCTCGGCTACATTCTCACGTCGGGGCCGGACGAACTCCGAGACTTCGCCGAGGCCGACACCTGGTATGAGCGTTCCGCTGCCGCGAACTGCCCGCAAGGCTATTTGGGCCGCGGATTGGCTTTGCTGCGGAAAGCCACAGACTACGACAGCCACGCAACGGCGGGTGTGGCGCTGAAAAAAGCGGCCGATGCCGGCCTGCCGACTGCGCTATATCTTCTGGGCGTGATGCACGAGCGAGGTGCGGGCATGCCGGCGAGCGCCGAAAAGGCCGCTGACTACTACAAGCTCGCCGCCGATAAGAACGTGCGCAGCGGCCAGGCACGCTGGGGTTTGGCGTTACTGGAGGGCCGTGGTGTTACGCGCAACCCTGTCGAGGGTGAGTCGTGGTTGCGTCGGGCTGCCAATGCCGGCGACCGCGAAGCCGCCGCCATGGTGGGAGACATCTACGCTCGCGGTGGCGACCTGCCGCCAAACTACGCCGAGGCGGCAATCTGGTATAGCCGCGCAGGTGAAGCCGGCCATCCTGCCGCTGCCCGCGCACTGGGCTTGTTGTTCCTGACCGGCGCCGGCGTGCACCGCGACCCCGAGGAGGCCGGCCGCTGGTTCCGGCGCGCCGCGGAGGGCGGAGACCGGCAAGCCCAGGCCGACCTGGCCAACCTGCTGCTGTCCGGCAACGGATCGGCCGAGGATGGGCAGCGCACGCGCGAGCTGTTCGAGGCTGCCGCGGGCTCCGGCGACCTCGTGGCCGCCTTCAATTTGGGTGTTTGTCTGGCGGAAGGCGTCGGTGTGGAGCGGGACGACCGCAGGGCCATGTTGTGGTTGCGCCGTGCAGCCGATGGTGTGGTGAACGCGCAGTATTGGTACGGGCGAATGCTGGCGGAGGGTCGGGGCGTGGAGGCCGACCCTGTGGAGGGCCGCGTCTGGATCGGCCGCGCAGCGGCGTCCGGCATGCTGGATGCCGAGGTTGCTCAGGCTGAGATGTGCCTGAACGGCACTGGCGGCCCGCGCGACCATGATGAAGCGCTGCAGCTGTTCCGCCACGCGGCCGAGCAGGGCCATGTGGGCGCCATGTTTGCCGTCGGTGCGATGTTGGGCGGCGGGCACGACGTAGCCGAGGACCGGTCGCAGGCGCGCCGCTGGTATCGCCTGGCGGCCGAGAAGGGTCATGTGCACGCCCAGATGATGCTCGGCCGTTTCCTGACCCGTGGTCTCGGCGGCGAGCAGGATTTCCGAGAGGCCAAGATCTGGCTGGAACGCGCCCGTGCCGCCGGCTTGGAGGAGGCGAACTACGATCTGAACCGGGTGAACGAGCATACGGAACCCGCACTGATGCGCCCCGCCGTCGGCTGACCCGCAATCAGGTGGTATTACGATAGGATTGCTCGCTTGGATTGACCGTGGTTGGCGTTCCATTTGGATTTCGCTGTATTAGGGCTGGGACCCATAAAAGGGATTCCCGAAACGGCTGACATCTGATTCAAACTCCCAAACCGCGGGAGATGGCGGGTGTCGAGACATATCTGATTGATGATCGGCAGTGGGCAAGGCTGGCGCTACTGCTTCCGACCGACATCCGGGGTGTACCCCGTGTTGACGATCGGCGGGTCATCAGCGGCATCGCCCATGTTCTGCGGTCGGGCTGTCGCCGAAGGATGCGCCGGCCGCCTACGGCCCTCATAAGACGCTTTATAACCGCTTCGTCCGATGGGTGGCGAAAGGTGTATGGACGCAAGTTTTTCAGACACTTGCGGCAGCTGGCGGTCCACCTGCCGAAGTCCTGCTCGACAGCACATCGATAAAAGTTCACCGCTGCGGGTCCGGCGGAAGGGGCGCGCGCGTTCAGGCAATCGGCATCAGCCGCGGCGGCCGAAACACCAAAGTCCACGCATTGTCAGACGGCCTCGGACGGCCAATCGCGTTCGTCCTGACTGGCGGTCAGGCGGCGGACTGCCGCGCCGCGGACCTGCTGCTGCCGTTGGCGCCGACCGGCGCATTGGTGCTGCTTACCGCGGCTACGACACAAATGTGGTGCGTCATGCAATCGAAGAGCGGGGCGCCACACCGAACATTCCGCCCAAGATCAGCAGAAAGTGGAAGCCCTGCTTCAGCCCCGTGCTGTATCGCGCGCGCAATTGCAGTGAACGCATGTTCGGCAGGCTGAAAGATTTCAGGCGCGTTGCCACCACACACGACAAACTCGCAGCCAATTTCCTCGCCGCCATCCACCTTGTGGCAGCTGTCTGTTACTGGTTATGAGTTCTGAGCCTAGGCCGTGTGGACGGACTGGCAGAAGTAATCTGAGGGGGATCCCCGAATCGAATATTCTTAAATTCGTGGGTGACCGGCAACAGGGAGCCGGCCATGCTGACGGGAATGACGGATGGATCGTGTCCCGAGCCGTGGTGTAGGAACGGCGCTGCTGAGCAGGGTTGGCTGTTC
>CAXUGD010000031.1:0-15826 GCA_964250355.1 uncultured Acetobacteraceae bacterium | reverse complement strand
GTCCAGGACGGTGTCCAACGTCGCGGCGGCCGCCGAGCGCGCGCCCTGTGGCGAAGACGGCACCGCGGTCCCTGCACCGGCACGCCAGTCATCATCGTAGGGCAGCCCTCGCGAATCGACGCTCCGGCGCACCCGGGCGCGCAAGGCAGGGTCGAGCCAACGGTCGGGCGCGCGGGCATGGGCCGGTCCGATCGCCAGGCGCTGGCGCAGGACCCGGCCAGCCGCTCCGGTGGCGTGCGCCAGCATGTCGAGATGCGGCCAGGGCGCCTCGGGATTCACGTGGTCCGGCGTCACAGGGGACACGCCGCCCCAGTCGTTGATGCCGGCGCGGAGCAGCGCGCCGAGCTCGTGCGGCTGCAGGTTCGGCGGCGCCTGCAGCGCCACGTCCGGCGGCAGGATCAATCGCGCCACCGCGATGGTCCACAGGTGCTCGTCCAGAGGCGGCTCGGGGTGTGCCGCCATGCGCGTGCCCGGCTTGGCCCTGAAATTCTGCAGGATGACTTCCTGGAGGTGGCCGTGCCGCCGATGGCTGTCGCGCAGCGCCACGAGCGCGTCGATCCGTTCGGCCCGCGTCTCGCCGATGCCGATCAGCAGGCCTGTGGTGAACGGCACGGCGGCCCGCCCCGCCGCCTCGATGACAGCCAGGCGTGAGGCCGGCCCCTTGTCCGGCGAGCCGTGATGCGGGCCGCCCTTCTTGGACAGCCGCGCCGCCGAACTCTCCAGCATCAGCCCCATCGAGGCGGCGACGGAACGCAGGGCGGCGATGTCGGAGGCCGTCATCAGCCCGGGGTTCAGGTGCGGCAGCAGGCCGGTCTCCTCGAGCACCAGCCCCGCCACCTCGCGCAGGTAGCCGAGCGTGGAGTCGTGGCCAAGCTGACGCAGCGCCCGGCGCGCGGCCCCGTAGCGCGCTTCGGGACGGTCGCCGAGGGTGAACAGCGCCTCGCGGCAGCCCGCAGTGACCCCCGCACGGGCGATCGCCAGCACCTCGTCGCGCGACAGGAAGGCTTGGCCGGCAAGCTGCGGCGTGGTGGCGAAGGCGCAGTAGTGGCACACGTCGCGGCATAGCCGCGTCAGCGGGATGAACACTTTTCGCGAGTAGGTCACGACCGGCCCGAACGCCGCGACCGCCCGCGCCTGGCTTGCGGCCAGCAGCCTGGCCGGCTCGATGGGCAGAAGCCTCGCCTGCAGCCCCGCGCTATCGCACCGGGCAAGGTCGTCGAGACCGGCATCCTGGGTCATGCAAACGCTCAAGTGACCTCCATCAACCCTCACCAGGGCAGACCCGACGGCGACCTTCACCCTCCGCAGGGTAGGTGGTGGTGTTCGCCTGTCATCCCGGGGCGGCCTGCCACCGCCCGATGGCAGCCTCCAGCGACAAGGTTTGAGGGTCGCGCACCGCGCCCGGCGTGGCGCCGAAGCGCGGCGCCGGCGCCGGCTGAATGACGCCGGACCGCTCGAGGAACGTCTCGCGGGCGGAGTTGTGCGGGTGGACCGGCGCCTCGGCCATCGACAGGACCGGCGTCACGCAGGCATCCGTGCCCTCGAAGACGGACACCCAGGCGTCGCGCGGCCTGGCCGCGAACCGACGTGCGAACTCCGCTTGCATCGCCGTCCATGCGGCCCTGTCGTTCTGCCGGTAGCGATCGCGCGGCAGGCCCAGCCCGTCCAGCAGCAGCGCGAAGAATTGCGGCTCCAGCGCGCCCACCGCCACATGGCGGCCGTCGGCGCAGGCGTAGCACCGGTAGAACGGCGCGCCGCCATCCAGCAGGTTCCGGCCGGGCGCGTCGGCCCACAGACCCTTCGCGAGGTAGGCGTAGAACAGGCTCATCAGGGCCGACGTGCCATCCGTCATGGCCGCATCGACGACCTGGCCCACGCCGCTGCGCTGCGCCGACAGCAGGCCGGCGAGCAGGCCGGCGACGAGGAACATCGCGCCGCCGCCGTAATCGCCGACCAGGTTCAGCGGCACCGGCGGCGGCCCGCCGGGCTCGCCCATCGCGTGCAGTGCCCCGGTCAGCGAGATGTAGTTGATGTCGTGCCCCGCGCGCGGCGCCAACGGCCCGGTCTGCCCCCAGCCGGTCATGCGGCCGAAGACGAGCCGCCGGTTGCGCGCCAGGCAGGCCTCCGGCCCGAGGCCCAGCCGTTCCATCACACCCGGCCGGAACCCTTCCACCAGCCCGTCGGCGCGATCGATCAGGGCGAGCGCTCCGTCGCGATCCTCGGCGGTCTTGAGGTCAACGAAGACGACAGCACGGCTGCGGTGCAGCACCGCTCCGCCGACATCGTCCCATGCCGAGTCCGGCCGTGGCGAGCGGGCCAGGCGCACGATGTCGGCACCCATGTCGGCCAGCAGGGTCGCGGCCAGCGGCACCGGTCCGATCGCCTCCATCTCCACCAGCCTGAAGCCGGCCAGCGGCCCGGCTGCAGCCCGATCCACGTCAGATCTCCGTCCGATCGCCGCCCTTGAGGTCGAGCATCGCCCGTGCCTCGGCGGGGCTGGCCACCTCCAACCCAAGCCCCTCGATGATCTGGCGCGCGCGCTGCACCTGCTCGGCGTTGGATTCCGCCAGCCGGCCAGGGCCGCCCCAGAGCGAATCCTCGAGCCCCACGCGCACGTTGCCGCCCATGGCGGCGGCCATTGCCACGGTCGGCATCTGCCGCGCGCCGGCGCCGAGCACGGACCATTCGAACCTGTCGCCGAACAGCCGGTCGGCGGTGCGCTTCATGTGCATGACGTCCTCAGGGTGGGCGCCGATGCCCCCCAATATGCCGAACACCGTCTGGATGAAAAGCGGCGGCCTGGCCAGGCCGCGATCGAGGAAATGCGCCAGGTTGTAGAGGTGGCTGGTGTCGTAGCACTCGAACTCGAACCGCGTGCCGTTCGGGCCGAGCACGCCCAGCAGGCGCTCGATGTCGGCGTAGGTGTTCTTGAACACCAGGTCGCGCGAGGCCTCCAGGGCCGGGGCCTCCCAGTCGTGCTTGAAGCTGTCGTAACGCTTGAGCATGGGGAACAGGCCGAAGCCCATGGTGCCCATGTTCAGCGAGGCCACCTCCGGCTGGAAGGTCACGGCCGGGCGTATCCGCTCGTCGACCGTCATCCAGGGGGCGCCGCCGGTGGTGAGGTTCAGCACCGCGTCGCTGCGCTGCTTGATGACCTCGAGGAACGGCTTGAACAGCGCCGGGTCCTGGTCGGGCTGGCCGGTCTTGGGGTTGCGGGCGTGCAGGTGGATGATGGCCGCTCCGGCCTGCGCCGCGCCGATGGCCGAATCGGCGATCTCCTCGGCCGTGACCGGCAGGTACGGCGACATCGACGGCGTGTGGATGGCCCCGGTGATGGCGCAGCTGATGATGACCTTGCGTTTCGCCATGCGCGTGCCTCTGGACCCGGTCTGTTGCGTCGGACCGGCCGGTCATGCCCTGTCCCGGACGGCGCCGGTTCTGCCGATGGGCAGGTCGATCAGGCCAATATGCCGAGCTGCCGGGCTCGCATCACCGCTTGCGGGCGGCGCCGCACGCCGAGCTTGTCGTAGATCTGCTGCATGTACCACTTCACCGTGCCTTCGGTCAGGCCCAGGCGATCGCCGATCTCGCGATTGCGCAGGCCGCCGCCCACCATGGTCAGTATCTCCAGCTCACGACTGACCAGCTTGCCGCCCAAGCCGCACTCGTCGTCCGGCTTCAGGGCGGGAGTTCCGCGGAATGCGATGACAAGCTGGGCGGCGAGCCGGTCGGCTTCGGTCTCCAGCGTCGGGCCATGGCCGTAGGATTCGACCAGCAGCGAACCGATGGAGTCACCCTCGTCGAGGAACATCTGCGTCCACCCGGCCGGTGCCGCCAGCGTCACGGCCTCGCGGACCGCCCGGCGCGCCTCGGACCGGTCGCCGGCCAGCACCGCGATCTCGGCCAGCAGCAGCTCGAAGGTCACCGCCGAGCGCACCGCGCCGACGCGCCTGACGAACTCGCTCCAGCGCTTGGCGACCTTGCGCGCGCGCGTCAGGCGGTGGTTGTGCGTCTCGATGCGCAGCCAGGCCACGGCGATGCTTTCGTTCTGCCGCGTCGGCGCCATCGTTGGGAACGGTTCCTGGTCCGGCGGCAGGTCGCCTGCCCGGAACGCCGCCTCGGCGCGCTGCAACTGGCCGCTCCTGGTCAGGATACGCACCTGCTCGGCGACCACCGCCGCGCGCAGCCGCTCCAGCCCGCATTCGATCGAGACGAGATGCGCTTCCTCGAGCCCCTTCAGCGCCTCGGTCGTCAGGCCGTCGGCGGCCAGCAGCCGTGCCCGCACCAGGTGACCGGCGGCGAGCTGGTCGGCGAACGCCCATTGCCGCGCCTCCGGCAGGTGGCGGTCGACCAGGGTACGAGCCCTGGCCAGTTCGCCCCGGTCGTAGAGCAGCTCGGCCAGCGGCAGCGCCGGCAGGGCCGCCAGACCCGACCCTTCGCCCTGCAGCGAGCAGGCCAGGTCGAACGCCTCGGTCAGCATGCGATGCGCGACCTCCGTCCTGCCCTGCGCTATGAGCGTGGGCCCGACCGAGGCCTTGAGCGCGATCGAGGCGAAATCCGAGCCGGGACGGAGCAGAGCCCGCCGGGTCTCGGCCTCCAGCTTCAGCGTGTCGTGAAAATGGTACAGCTCCCGTCGCGCCGACATCAGCTGCGCCAGCAGGGTGCAGCTCAGGTAGGGCTCGTCGTCGCCATACTCCGTCAGCAGCCGTTCGGCCCGCCGCTCCAGGCCGGCAATGTCGTCGCGGGCGGCCATCAGCATGATACGCCGGTGTTCGACCGCGCTCGCCGCTTGGTGCCGTTCGTACTCGCTCAGCTTCTCCTCGGCTGCGGCTTGCTGTAGCGCGGTTTCCGCCATGCTGATCAGCGCCTCGGCCGAGCTGAAGGCAAGGCGACGAGTCTTGCGCCAAGCTAGGGCGAGTAGCAGAGAGGGCCGGCCGGCCAGCAACGGACGCGGCAGCTCCGCGCTCAGCTCGTCGATGCGGTACAAGTAGCCGCTATAGGTCAGCTTCTCGGCAAGGGCATCGAGCTGGTCGGCCAGGAACATCTGGTCGCCGCTCCGCTCTGCGTGCTCGATGGCGGCCGGCGCGTTGCCTGCCTGGGCGAAATGTTGACTGGCACGGCAATGCAGCTCGGCCGCACGCCCCGGATCCCGGTCCTTGAGGCGGCGCAACACCATCTCGCGGAACAGGGGATGGTAGCGGTAGCTGGCCCGCACCTCGCCGCACGCCTCGATGAAGAGGCCAGCTTCCTCGACCACCTCCAACATGTGTCCGGCATCTTCCTGGCCGGTCACCGCTGCGCAGGCCGCCGGCGTCAACTCGTCGAGCACCGCCGCGTCGACCAGGAAGGCGCGCACGGGAGCGGGCTGCAGCGACATCACCTCCTCGTCGAAATACGCCTCGAACTCGCGTTTCAGGCCGCTGGCCCGCGCGTCTCCAGAACCGTCGAACGACCAGGCGCGGCGATGCATCTTGCCGGCCATCACGATGCCCGCGGCCCAGCCCCGGGTCTCCTCGGTCAGGCGCTGCAGCAGGCTCGCATCGACCGGCCCGCTGCCGTTCATGGCGACGAAGGCGGCGGCGTCGGCCACCGAAAACCGCAGGTCGTCGGGCCCGATCTCGAGCAGTCGCCCCAGCGAGCGCAGCCGGGCCACGGGGATCGTTGAACGGCTACGCGAACTGATGATCGTCGTCATGGAGTCGCGCGCGCTGGCGATCAGGCGCGACAGCAGGTCGAAGGTCTCGGGCGGCAGCAGTTGGGCATCGTCGACAACCAGGACGGGGCGGTGCTGCTGATGCGTCGCCAAGGCCGCGAGAAGCTCGCCGGCAGGCACGTCGTCAAATGATTCGGGGAACGTCAGCCCGTGCTGGGCGGCAGCAGCCCGCAACGCCTCGACGAAGTCGGCCAGGTCTCTGATGCCGGCGCGCGCGGCAAGCCAGAGCACGCTGCGCCCGCGTTCGGCTAGGCCCTCCGACCAGTGCAGGACGGCGGTGGTCTTGCCGTAGCCCGCCGGGGCGCAGACGGTGGTCACGCGGGACTCGTCGATGTCGTCAAGCAGTTCGGCAAGGCGCTGGCGGGCGACGAACGTGCGGAGGTGTCGCGGACGTGCGATCGCGGTCGATGCCACTCTCACTTCAGTATCCTCCTTGCTCCGCCATTGTCTTCAAGCGGCTACAGTAGTCTTGGTCCGGCAATGGACCACTGGCAAGGCCCATTTTCCTATCGGCCGGCAGGCTGTCGTGACGGCCTCCTCTTCCAGCTTCCGCCAGCGGCCGACCCGGCTGGCCAGCATCTTATTCCCCGACAAAGAGGTGACCCGCATGCGCGTGCTCAGCATCCGATCGGCCGATGGGCTCGACGCCGTGTCGCTGGAGACGGCGCCGGAACCGCAGCCCGGTCCGGGCGAGGTTCGCGTCGCGCTGCGCGCCGCCGCGCTGAACCATCGCGAGCTCTGGATCGTGCGTGGGCAGTATCCCGGCATGAAGCTCCCAGCGACCCTGGGCGCCGACGGGGCTGGCGTGGTGGACGCCGTGGGCAACGGGGTCGATGCCTCGCTGGTGGGCCGGGAGGTGGTGCTGTACCCCGGCCTCGACTGGGGACCTGACCCGCTCTATCCGGCCGCCGCCTTCGGCCTGTTGGGCATGCCCGGCCCTGGAACGCTTGCCGATGCGATCGTCGTGCCGGCGGCCAGCGCCGTCGCCAGGCCGGCGCACCTGAAGTTCCCGGCGTCGGCCGCCATCCCGCTGGCCGCGCTGACGGCTTGGCGCGGGCTGGTGACCAAGGGCGGGATCAAGCCGGGTGACAAGCTGCTAGTGACCGGCGCGGGCGGCGGTGTCGCCACCTTCGCGCTACTGTTCGGGGTCGTCATGGGTGCCGAGGTCTTCGTCACCAGCGGCTCGGACGACACGCTCGCCAAGGCGCAGGCGCTCGGCGCCAAGGCCGGATTCAACTACAAGGACGATGGCTGGCGCAAGGCGCTACCGAAGGTCACCGGCGGCATCGACCTGGTGTTCGACGGCGCGCCCGGCACCGGCTACGCCGCCTACGGCCGCGCGCTGAACATGGGCGCCCGCATCGTGGTCTACGGCTCGACCGGCGGCATGAGCTTCCCGGTCAACGCGCCGGAGCTGTTCCTGAAGAACCTGCGCATCGTCGGCACCAACGTGGGCAACCTCGCCGAATTCGAAGCCGCCGTCGCATTCATCGCGGACCATCGGATCGAACCGGTCGTCGACCGCAGCTTCACCCTGGACGAAGCCAGGCAGGCGCTCGCCTACCTCGAGGGTGGGCACGGCTTCGGCAAGGTCGTGGTGACGATTTGAGCAGCGACCTGTTCAGTCTGGCGGGCAAGCGCGCGCTGGTCACCGGCGGCGCGCAGGGCCTGGGCCGCATGATCGCCGAGGGGCTGCTGCGGGCCGGCGCCAGCGTGGCGATCACCTCGCGCAAGGCGGAGACCTGCGCGGCGGCCGCGGGCGAGATGTCCGCGCTCGGCACCTGCCTGCCGTTCCAGGCCGACCTGTCCACGCCGGAGGCGGCTGTCGACCTCGTGGCGCGCTACCGCGCGCGCTGCGACGGGCTGGACATCCTGGTCAACAACGCCGGCAAGACCTGGGGCGCGCCGGTCGAGACCTTCCCCGACCGCGCCTGGGCGGGGATCATGGCGGTGAACGTGCAGATGCCGTTCAAGCTGGTTCAGGAACTGCTGCCCGAACTGACGGCCAGCGGCGCCAGCGGCGATCCGGCGCGGGTGATCAACATCGGCTCGGTGGCCGGCGTCAGGATCGAGCCGCTGCAGGCCTACAGCTACGGCGCCAGCAAGGCGGCCATCCACCAGCTGAGCCGGCAGCTCGCCCAGGACCTCTCGCCGCGCAACATCACCGTCAACGCCGTGCTGCCCGGCTTCTTCCCGACATCGATGACCGCGCATCTGCGCGATGAGGAGGGACAGGCCAAAGGCGTGCTGGACGGGCACATCCCGCTGCGCCGCATGGGCCGGCCGGACGACATCGCCGGCATCGTGGTGTTCCTGTCCTCGCGCGCGGGCGCTTACGTGACTGGTGCGGAGATACCGGTGGACGGCGGCATTGTCGGGTGTAGGTAGCGAAGCAAGAACCTTCTTTCTTGAAAGAAAGAAGCAAAGAACTTTTTCTCATTGCAGTTCTGATACGAGTTTTGTGGTTTCCAGGTCCTCGTAGGCGGTGGTCAGGCGCAGGTGGTTCAGCAGGTTGATCTCCCAGCCGTAGTTGATCACCGGCGTTGTCAGCCAGCCGATATAGACGGCCCATGCCATGCCGCGCCGGTACTCGCGCCAGGCTTCCTCGGCCGACGGTACCGGCTCGGCGCCGAGCTGCGCGAGACGTTCGAGGTAGTAGCCCAGCAACGCGCGCTCGTGCGCACGCCGGTCGGCGACCGAGAGTCCGGTGGCGATCAGGTAGCTCACGTCGTGCAACGCGTAGCCGCGCACGCTGAGTTGCCAATCCAGCAGGCCGCCGCGTCCGTCCGGGAGCAGATACGTGTTGCCGAGATGCGCGTCACCGTGGAGCAGGGTCTGCGACAGGCTTGCCTGGTGGCGCTGCACCGCCTGCACGCCGGCCAGCAGCGTGTCGCCCGTCATGCGCAGGCGCTGCACCATCTCGCGCTTGAAGTTCTCCGTGTCGATCTCGTGCTGGATGTAACGCGGCGCCAGCCCGTTCATCAGCTCGGCGACGCCGCCCGAGAGATGGGTCTGCACCCCGGCCATGTGCGGGCTGTTCCAGAATTGCGCGTGCAGGCCGGACAGCGTGTCGAGCAGGGCGCGTATCTCCGCCTCGCCGGTGCGCTGGGTGACGTTGGGGAAGCGGGCGCCGCGGGCCGTCAGGTCCTCGAGCACCAGCGCGAACCGCGTGCTGTCCGCGTCGAAATGCGCGCCGAAGCAGCGTGGCGCTTCCACGCGCAGCGTCGGGCGGAGGCGACGGTAGAACGCGACTTCGTTGCTGTAGAACGGCGCCATGATGGTGTCGACACCACGCGCAACCTTGATCACGAGGCGCGAGGGCAATCCATCTGGCGACCCCGCGTCGTAGGTCACGTCCACCACGACGCGGCCCGCGGTGGAGACCATCTGCTCGCCGTAGGCCTTGGCGTCGGCGATGCCGACCGATCGTACCTGAACGCCAGGGCAGAGCTCGGCCATCAGGCCGGTCAGGTAGTCGGCGGTGATCCCGTCTGGCGAGGCCGGATGCTCATGAGCCATCGCGCCGTGCTCAGCCAGCGGCCAGCAGCCCGGCGGGCACGTTGTAGCGCCAGCAATTCTCCTCGTAGCGCGCACTGATCCGCCAGCCCTGCGGCGTGCGCACGAACTCGTCGCGATACCACAGGCCCAGCAGCATAACGTGGCCGTCGGCACCCAGCACCATCGGGTTGGTGCAGACCGTCTTGCCGTGCGCGCGGTCGCCGTCGATGGCGATCCGGCTCGTCGAGATGATGTGCTGGCAGGCGGCCACCGCCTGCATGCTCTGCGCCAGGAACGCCTTGATCTCCGGCAGCGAACCCTTCACGCCGACCATTTCGGTGTAGTCGATAACCGCGTCGGGGGTGAAGATGTCGTCGAGCGCGTCCCAGTCGCGCGTGTCGATGGCGTAGCAATACGCGACCATCAAATCCTGTATTTCCAGCCGGTCCGATATCTCCTCGAGTGTCACGCAGCACCTCCCGCCCGTTGCGCGCGATGCTAGTCATGGCGGCACCGCGTCACCCTATCCGGCGATAGAGGGCGCGCGGCGGCGCCGTGCTCTGCTGCATGCCGAACAGGTGCCGGAGCAGCCCATGAGCCTCGATCCGCGCGTTCTCGTGGTGACCGGCGCGAGCCAGGGCCTGGGCCGCGGCATCGCGCGCGCCTTCGGCGGCAAGGGCGCGACCGTCTACCTGACCGGACGGCGGGCGGAGGCGCTGTCGGTCGTCGCCGACGAGGTGCGGACCGCCGGCGGCGAGGGTATCCCCGTCGTCTGCGACCACCGCGACGACGCGCAGACCGCCTCGCTGTTCGAGCAGGTGGCGCGGCGGCACGGCCGGCTGGACGTCCTGGTCAACAACGCGGCGGCGGTCTATCCGGCCGAGCTACGCGCCGAGGGCGGTTTCTGGGAAAAGCCGCTGAAGCTTGTGGACATGGTCGAGGTGGGTCTGCGGTCTGGCTACGTCGCCGCCTGGCACGCGGCGCCGCTGATGGTGCGCGCGGGGCGCGGCCTGATCGCCAGCATCTCGTTCTACGGCACCGCCACCTACTTCCACGGCGCGGCGTACGGGGCGGCCAAGGCCGGCACCGACAAGATGACGTACGACATGGCGCAGGACCTGCGGCCGCACGGCGTCAGCGTGGTCTCGATCTGGCCGGGTTTCGTCCGCACCGAGGCGGTGGCCGACATACCGCCCGAGCAGGTGCCGCCGGATCTCGCCGCGTTATGGCCGCTTTTCGAGCACCCTGAGTTCACCGGCTTGGTGATCGAGGCGCTGGCCCGAGACCCCGAGCTGCCCAGCTTGTCCGGCCACGCGCTGATCGGCGCCGAGCTGGGCCTGCGCTACGGCATCGCCGACCTGGACGGCAAGCAGCCCGTCTCATTCCGCGACACGATGGGAGCGCCGCTGCGCTTCGGCCTGTCGCCAGCGACATGAGTGAGGGTCCGCGGGTAAACATTTCGGGCGCTTGCGCGCGATCCTGTCTTCAGGAAGATTGAGGGGCACCCGACACGCCGTACGCAGGCGGACGGCAATCTGTTACGCCCAAGGAAGCGACATGCCCACACTGAACATCGTGACACGCGCCGGAGAGGCCAAGACGTTCGAGGCGAAGAACGGCTTGTCGGTCATGGAGGCGATCGGCGCGGCCGGCATCGACGACCTGCTCGCCCTGTGCGGCGGCTGCTGCTCCTGTGCGACGTGCCACGTCTACGTCGACCCGGCCTTCGCCGCGTCGCTGCCGCCGATGAGCGAGGCGGAGAACGATCTTCTGGACGGGTCCGGCCACCGCCAGGCGGGCTCGCGCCTGTCCTGCCAGATACTGGTGAGCGGTGCCATCGACGGCCTGAAGGCGACGATCGCGCCGGAAGACTGAACGCGGTTCCCTACCCAGCGGGAGGTTCGCCCACGCCGCTCGCCGCCTTCGACTTGCCGCCGGAGCGGGGTGTGAATGGTCGACGGCAAGGTGGCGGTAGTGACGGGAGCCTCGGCCGGGATTGGGGCCGCGATCGCGCGGGACCTCTCGGCCGCCGGCGCCAGGCTGGTGCTGACCGCGCGGCGCGAGGATCGCCTTCGGGACCTGGCCGCCGAACTGGGCGGCGAGGTTGCGATCCTGCCGGCCGACATCGCCGACCCCGCAGTGCCGGGCGCGTTGCTGGCGCTTGCGCAGTCGCGTTTCGGTGCGGCCGACATACTGGTCAACAATGCCGGCATCCTGCGCGTGGGCATGCTGGACGGGTTCGACCTGGACGCGCTGGGGCCGCTGATCGCCGTCAACTTCGAGTCGGCGGTGCGCGCCTCCTACGTGTTCGCGCGCGCCATGCGCGCGGCCGGCGCCGGCGCGATCGTCAACATCTCCAGCATCGGCGCGCACCTGACGGCTGCCGGTGCCGGCGTGTACGGCGGGCTGAAGCGCGCGCTGGAGGTGTTCACCGATTCGCTCAGGATCGAGCTGGCCGGGTCCGGTGTGCGCGTCGGCCTGGTGGCGCCCGGCACGACCAGCACCGAGATCTTCGACGAGATGAAGTCGCAGGGCCAGCCCGGCTGGGACAGCTACGTTACGCCGTTACAGCCTTTGGATGTTGCGCGAGCGGTACGCTACCTCCTCGAACAGCCCTCGCACGTCAACGTCGCCCGCGTGCACGTCTATTCCGCCCAGGATGCGTACTAGCAATGAACAAAAGTTCTTTGCTTCTTTCTTTCAAGAAAGAAAAGCCTTCCTTCCTTGAAAGCCCCGTCACGCCAGCCGCCTTCATCGTCATGATGTCCGGCCTGGCGTCGCAAAGCCTGCTTTTCTCGTTACCACCACCCTTGCTGCCGGCGATGGCGCGCAACTTCGGCGCACAGGGCCCTTTCATCGCGCAAATGGTGTTCGCGCTGGCGTCGCTTGGGTTGATGGTCACCTCGGTCGCCAGCGGCGCGATCCTGCACGCGCTCGGCGTGCGCAAGCTCCTGATCGTTGCCGCGCTCACCTACGGCGCCGCCGGGATCGTGCCCTGGGCCACGTCGGACGTGACGCTGCTGCTCGCCTCGCGCCTGTTCGCCGGTGGCGGCTGCGGGCTGCTGACGACGGGATGCACGGTGTTGCTGGCGCACAGCTACAGCGGGGCGGGGCGCAGCAGGGCGCTCGGCTGGCAGACGTCGCTCGGCAGCATGACGGGGCTGGCCGCACTGTTGCTGGCCGGCGCGAGCGTGCAGTCCTTCGGCTGGCACCCCGCCTTCCTGCTCTACGCCGCGTTCGCCCTGCCCGTGCTGCTGCTGAGCGTGGCGGGCGTGCGGCCGATCGAGCTGCCGTCCCACGCTGACAAAGGCGGCATGACCGGCGCGCTGTCACGCGTCTGGCCGGTCTGCGTGGCCGGATGCCTGCTGATGATGGTGCCGCTGATGGTGGGCTCGGACGTGCCGTTCATCCTAGCCGCCATCGGCGTCGGCGCGCCGCTGACGCACGCGGTGGTGCTGGCCATGGTCACCGTCTTCAGCGCAGCGGGCGGCGTGCTGTTCGGGCCGGTCCAGCTTCGCGCCGGCGGGCGGCGGACCTTCGCGCTCTCGCTGCTGTGCGCGGCGGCGGGCATGGCGCTGATCGGCTTGGCGAACGCCGCCTGGATGGCCGGTGCGGGATGCGCGCTGGTGGGCCTGGGACTGGGCATGTACATCCCGCATCTGTGGGTGCAGGCCACCACGCTGGTGCCCGAGGCAATGCGCGGTCACGCCGTGGGGCTGCTGACCACGTCGATGTTCCTGGGCGGCTTCCTCTACCCGTTCGCGGTGGGCGGGCTGCAGGCGCTGTTCGGGCTGGGCGGCGCGCTGGCTTCGATCGCGGTGCTGCTGGTCTTGGGCGCGGGGGCGGTGTTCTTGGTTAGGAAGGAAGCAGTTGTTTTCTGAAGCAAAGAACCAAAAGACTTTTGCTACCAGATGGTCCGCATTTGCGCGCCGATGCGTCTGGCGCGGATGGCGGCATCGCGGGCTTCCGGCGAGACATGCGGAGTCTCGGCCGGCACGGCGGCGCGAATTTCGCTAAACTTCAGCTTGCGCATTGAAGGCGTGGGTCGCGCGTCGGTGTCGAACCAGCGGCCCTGCACGGCGCCCTTCCTGTAGCCGCACGTGTCGAGCCAGTTCGGCACTCCCGGGTCGCGCGCGCTGACGACCGCGCGGAACACCCCGTCCGCGTCGAGCCTGGCCTGCGCGTCGTTCAGGCTGCTCTGGTTGTTGTACCAGTCCGTCGTCTCGTAGATCTCGTTGGTCAGGATCAGCGACCAGTAGCCGACCTGCTCGGGGATGCGCACCTCCACCAGCAGCGCCTCGTCGTCCTCCAGCTCGTAGGCGCCTTCGTAGTAGGATTGGCGGCTCAGCCCGGTCATGTTCGAGAAATCGACGACCTTGAGGCTGTTGACGTGGCCCTGCTCGCGCAGCTGTTCGACGTGGTCGGGGAAGAAGCAGGCGCAGTTGCCGGCGATCGCCGGTATTTCGGCTAGGCGCGCGCTGAGGTCGGCGGCCTCCAGACGCGGTTTCGGTGCCGCCACGTCCAGCCGGTCGATGCCGAAGCGCGGTTCGCGCTCCTCGCCCCAGCGGCAGCCGACGATGCGCAGCATGAATTTTTCGGCCTTCGGGTGCAGCTCCCACCAGTCGCCCTTATGGCCCGCGGGGCGCGACGGGCTGATCAGCACGTCGAAACGCCCTTCCGCATTCAGCGTCAGGGTGTCGAAATCGCATTGCGCGAGCGCGGCGGACGGCTTGCCGGTGCGCAGCGTGTCGGGGCCGAGCTGTGCCAGGATGAACATGCGCACCGTGCCGCGTTCGCCGCGCATGCGGTAGCTGCCGGCGCCGTCGATCATCGCCGTCTTGTAGATCGTGTCGGCGTTCGGCTGGAACAGGTTCTGCGCGATGTGCAGTTCCGGCACGAAGATCGGGTGGCGCCGGTCGCCGACGATCGCGTCCGTCGTGGCACGTACCAAGCCCGCGAGCAGCAGCCGCAGCGATTCCTGGCCCACCTGCTTGTCGTCGCGCAGCGACGCCGGCAGCCGGTCGCGCAGGCGCGCACCGAGCGGCCTGAGTGCGTCGACGAACTGCTCCCACGACATGAGCACGGCGTCGCCCTGGCCCTGCACCCGATCATCCATAGCTGCACTCCTTGTTTTCACGGCGGCGGACAGGACCTGACCCAGCCATCGATCCGGTCCCATAATCGATGCCGTAGCGTCGCGAAGTTGTGGCAATGCGCCGTGTCCGGCAGCACCATAAGCGTCACGTCCGGGGAGCGGCGGTAGAATCCCACCTCGCCATGCGGGTCCGGGCTGGTGTCGGTGCTGCCGTGCATGACGAAGACCGGCACGTCGATCGAGGCGGCCGCGCCGCGCACGATGCCAGGCAGCAGCGCGTCGCGACCGAGGCAGGCCGGGGTGGTCGAGCCTGCCGCCTCGTCGGCCTCGATCAGCGTCTGGGGCACGTCCGGCGCGTAGAACAGCGTGCGCATCGCCGCCCGTGGCGTGGAGAGGTAGCCGGGCGTGATGGCCCGCGCCATCTCCTCCGGGTCGGCGTCGCCCAGCACCAGGCGCTGGTTGGTCCAGCCGAGCACGGCCAAGCGTCGAAACGAGCGGTGTGCCGCGGCCTGGGTGATCGCGACCATGCCGCCGATCGAGTGGCCGATGCCGGTGGCCTGGACCCGCCCGGCGCGCGCCCAGCGCCCGCTGCACAGGCCGTCCGCCACCTCGGTGGTCGCGCGATGACAGGCAGCGGCGACGACGGCACGGCTCAGCAGCGTTTCGGGCTCCGGCCGCGTGCTCTCGCCCATGCCGAGCAGGTCGAGCGCCAGCACCGCGTAACCGCGTGCGGCCATGTGCTCGGCGAGGCTGTAGCCAGGGAAAGAGGGGTGCCAGTAGGCGCGCGTGTAGCCACCGCCGTGCAGGCAGACGAGCAACTCGAGCGGTGCTCCGTCGGGCAGCATTTCGGGCAGGTGCAGCGAGGCGGCGAGTTCGGCCTGCGCCAGCCCGGTCGCGCCGGAAACGTCGATTCTGAGTTCCGTGGTCCTCATAGCCGGTCGCGACAACGCAGACACACTGAAGGAAGGAAGGTCTTCTTTTCTGAAGAAGAGAAGCAAAAGACTTTCGATCTTTGGGCGCGGCTTGTCCGGAAGCGTACGCCATCGAACAAAAATTTCTTGGTTCTTTTGTTCAAGAAAGAACTGCTTGCTTCGCCCTCACGCAACATGCGGCATGATCTCGCTCGCCACCCAGGCGAGGCGGTCGCGGTATTCGGACAGGCCGGCCACCCCGGGCGGCAGCGGCACGATCGTTTCGGTGATCCCCAGGCCGGCAAGCCAGCCGATCTGGTCGATGATCTTCTGCGCGTCGCGCGAGCCGGGCGCGCGCGGGTCGTCGAGCACCTCGTGATGCGCGCCGACATTGAGCATCTCGAGCGCGAAGAAGACGCCGAGCGGCGGGGGGGGGGGGGGCGGCCGCGCCGGCGGGTGGGGGGGGGCGGCGGGTTGGGCGGGTTCGGGCGCGATCGGGGCGGCGAAGGCGGCGTCGGCCGCGTCCGGATCGCGCGCGTCCGCCACCGTCTCGGCCGTCTCGGCCGTCTCGGCGGCGTCCGCCGGCGACGCGGGGCCGGGGCCGGGTTC
>CAXUGD010000030.1:1244-15894 GCA_964250355.1 uncultured Acetobacteraceae bacterium | reverse complement strand
CGGCGAGGGCGTGCTGGTGCTGGGCCCCGCCCCGGCCCCGCTGGCCGTGCTGCGCGGCCGTCACCGGCGCCGGCTGCTGCTGAAGACGCGGCGCGACGTGGCCGTGCAACCGCTGCTGAGGGCGTGGCTGGACCAGGTCGAGGTGCCGCGCGGCGTCCGCGTGGACGTGGATGTCGATCCGGTGTCGTTTCTATAGCCGGCCTTACCATGCGGGCTCCGGCACCCGGCCATGTCAGCCGCTCTTACCCTCGCAGACGCAGTTTTCCATGAGGAATGCGCGGTAGCCGGCTTCATCGACCAGGCCAGCCGCGAGCCCGATGACCATCTCCGCCGCTGCCTGCTCGCTGGCCACGAAATGCCCGCCGTTCAACTCCAGGAACAAGACTCCCACCACGAACCCGGTCCGCTTGTTGCCGTCGATGAACGGATGGTTCTGGACGATGCCGACCGTGTAGGCAGCGGCCAGGTCGGCCAAGCCTGCAGCATCGTCGTAGCTGGCGAGGTGACGGGGTCTGGCCAGCGCGGATTGCAAAAGGCCCAGGTCGCGGACGCCCGGCGCACCACCATGCAATACCAGCGAGCGCTCGTGGATGGCCAGCGCGTCCCGTTCTTCGAGCCAGGTCCACGCGCGCAAGCAGGTCGCTTACTGGGCCAGCGCGTGCATCGTGTTGCGGTATCGGCGCATGATCTCGTCCGCTTTGTCCATCTTCTCGGCGAAACCTGGATCGTATGGCGTCAGGCGAAAGGAGCCGTCGGGCGTTTCCATCAGGTAGAGCGTATCGCCCTTGCTGACGTTCAGGCGCGCGAGCACGTCCTTCGGTATGACCATGCCCGTGGATGTCCCTACCGAAACCAGCTTCAACGTCGTCATGGTGGCCCCCATCAATAGGTATCTGTATTAGTATAGAGTGTCGGGGTTTGCCACCCTAATCTGCGGATAGCGGTCGATGCCGCCTCGGGCCGCCGTGTCGTCCCTGGCCTTTCCCGCTCACCTTGGCCAGTCTGCGCCCATGTCCGACGTGCTGCCGCGCCATCGCGCCCGCTGGGTCTCGCCGCTCATGCGCAGCGTGCTGCTGGTCAACTTCGTGCCGCTCGCCCTGCTGCTGGGTGCGGTGCTCTACCTGGACCAGTACCAGGACGGCCTGCTGGAAGCCGAGGTGGCGGCCCTGCGCGAACAGGCGCGCATCTACGCCGGCGCGCTCGGCGAATCCGCGGTGCGCGTCACCGACCCCAACAACCCCGTGCTGGTGCCCGACATCGCGCGCCCGCTGCTGCGCCGGCTGACCGACCCCACGCCCAATGCCGGCGCCAAGATCTACGCGCCCGACGGCACGCTGGTCGCCGACAGCCGCGTGCGCATGGGGGCGGGCGGCGCCGTCAACACCGAGCCGCTGCCCAGCGCCGCCCCGCGCGGCCCGGTGGTGGGCCTGGTCGGCCGCCTGTACGACGACGTGCTGACCTTGCTGCCCCACTCGCGCATCACCCACGTGGAACTCAGCCCGACCGCGGCCGGCGCGGACTGGCAGCCCGACGTGCGCCAGGAATTGCGCCTGACCAGCAGCAACGACAGCCATGAGATGCCCCCCTACATCCGCCGCACGCGGGAGAACCAGCTACTGGTCACCGTCAGCGAGCCGGTGGAGCGCGACCGCCACACTGTGGGCATCGTTCTGCTGACCCGCGACGCGGTGGAGGTGGACCGCAGCCTGTTTGCCGTGCGCGTTTCCATCCTGGGCCTGTTCTTCGGCGCGCTGATCCTGACGGTGCTGCTGTCGTGGTACCTGTCGCAGACGTTGGCCCGCCCCATCCTGCTGCTGGCCGACGCGGCGCGCGACATGCGGGAGGGCCACGGGCGCACCGGCGGCGTGCCGGCGCCGCTGCTGCGCCGCCGCGACGAGATCGGCGAGCTGGGCTTGGCATTGTCGGATTCGGCGGCCGCCCTGTGGGGCCGGATGGACGCCATCGAGCGCTTTGCCGCCGACGTGGCGCACGAGATCAAGAACCCGCTCAGCTCCATACGCAGCGCCATCGACACGCTGAAGCGCGTGCGCGAGGCCTCGCAGCAGGGCCGGCTGCTGGCCATCATCCAGGACGACGTGGTGCGGCTCGACCGGCTGATCACCGACATCAGCGACGCGAGCCGGCTGGATGCCGAGCTGTCGCGCACCGCCGTCGAGCGCGTCGATGTGGCGCCAATCATGGCGGCGCTGCGCGAGATTGCGGAGGCCACGCGGGAGGAAGGCGCGCCGCGCCTGGTGGTCGATGCGCCGCAATCGGGGTTGAGCGTGCAGGCCGTGGAAGGCCGGCTGGTGCAGGTGCTGCGCAACCTGATCGGCAACGCCCGCAGCTTCTCGCCGCCGGGCGGCGCCATCGTGTTGCGCGGGCGCGAGACCGGCGGCACCGTGGAGCTGGCGGTGGAGGACGAAGGCCCGGGCATTCCGGACGCCAATTTGGAACACGTGTTCGACCGCTTCTATTCCGAGCGCCCCTCCGGCGAGACGTTCGGCAAGCATTCCGGCCTGGGCCTCTCCATCAGCCGCCAGATCGTGGAAGCGCTGGGCGGCCGCATCAGCGCCGAGAACCGCCGCGACAGCGCGGGCCACGTGTTGGGCGCCCGCTTCGTCGTGCGCCTGCCCAAAGCCTGAAGGGAGCGAGCATGGCCCATACGCCCGACGAGATCGAACGCGAAACGCAGCAGGCCCAGGCGGTGATGCGGGCCGCCGAGTTCCACGTGCGGGACGTGGCGCTGGTCATCCTGACCGGGCTGGCCATACTCTACACGCTGTATTTCGCGGCCGGCATAATCCTGCCTTTAGTGCTGGCGCTAGTGCTGGGCCTTCTGCTCAGCCCCGCCGCCCGCTTCCTGTGCGACCGGCTGCGCCTGCCGCGCATGCTGGCGGCCATCCTTCTGATCCTGGCCTTGTTCTCGGCCATCGGTGCGGTGGCCTATGCGATCTCGGTGCCGGCCGCGGGGTGGATCGCCCGCGCGCCGCAAAGCCTGCCCACCCTGCAGCAGAAACTCGGTTTCCTGCGCAAGCCGATCGCGGTGGTCGAGGGCGGATTGCAGCAGATGCAGACGCTGTTGCGCGATAGCGGGCATGCCGAGCGGCCGGCCGCGGGCGACACTGTGCTGACCGCCGCGCCCGATACGGCCGGCAAGCCGCCGCAGACCATCACGGTCAGCCAGGGACCCGGCGTCGGCATGTCCGTGCTCGCCGGCACGCGCTCGTTCCTCGGGCAGACGCTGACGCTGCTGATCGTGCTGTTCTTCCTGCTGGCCGATGGCGACGCGCTGCTCCGGCGCTTTGTCGAGATCCTGCCGGGCTTCACCGAAAAGAAGCACGCGATCCAGATCGCCAGCGAGATCGAACGCAACATCTCGATGTACCTGGCCACTATCACAATGATGAACGGACTCGTCGGCATCGCCAACGGACTGTCGGTTTGGGCTTTCGGCCTGCCCGACCCGCTGCTGTGGGGCACGGCCGCCTTTCTGCTGAACTACGTGCCCATCCTGGGCCCGCTGACTGGGATGGTGATCTTCTTCTTCGTGGGCCTGTTTACCTTCTCCAACGCGCTCTGGGCGCTGGCGCCATCGGGCGTGTACCTGGCGATCCACGTGCTGGAGGGCGAAACGGTGACACCGCTGCTGCTGGCCCGGCGGTTCACGCTGAACCCGCTGCTGGTGATTGCGGCGCTGATGTTCTGGGATTGGCTGTGGGGCGTGCCGGGCGCCTTGCTGGCGGTGCCGCTGCTCGCCGTTTCCAAGATATTGTGTGACAACATCGAGGCGCTGACGCCGATCGGCCACCTGCTGGGCGCTGAGCCGAGCCGGCGCAGGTCGGCCTGAGGCGATGCGGCTGCACGCCAGCTGCGCCGCGCGCGACGGGGCGGGCGTGCTGCTGCTGGGGCCGCCCGGTGCGGGCAAATCCGACCTGCTGTTGCGCCTGATCGACCGCGGCTTCAGCCTGGTGGCCGACGACCAGGTGCTGATCGACGGTCTGTTGGCCAGTCCGCCGTCCGCTCTGGCGGGGTTGATCGAGGTGCGTGGCCTGGGTTTGCTGCGCCTTCCCCACTTGGCACGGGCCAGGCTGGCCCTCGTGGTCGAGCTGCGGCGCGGGGAACGCCTGCCAGGGCCGGGCCGTTATGAAAATCTTGATCTTCCGGTGGTGTTAGTGGACCCGTGGCCGGCCTCGGCACCCATGCTGGTGGAACTGGCGCTGGAAGCCGCGCAGGGCAGGGGATCGTTCGTGACGGGAGCCTTCGGGTGAGCGCGCAGACCATCGAGGCGGCCGGCCAGGCCTGCGCCACGCGTCGCGTCGTGGTCGTCACGGGCCTGTCGGGCGGCGGCAAGGCCTCGATCCTGCGGGTGCTGGAGGATCTCGGCTACGAGGCTGTCGATAACCCGCCGCTCGGCCTGATGGAGGACCTGATCGTCCGTGGGGAACGGCCGGTGGCCATCGGCGTCGATACCCGCAGCCGCGGCTTCGATGCGGCCGAGATCCTGGCGGCGATGCAGCGCTTGCAGCGCAACCCGACGCTGCGCCCCGAGCTCGTGTTCGTGTTCGCCGACGAGCCGGCGCTGCTGCGGCGCTTCACCGAGACGCGCCGGCGCCACCCCTTGGCGCCCACCAGCCGCGTGGCCGACGGGGTGGCCGCCGAGATTGCGCTGACGGCCCCGCTGCGCCAGGCGGCCGACATGCTGCTGGACACCACGGACCTGCCCCTGCCGATGCTGCGGCGCATTGTCGAGCAGCGTTTCAGCGGCGCTGCTGGTCACAAGGCGGGCATGACCGTGTCGCTGATGTCGTTTGCCTACCCGGCCGGCCTGCCGCGCGAAGCAGAGCTGGTCTTCGACGCGCGCTTCCTGCGCAACCCCTATTACGACCCCATTTTGCGTGACGGGACGGGGCTCGATGCGGACGTTGCGGCCTATGTGGAGGCCGATCCGGATTTCTGGCCGTTTGTTGACAAGATGACGGATATGTTAGCCTTGCTCTTGCCGCGCTTCGTGCAGGAGGGCAAGAAATACGCGAGTGTAGCCATCGGCTGCACGGGCGGGCGGCACCGGTCGGTGCGCATCGTCCAGGTGTTACGGGAAAGGCTGCAAAAATTGCAGCCATCCACGGGCGGCGGCGTGGACGCCGTGCCGTGGCGTATATGGGTGACGCACAGGGAATTGCTGCGTGACGAGAGGGCGAACGGTTCCCATATGGGGAGTGCCGGGACTTCGGTTGACAACTCGTTTGAAGCAGGCCGCCCTTCCGGCGGTCAGCCTGAGACAGGCGCAGGAGGCCTGACAGTTATCCCATGATCGGACTTATTCTGGTCACCCACGGCCGCCTGGCCGAGGAGATGCGTGCGGCCATGGAACACGTGGTCGGGCCCCAACGGCGCGTTGCCACGGTTTGCATCGGGGTGGATGACGACGTGGAGCAGCGGCGGCTCGACATCCAGCACTGCATCGAAGACGTGGACGCCGGCGACGGCGTCATCCTGCTGACCGACATGTTCGGCGGCACGCCGTCTAACCTTGCCATCAGTATGATGAGCCGGGGCGGCGTGGAGGTGATCGCCGGGATGAACCTGCCGATGCTGGTGAAGCTGGCCAAGGTGCGCGGCCGCCAGACCCTGGCCGAATGTACGGACATCGCGGAGATGGCCGGCAAGAAATACATCGCGGCCGCCAGCCATGTGCTGGAGACCTGCAAGACACCCAACATCTGCAAGTCGCTCGACCCGCGCCAGCCCAATGGCGTTTCGGTCATCGCCGACCGCGCGCAGCTGTGCAGCCTGCCGGTGAAGGCGCATTGACGCTTATGGTTCTGCTGGATGAGTGAGGCGGGCGGCGAGGCCGTTGTCTCCCGGACGGTCGGGATCGTGAACCGGCGAGGCCTGCACGCGCGGGCGGCGGCAAAGCTGGTCAGCACCGCCGAACAGTTCAGCGCCAACGTCGATGTGCTGCGCGACGGACAGGTCGTCTCCGCCCGGTCCATAATGGGGTTGATGATGCTGGGCGCGGGCGTCGGCAGCACGGTGGAGCTGCGGGCGGAAGGGTTCGACGCGCACGAGGCCATGGAGGCGATCGCGGGGCTGATCGAGGCCGGCTTCCATGAGCAGGATTGAAGAGAAGCCGCCCCCCAAGCCACCCACCCGCAAGCGCGGCGCTGCGGAGGATGCCGAGACGGCGCTGTCGGGCATTGCGGTCAGCGCCGGCATCGCGATCGGCGCCGTCTATACCGCGAGCGAGCCCAAGGTAGAGGTCAAGCGCGGCAAGATACGCGCCGAAGCGGCTGAGGCCGAACTGGCCCGGCTGGACGTGGCGGTGCAGAAGTCGCGCCGCCAGTTGGGCAAGCTGCGCGCCAGGCTGACCGTGCTGCCCGAAGACAGCCAGCACGAAATCGCACCCCTTATCGACGCCTACCTGCAGATGCTGGGTCCGTCCCGCCTGCTGCGCCAGGCCCGCCGCCGCATTACCGACGGCCTTGTTACGGCCGAGACGGCGGTGGCGGACGAGATCGAGGCGCTGGCGCAAGCCATGCTGGCAGGGCCGGGCGAGGCGGGGCGCGCCCGCCCGAAACTCGGTGACGACGATGCCGACGGGCGCCAGCGCCGTGCCGACGAGATACGCGAGACCGGCCGCAGGCTGCTGCGCAACCTGACCGAATCGGGGTTCCGCAGCTTCAGCGCCGTGCCGCAGGGCGCCATTCTGGTGGCCGAGACGCTGCGCCCGGCCGATGCGGCGCTGATCGATCCCGCCCGCATCGCCGGCCTGGCCACGGAGGAGGGCGGCACGGACGGCCACACCGCCATCATGCTGCGCGCGCTGGGCGTGCCGGCGGTGCTGGGTGCGCATGGTGTGCTGGAAGCGGCGCGCACCGGCAGCTTGGCGGTGCTGGACGGGGGGGCAGGCCGTGTGGTGCTGAACCCGGCCGCAGCCACCTTGGCCCTTGCCAAGCAGGGCGTGGCGGACTTCGCCCGCGAACGGCAGCGCCTGGCACGCTTTCGCCGCCTCCGCCCGGAGACGACCGACCACGAGCTGGTGGAGCTGCAGGGCAACCTGGAGCTGTTGGCCGAGCTACCGCTGATCGCCCAATCCGGATCGAGCGGCATCGGCCTGTTCCGCACCGAGTTCCTGTTCATGAACCGCGAGACGCTGCCCGACGAGGCGGCACAGGCCGAAACCTACCGCACCGTGATCGAGGCGATGGACGGCGACGGCGTGACCATCCGCGTGCTGGACTGGGGCGGCGAGAAGGACATCGACGCGCTGGTGGCCCACGGCCTGGTGCCCGATACGCTGGACCACAACCCGGCGCTGGGCGTGCGCGGCCTACGCCTGTTGCTGCGCCAGCCCGAGCTGTTCGAGACGCAACTCGCCGCCATCCTGCGTGCTGCCCGCGCGGGCCCGGTGCGCGTGTTGCTGCCCATGGTGACCAACGCGGCCGAGGTGCGCGCGGCGCGCGAGGTGTACGAGCGCGTGGCCCGCCGCCTGCGCCGGCGTGGCGACAGGCTGCCCGAGAAGTTGCCGCCGCTGGGCATCATGATCGAGACGCCCGGTGCGGCCCTGGCCGCCGACGCGCTGGCGCTGGAGGCCGATTTTTTCGCCATCGGCACCAACGACCTGGCGATGTATGCGCTGGCCGTGGACCGGGCCGCCACCGAGGTGGCCAGCCTTTACGACCCGCTGCACCCCGCCGTGCTGCGCCTGATCCAGTTCGCCACGGAGGCCGCGCTGCGCCGCCGCATGCCGGTCAGCGTGTGCGGCGAGATGGCGGCCAACCCGGCCTGGACCCCGCTGCTGCTGGGCCTGGGCATACGCTCGTTCAGCATGAACGCCGCCGCCGTGCCGCGGGTGAAGCAGGCCGTCCGCGCAGTCTCCATCGACTCCTGCGCCCGCTTCGCCGGCCGCGTGATGCGCCAGTCCGACGCCGAACGCATTCACGAGCTGGTTAGGGATTTCGTGCCATAGACGGCTGCGGCCACGCCGCCAGCCTATGCTGAAAACAGCCGCGCCAAGGTCAAGCCTGGTGGATCGATCTCGACTGGGCCGTTTTGGATGATCGTCGTCTGGATCGTGCCGCCAGGCTGTCGGCTATGCCGTAAGACGGTCCAGTCTTCCGCCCTGACGATCAAGTAATGATGCAGGCTGGGCAGCTTGAAGTAGTCCACAAGCTTCGCCCCTACGTCTCGGCGATGTTTCACTTGACGCACCCACCACAATGGGTAGAATGGGGGTCAAGGAGATAACCCGATGCAGTCCGCCCTTTCCGCCCCGCACTTTCACAATGAGGCAGCCGCCTTTGCCTATGTGGAAAGCAAGCTGTGGCCCGAAGGCGCTGTGTGCCCGCACTGCCATGGCACCACTCGCAATGGGCGGCTGAACACCCGGCCCGGTTTGTGGAAGTGCTACGGCTGCCGGAAGCAGTTCACCGTGCGGATCGGGACCGTATTCGAGAGCAGCCACGTGCCGCTGCACTGCTGGCTCCAGGTTATCTATATGATGTGCAGCTCCAAGAAGGGCATCAGCACCCGCCAGGTGCAACGCACCCTGGACTGCGGCCTAAAGACGGCATGGTTCCTGACCCATCGGGTTCGCGAAGCCATGATGTCGGACACTTGTTTGCTGGCCCGCTAGGTGGCGCTGACAAGGTGATCGAAGCCGATGAGACCTACGTGGGCCGCCGGGCTGAGAACAAGGCGTTCAAGCGGCCGATAGAGAAAATGCCGGTTGTCTCCCTTGTCGAGCGCGGCGGCCGGGTCCGCAGTTTCCACGTCCCGAACGTGACCGCTACGAACCTCCTGCCGATCTTGGGCCAGCACGCCCATGTGGACAGCCGGTTCATGACCGATGAGCACCGTATATATAAGAGTGTGGGCTGGCAGTTTGCCGAGCACGGCACCATCAACCACAGCGTCCGCGAGTATGTCCGGGGTGACGTTCACACCAACACCGTCGAGGGCTACTTCTCCATCCTGAAGCGCGGCATTAACGGCGTTTACCACCACGTCAGCGAAGCCCACCTGCACCGCTACCTAGCCGAGTTCGACTTCCGCTACAGCCATCGCGCCAAGATGGGCGTTGACGACAAGGCGCGGGCCGAGATCGCTTTGAAGGGCGTCCGTGGCAAGCGGCTGACCTATGAAACAACTCGTCGCCAACGGGCAGAGAAAGCGGGGGCTACGTAGAGAGGTCCCGCGTCGAAGATACCATAAAAAAGAACCCCGCCAGTAGGCGGGGTTCAGGAAAGCTTGGCTTTTATAGCAGCAATCCTTGGATGGACTTCGACTCCAAGTTGCTGGACTGCCAGCCTGGCTAACTCGCTATTCGCCTTTAGCTGCTGCCTTAGAGAGGCGATTTCGGAGTTGTTGAAGAGGGGATTCCCCTGTTCTCCGAAAGTCCGCCTTACGGCACCAGGTGCAGAGGCGTCGCGCCTCAACTTCCGTGAGGCATCGTCCGGCATGGCCGATACTCCTCTTCCAAAAATCGTCAAAGCCATCGCCGAAAAGCTCTTGAAGTTCGTCCCACGTTTCCGTCGACAGAGCAAGCTTTACGTTACAACCGTCGCGTGTAGCTAATGCAGTTATCGCGGCAACGGCTCCGCCATGAGCAATGATATGATGCCTTAGAGCCGCTAAAGTTCCTCCAATCGTGCATACGTCATCAGCCAGAACATACACCCCATCTGTTCTGACTTGCCCATCAAACGCAGGTTGACACAGAAAACGTGGAAAATCTCTTAATTTCGTTCTGCCTACGCGGGATTTTTGAACAATTTCGGTCTCGAAGGTAGCCGACAAAAGCGCTTCTAGGTATGTGGCGTAAGCCAACGGTAATGCGTTTTTAACTGCAGCACGACTGACGAGGCCATATCCGTCTGCGCTTTTGTCGTCAAAGGGAGGATGCGGGACTGCGATAAAGATTTTCCGTCCTGCTTCTAAGTGCGGCATCAGGACATCAACAAGGCTATCAAGACAAACGTCTCCAGCCTCGCAGCATACTTTGACCCTTCTGGCCGCCGCATTGAAATCGCCTTTGTTTTTGGCTTTCGCATAGTCGTGGCTGTGCAACTTAGGATCGCTGTTTGCCCGCCCACGCAAAGTGGCCAAGTCGGATAGAACCAAAGCCTGCTCACCGCCAGACCAAGATGTTCGGAGATGAGCAAACGCCGGGATTAAGTCACCACTTTGACACATTTTGAGGGGACCTAATTTGCCGGCTGCTACGCGTCAGTCGATAACGTGGCCAAAACTTGGGCGGCTGCCGCTACCACCTGGTCCGGTTCAGGCGAACCCCGTTTTTTGAAGTTCTGGTGAGGATACCAATCTCTCAAGCCCCACGTGCCTCGACTAATCTTCACTACATCGCCGTGACTGTCCTGCCTTCGACCAAGGATTGAGTTGATGGTGTTTGCCGGCTCCGAAGAGGTCATCACAACACCACCCGCCTGAATGAGCCTTGCTAATTCAGCGATGTGCATTGCCTTGCGACGGAGGCTTAGAAGCTTCTTAGATGCGTCAACCACAGTCATGCCGAGAAATGCTCCGCCTTCAATCTCGGAAGCGTTCTCTGATTGGCTTTGAAGGCTAGCTGAAACCGCTGGCGACTGCGCTGGGAAGCGTGGAGAGGCTCGAAGCAGTTCAATCGAAACGGCCGTCTGCTTCAACTGCTCAATTTGAGCGTAGACGTCTTTAAGCACGACGTCGTATGGATCGGGCACCGACGAATCATTAGGCATCGTTGCAGAGCCTCCAAAAGGCTGCTATAAGATGCCATCGGCAAGGGTAACCCCTCCCGATGGCGGGCCATGTCATAGGACATTAGGGGCCTTTCGGCCCCCTCTCAGGGTGTGGAACGCATCTTTTGAAACCTCTCTCTATCTAAGCGGGTGGGTGAGGTAGTCTCCTCCCGGTCGGGGTAGTGACCCGGCTGGGGGGAACATCCTAATACGCTGTTAAAGCAACAGTTGCAACACCGATGTTCTGTTCCATCAAACTTTTAACGCAGGGTGCGTGATTGGTGAGTCACCAGGCACCCTTACGATAACGCAAACACACAAGAGGGCAGATTGCATTGGGCGAGAAGGTAAGTTCGACTCACGACACTTCTCAGCCGGACAATCTCGAACAGTCCCGTCGCTTTATCGAGATGGCCCGCGAACTGAGCGTAGAAGACAAGCCGGACGTGTTCGATGCTACGTTTATGGCGGTTGCTCACTACAAAGCTAAGCTACCGACGCCGCAGAACCCAAGTGAGTCCGGTTATGAGAGCAAGCAGCATACCGCCAGGCCCTGCAAAAACCTTAAGTAGGCTTGTGTCGTGAATCTTCCCAGAAATCACAAGAAAGCTGACAGTCACTAGGCCACAAAACGTAATGACAATAAGCACTAGAAAAGTTATAACAATTACTTTTCTGAGCGCAATATCAGCATGTATTGAGTCTGCATGGGATTGAATGAGATTTGCTCTTGCAGATTCTTTCTGCAAAACTGAAATTTCTTGCCGATCTTGTTTGTCTGGAGCGCTTTTACCAGAAATTATTGAAAGACTGGCAGCTACACCTTGTTTTACCCGCTCAAAGCTACGCAGCTACAGCGCGCCTTTGCGCAAGAGTATCGAAATATCTTTCTATGGCGAGATTTTCTATAAGCCTATTTTGCCCTGGAACATAAGCATCGTGCCAAGGGGTTCCCTCTAAGTGAGTCAACGCGGATAGCTGGAAGGCATGATACCCGCCGTAATTACTAAACACGTACTCAATTAACTGACATTCAAATGCTGTAAGCTGTTCATGCGCAGGGTCATAGAAAGAGTCGCCGTTGAGGGGGGTGTCGTCTCCCCACCGGATATAATCGGTTATGTTGCCCGACCCATGCCTTTTAAGAGAGTCATATAGCTTTCGAACGACAGGGCCGAACGCCCAAGCCTCAAAAGACTCCTCAATGAGAGCGCCGTGTCCTGATCCCAGCGACCACCCGTGAGCAAGGTAAACAAGTTTTTGAAGCTGCATGTGCGTGACGACTCGGCCAGCTTCGCGGGCGCGGCCGATGAAGTCGTTAGCGATCGCTAAGCTGGAGTGCGTCATTCGACCTCGCAGAGTACTGACTTAATGCCCTACTTCAACCGGCAAACCGTTAATGAACACGACAATGTGTATTGCCGAATCTGCGCGAGTGAAGCGCGGAAAATACAACCCACGATTCAGCGAGCGAAACTCATTGCATTCTCCACTAACATTCAACCCGTAGCGCCTGGGTGCGCGAAGTGAAACATAGCCTACGTCTCGCGCGCGGGAACTGGGGGAAGCGACCTCCACGATGACAATAGGGTCGTTCACCCGGGTCTCGCTCCCCGCAAGCGGCGGGCCGCATCGAATCAGAACATCGGGTACATACGTCGTGTCCGCGTCGATGGGGACCGATACGCCGTCCACAAAAACCTCACACTCGAGACCTGCTGCTTCGACAGCGTCGGACAGGGTTCGAAAAACCTGGCCCTTGGCGCGCCCATGGGCGATCCGCTCGGCTGCCTTCGGCACGATTTCGCCGGCGAACAGCTCGTAACGCGCGCCCTCCGGCTGGTCCATCGCCCAAGCGATGAAGGTGTCGGTGTCCATCCTCGCCCGTGCCGGTTCGCTCATAGGTGGACCATACCATGTCCAGGGCAAACGGCCACGAAACCGTGCGGCTTTCCGGGCCGTTTGCCGGGTAAACACGGAGACACCCATGCCTTTCATCGACGCCCAGGACGGTACGAAGATCCACTACAACGACTGGGGCAGCGGGACGCCGGTGGTGCTGATCCATGGCTGGCCGCTGGATGGCGAGATGTGGGAGTATCAGGCTGTCCACCTGGCCCAGCATGGCCATCGCGTGATCACCTATGACCGCCGCGGGTTCGGGCGGTCCGCCCAGCCCTGGACAGGCTACGATTACGACACGCTGGCCGGCGACCTGGCGGCACTTCTGGACCAGCTGGACCTGACCGGCGTCACCCTGGTCGGCTTTTCGATGGGTGGCGGCGAGGTAGCCCGCTACGTCGCGCGCCACGGCACGCAGCGCGTCGCGCGCGCCGTCCTGGTGGCGGCAGTCACCCCATACCTGTTGAAGGACGCCGGCAACGAAGACGGCGTGGACCGCAGCGTGTTCGACGGGATCGTGCAAGGCTTGCAGAAGGATCGCCCCGGCTTCCTGGCCACCTTCGGCAAGCAATTCTACGGCGTGGGCCCGCTCACCTTCTCGATCAGCAGCGAGTTCCTGCAATGGTCGCACAACTTGGCCCTGCTCGCCTCACCCAAGGCCACCTTGGATTGCGTGCGCGCCTTCTCGGAAACCGACTTTCGCGCCGATCTCAAGGCGTTGACCGTGCCGACCCTGATCATCCATGGCGACGCGGATGCGACCGTGCCGGCCAAGGTCTCGGCTGAAAAAGCGGTCAAGCTGGTGCCCCATGCCGAGCTGAAGATCTACGCCGGTGCGCCGCACGGGCTGTTCTACACCGAGCGCGACCGCCTGAACGCCGACCTGCTCGCCTTCATAGGTGGCGCGTAGGTCGGAATGCGTCGTGCCTGCCGTTCTCCAACCAGGCTGCGACGGACGTGCCGTTGCCATCGATGGCGACCGAGCCGTTGCCGGCCTGCCAAGGGGCGGTCAGATCGGCCGGTGCCTTCCAGGCCTGGCCACGGCGGACGGGATTTTAGCGCACAGGGCCAAGGACGCGCCGATCAACAGAGCCGTCCTGAGACTAGTGCACATCATCCGATACCGTCCCACCCAGCCGTGGGCGGGCTCATAACGGGTCGGGTGCGTCCCGCAATCGCCCGTCCAACGTCCACCGACGTAGCCGTGACCTGGGCGAGGTTTCCGATGCTGATGGCGAGTACGGCGGAATGCCAAAGCGCATTCCGCCCACGGCTTTATTTCGGGCTGAGCACCATCACCATCTGGCGCATTTCCATGCGCGGCATCTGTTCCACCTTGGTGGCTGCTTCGAGGTCGCCGCGGATGCGCTCCAGCACTTTCACCCCGATGTCCTGGTGGGCCATCTCGCGGCCGCGGAAGCGCAGGGTGACCTTCACCTTGTCGCCCTCCTCAATGAAACTCTTCATCGAGCGCAGCTTCACCTGATAGTCGTTCTCGTCGATGTTGGGACGGACTTTGACTTCCTTGATCTCGATGACGCGCTGCTTCTTCTTGGCCTCGTTCTTCTTTTTCTGCTGTTCGTATTTGAACTTGCCGAAATCGAGGATCTTGCACACTGGCGGGTCGGCGTTGGGGCTGATCTCCAGCAGGTCCAGCCCCACGGCATAGGCGCGCAACAGAGCGTCGCGGGCAGACATCACACCCTGCATCTCGCCCTCGTGGTCGATCAGGCGAACCTGGGGAACGCGTATCTCCTCATTCACGCGGGGTCCGTCGCGCGTGGGCGACGCTGGCATTGGTCCTCGGGCTATCGTACTCTCCTCTGACTGTTGAAACGCTCGGCTATGGGTCGGCGCACTCTTGTGCCGTGCGGCGCGGTCCCGATCAAGGAAACTTCTCGCAGCCGGCTCTGCTAGATGGGGTTGCTGCGACGCGCGGTGAAGAGGCGGGGGGGCCCGGGGGGGCGCCGGGGGCCCGGTGGGAGTTGTTGTTGGAGAAAAGGGGGAAT
>CAXUGD010000030.1:0-1234 GCA_964250355.1 uncultured Acetobacteraceae bacterium | reverse complement strand
CCACTGTAGGCCTTCATTCGTCAACAAAGGGCTAAGATGATGGACGACCATCGCATGGCGGGCGCGCCGGCCCAAACCAGCGGGGCGCCTCCCGATCCGTTGGTGCCGATGGTGTTCCACAACCGCTGGTGGCTCGACGCGGCCACCGGCGGGCGCTGGGAGGAGATCGAAGTGAGGGCGGACGGTGCCGTGGCCCGCCTGCCGTACGTGGTGGTGCGGGAGTGGCCGGGCTACCGCGTATGTACCATGCCGCCGATGACCCATTCGCTGGGCTGGGCGGTCGATCTGGGCGTGCCGGCAGGGCCGGAAGCGACGGTGCGCCACGTCGAAGTCACCCGCATGCTGGCCCGCCGGCTGGCCGGGTTTTCCGGTTTCCACCACAAGCTCGGCCCGCAGGTCACCGACACGTTCGCGTTCGGCCAGGCCGGCTATGCCACCTCCGTGCAGTTCACCTTCGAGATCGCGCCGCAGCCAGAGGAGGCGACCTGGCGCGCGATGCGCGACAAGACGCGCAACGTGATCCGCCGCGCCGGCGAGCGCATGATGGTGGACAACGCCATCGATCCGGAGGCGTTCCTCGCGTTCTACGAGGCCAACCTCCGCCACCGTAACCTGGTCAACACGGCACCCCGCATGGCGCAGGTGTGTGCAGCCGCGCTGGCCCACGACAGCGGCCGGTTTTACCTGGCCAGGAACGACCGCCGCGGCCTGGAGGCCGCAGTGCTCATCGTCTGGGACCACCGGACGGCCTACTACCTGCTGGCCACGCGGGCGCCGACGGCCGATAACGGGGCGATCAGCCTGCTGATCTGGCACGCGATACGCGATGCCCACGCCCGCGGCCTGCTGTTCGACTTCGACGGCGTGGGCACCCCCGGCAGCCGCCTGCTGTTCACCGGTTTCGGCGGCGTGATCACGCCCCGCTACATCGTCTCCCGCTACTCGCCCGGCATCCGCGTGGCCCACAGCCTGCGCCGCGGCGCAGGCAACCTGCTCGGTGGCAGCGCTACCCCGTAAGGCGGCTTATGTCGGGAGCCTCGGCTTCTGCCTGCAGGCGCGCCACCGCCTCCTCCAACCCCAGCACCTCCTGCCCGTCGCTGCCCAGCCGGCGCAGGGCCACGCTCCGCTGGTCGGCCTCCCTGCGGCCGACCACGGCCACCCCGGGCACCTGGGCCAGGCTGTGCTCGCGCACCTTGGCATTGATCTTCTCGTTGCGGGGGTCGGTTCGCGCCTC
>CAXUGD010000029.1:0-16053 GCA_964250355.1 uncultured Acetobacteraceae bacterium | reverse complement strand
AAAAAATACATAAGCCTACACCAAACACCTGTCAACCTCAGGGAGAAGGGGTTTCTGCGCGATCGCCGACAAGCCCTGCACCCAGGGCAGGCCGGTTGACGCTGCGGAACCCCGACCGCACATCAAGGCCATGACAGCTCCCTTCGTGGACCCGCCCGAGGCCAACCCGCAGCTTGCCATCGAGGCTATACGGGACGAGCTGGAGGTGTTCGACGACTGGATGGACCGCTACCAATTCATCATAGAGCTTGGCCGCAAGCTGCCGCCATTCCCCCAAAACTGGGCCGATGACGCGCACAGGGTGCCCGGATGTCAAAGCCAGGTATGGATGGAGGCGGAGCAGCGGGAAGACCGGCTATTCCTGGCTGGCGCCTCCGACGCGGCGATCGTGTCGGGCCTGGTGGCCTTGCTGCTTCGCGTCTATTCCGGCCGCACCAGCCAGGAAATCGCCGAAACGGACCCGGTGTTCCTGAAGGAGCTCGGCCTCACGGCCGCACTGTCCAGCAACCGCGGCAACGGAGTCGTCAGCATGGCGACCGCCATACGCAGGTTGGCCGCCGCCTAGTTCAGCCGCGCCGATGTGGGTGGCTGCAGCGTGGAGGCCGGTAGAACGGGTGCGGCAGCCGCCGGGATAGCAGGCTCCATCGCGACCTTGGGTGACGTGCTGCTGGCGCGTTGAAGTGCTGCCAGGAAGTTGCGGCCCCACCCCGCCGGCGTGGCTTGCTCGATTGCCTGCCACGCGGTGCGCCAGCGTTCCTGCCGCTCCGCCAACGGCATCACCAAAGCCTGATCCAACGCTTCGGCCAGTTCGTCCGGATCGTGCGGGTTGACGAGGATGGACGAGCTGAGCTGATGCGAAGCGCCGGCGAACCGGCTGAGCACCAGAACGCCGGGGTCGTTCGGGTTTTGCGCCGCCACGAACTCCTTGGCGACGAGGTTCATGCCGTCGCGCAGCGGCGTGACCAGGCCCACGCGCGCCTCCCGCATGTACCCCGCAATCGTGGCGCGGGCGCCGCCGCGGGTGATGACTCGGGCCGGAGTCCAGTCCGGCTCGCCACATTCGCTGTTGAGCGCGCCGGCTTCCGCGTCCACCGCCAGACGCAGGTCCTGGTAGGCGCTGACAGCCTGGCGGGATTGCGCGGCAATCTGCAACAGGGTGACGTTGTGGCGCCAATCGGGCCGCGTCTCGAGCAGCCGGCGAAAACCGATCAGACGCTGGATCAGGCCTTTCGTGGGATCCAGCCGGTCGATGCCGAGGATCAGCTGCTGGCCTTGCAAACTGCGGCGCAAGCGCTCGGTGGCACCCGACCGCCACTCCGCTGCGGCCTGTTGCGCAAATTCATGCGCCTCGATTTCCACCGGAAACACGCCGAGGCGGACGCGCCGGCTGCCGAGTTGCAGGCCACCATTGGCCAGGCGCGTTGCTCCGGCCAGGCGGTTTGCGGCCGCGGCGAAGTTCTCCATGTCGTTCGCCGTCTGGAAACCGAGCAGGTCAGCCGAGAGAAGATCGCGTATCAGGCTGCCGGCTTCCGGCACGCTGGCCAGCATGTCCGGCGTGGGGAACGGAACGTGCAGGAAGAAGCCAATGGGCGCGTTCACGCCCCGCGCGCGCAGCAGCGCCGGCATCGCCATCAGGTGGTAGTCGTGAACCCAGATGAGATCGGTCGGCCGCAGAAGCGGCACAAGACAGTCCGTCAGCCGCTCGTTGGTGTGGTGATAGACCTGGGCGCTGCGCCGATCGAACGACATGTGGTCGGGCATGGAATGCAACAGCGGCCACAGCGTCGCATTGGAGAACTCGTTGTAGTAGCGGTCGTGCTCCTCGCGCGTGAGATCGACCGTGGCGAACTGCATGTTGCCCACGATCTTCTGTGTGACACGGCGGACATCGTCACTGACTTCACCGGACCAGCCGAACCATAGGCCACCGCGCTGGGTCATCAGCCCGTCCAGCGCCACGGCAAGGCCGCCGGCATTGGGGGCCCCCTCCGTCGGTACCTGGACCCGGTTGGACACGACGACGATGCGGTTCATCAAGCCTCCAAAAGCGCCACCGGCAGGTGTGCCAAGATTTCGTCCAGGCGCAAACGGCCGTTTGGCGTTACCACGAGTTCGGGCGCGTCAGGTTGCAGAACGTTCATCAAGCTACGCCGTTGCAACGCCCGTGGCAAAAGCAGGTGTGTCCCGGCCCAAAACTCACGGCTGAGAAGTGGCGTCTCGATCCTCTGTGCCAGGGCGGACAGGCGCGTGACGACTGTTATCACGATCTTGTCATCGTGCTGGCGCGCAAAGGCCAGAGCGTGTTCCTCCGCGGGCCCTTCGATGCGCATAGGTGTGTAGCTGCCCTCCAGGAACAATGCGGATTTGCACTCGCGAAGGCGCAGGCCACGATGCAGTATGGCGAGCTTGACCTGGCCGTCTTGCCACGTGGGCAGCAGCTTCTCGGGAGACGTTGCTGCCTGCAGCATCGCGTGGCGAGCCGGGTAATCGACGGGCCGGCGATTGTCGGGATCGACCAGCGAGAAGTCCCACAGCTCCGTTCCCTGGTACAAATCCGCGATCCCAGGTGTGGTGAGCCGCATGACCGTCTGTGCCAGCCCGTTCAGGGCGCCATGCGGGGCCACTCTCTGGACGAACTCGTGCATCTCGTGGACGACCCGGGCCGGTCGGTCCGGGTCGAGCACGGCGGCCAGGAAATCCTGTGCCGCTTGCTCGTAGGCCTCGTTCGGCACTGCCCAGCTCGAATGACGTTTTGCTTCCCGAAGCGCCTTCTGCTGCCAGTTGCCCACCCGCTCGCGAAATGCCGCAAGACCGTCGCGGTCGTCTGGCCGCAGCTCCAAGGGCCAGGCGCCGACCAGCGTCTGATACAGCATGACTTCATCGGCCGCGTCCGGCGCTGGCCCGTCCAGGTCGCGCTTCAGCGATGCGTTCAGCCGCATCCAGCGCTGCAGCGCTGTTTCCCACTCGGCGGGTATCTCGCTGAGCACGGCAAGGCGCGCGCGCGCATCCTCTCCGCGCTTGTGGTCATGCGTTGCCGTGGCCAGCAAGGCGCGTGGAAAGCGGGTGTGTCGCTGACGGGCGGTGGCGTGCCAGGCAGTGGGCGTAAGCGCAAACTGCGCCGGCTCGCTGCCGACCTCGTTCCGGCTGAGCAGGCGGCCGTAGCGGTAGAAGGCCGTGTCTTCGACGGATTTCGCGGCCGTGGGTGAGGAGAGCTGCTGAAACCGCACCATGGCGCGAAGCCGTTCGGACCGGCGGCTGCCAGCAGGATGTTGCCGCAGGTCGTCACCCGACAGCCACTGCGCCAAAAGTTCGAGCAGATGCCGGTCTGTTGCCCGCACCGTTTTTCGCGCACCGGCCAGCGCCCAATTCATCGCCTGCCGGTCGGCCTCGCTCATGCCGGCGGGACCCGCATAGATGCGATAGACGTGGAAGTGGGCCAGCAACTCGGTCAACGTACGGTTTATGGCGGTCAGCGTGTAGTCGCGTGTTGCAAGGTCGCGGCGGGCAATGCGATGCAGGGCGACCGAGGTCGCGTATAGCTCGCTGGCCAGGCTTTCCCGCAGGATCTGGCGCCGCGCTGGGACACTTTCCTCCTCGAACAGGCCCGTTCGGCCTGTCGCCTGCGTCCAGATGCGCGTAATCTCTTCCTCGCCGGCGGCATTGTGTAGCACGGCAGACACGTCGTTCATGAAGTCGTAGCCGGTGGTGCCGCTCGTAAGCCAGTCGTTGGCAAGCCTTTCGTGACTGGCAAGTATCTTTTCCACCCAGATCACCGGCGGCTCCGCCCGCAATGCCGCTGGTCGCGCCTCGGACAGGCTTTCCAAGCGCCGGCGCAGCTTGCGGCAGTAGCCGCGCGGATCAGCCAGGCCATCCACGTGGTCGATGCGCAGGCCGTCGATCAGCCCTTCGGCATACAGACGAAAGATGGTGGCGTGCGTGGCGTCGAACACGGCCGGATTTTCCACGCGTATCCCGGCCAGGGCGTTCACGTCGAAGAAGCGGCGCCAGTTGATCTCGTCCGATGCGGCCCGCCACCAGGCCAGCCTGAAGTTCTGCCGGTCCAGCAAACGGTGCAGATGGTCGCGGCCGAGTTCAGTGGGCGCGTTGAAGATGCGCAGCGTTTCAGCAAGGGGCTGGGCGTATTCAGCGCGCTTCAGCTCCGAGCGCGCCTCTGCGGCCGCCTGGCGCATGGCGTCACGGTCCGACGGCAGGTCGGAGAACGCGCGCGCGGGTGCTTCCAGCAACCCCCCTTCGGTGAGCAGAACGGAGGTGTAGTCGCGTGGGTTGATCGGAAAACGGTTGCCGAAATAGTCCACGAACAGGCGACCGTCGTCACCATCGAACTTCAGCCGAAGCTCGCCGCGCTCCAGCACGGTGCCGTAGGCGTCGCCCAGGAACGGCGCCAGCAGGCGGCCGCGCAAGGTGGAATCCGGCGGGTCCCAGTCGATGTCGAAGAACTCCGCATAGGGGCTGGCGCGGCCCCATTCCAGGACATCGAGCCACCAGGCGTTGTCCGCCCCGCCGACACCCATGTGGTTGGGCACGATGTCGAGGATGATCCCCATGTCGTGCTCGCGCAGGCGGGAGACCAGACGGACCAGCGCGGCCTCGCCGCCCAGCTCGGGGTTGATCTCGGTGTGATCGACGATGTCGTAACCGTGGGTCGAGCCAGGGCGCGCCTTGAAGATCGGCGATGCGTAGAGATGGCTGATGCCGAGCTGTGCCAGATAGGGCACCAGCGCCGTGCCGCTATCGAGTGTAAAATCTTTGTGGAACTGCAGTCTTGCCGTAGCGGTCAGGGGCTTCAAGATCACAATTCCTATCGGGCAGAAGTCGGGGCTAGACTGTCAGCGCTGCCTAGCCTGCGCCAGCAGCTGCAGGCGGTGCGTGGCCGCGTCATCGAACGGCTCGGCGGGCAAGCGACGGCGCCAGTTCGGATGCTCGTCCAAGGTGCCTGGAAGGTTTGGCTGCTCGACCAGGGCCAGCACGTCTTCCACCGGCAGCATGACCAACTCGCAGGCACTGCCGCCGACATGGACGCAGGCCGCATCGGCAATGGCCGCGCCGTCGTCCGGCGCCGGCATCTCACCTGCGGCCGCGCCCGAAGCCCGCAGTGCGCTCCACAGGTTTGCGCGGTCCCGCGACCTGCCGGCGCGTTCGGCCTCCCCATCTTCCGTGCGCCCGAGCGTCTCCTGCCACGCGATGTCACGGCCCGCCCACCAGCCCGCAACCGTGGGCAGGTCATGCGTGCTGGTCATCGCGGATGCGCGCACATCCCAGCGTTCCGGTGGTGTGAAGCCGTTCGATTCGTCACGCTCGAACCACAGCACGCGCATACCGTCGATGCCGCTGTCGCGCAGCCGCGCCTGAAAACCTTCAGGCACCGTGCCGAGGTCCTCCGCAAGAACGATTGCGCGATGCCGATGCGATTCCAGCGCGATCAGCCGCAGGAGATCGGTTTCGGGGAAACCGAGATAGGCGCCGTCGGCACCCGTGCCGCCCTCGGGGATCACCCAAAGGCGATTGAGTCCCATGGCGTGGTCGATCCGCATGCCGCCGGCATGGGCCAGGGCGGTTTGAAGCATGTCACGGTAGGTGGCAAAGCCGTTCTGCCTGAGGCCGATCGGGGAAAAGGCGGTCAGCCCCCAGTTCTGCCCCGCGCGCTGCATCAGGTCGGGCGGCGCGCCGATCGAGAGGTCGAGCAGCGTCTCCTCCTGCCGGCTCCAGCATTGGCTTCCGCCGGAATCGGTTCCCACCGCAAGGTCGCTGATCAGGCCGATGCCCATGCCCGCTTCGCGGCAGGCCGATTGCGCGTCTGCCAGGCCGCAATCCGCACGGAATTGCAACCATGCGTGAAACGCCACTTCGTCAGCGTGGGCCTCGGCAAAAGCCGCAACTGCCGCGCCGGACGGGTCGCGGAACGCATCCGGCCAGTTCCGCCAATGCCAAAGTGCCGGGTCCTGGCCGAAGAAGTGGCCGTGCAGGGCCTCGAAGACGGCATGCGCACGCAAACGCTGCCCCTGCGCGGTGCGGAACGCGGCAAACTTCGCCTGTTCGGCGGTGTCGGCCTTCGCGGTCGTGTACATCCTCCGCAAAGCATCGAGGCGAAAGCGTGTGGCGGCGGGCCAATCGACAAGGTCGAGGGCCTCCAACGCGGGTTCCGGCCGGTCCACCGCGCTGTGCAACACGTTCAGCGCGGTGCGGCTGGACGGTGCATAGGGGCTGAAGCGATCGGGATCGGCGCTGAACTGCGCGTGCACCGGCGAGATGCCGATGGCCTGGGCGCCGTAACGGGCCGCCTGCCGGGCGAAGTCGGCGAGCGCGGTGAAATCGCCGATCCCGGCATCACCCTGGCGGCGCAACGCGTAAAGTTGTGCCGCTATTCCCCAGGCCCGGGGTGCTGCGACGGCCTCGGGCACCGTCAAACCGCGTCGAGGTGCCACGGCAAGGGTCGTGCCGGCGTCGGGCCACTGCAGTTGGTGGTAGCCTGGCTCCAGGATGGCGGGGATGCGGCTGCCGTCCGCACTCGCCTCCGCCTCACCCTCGAAACAGCGGCCATCCTCCAAAGTCAGCTTGTAGCGGCCAGCCGGCACGGGCAGCTCGAACGGCTCACCCTGCCACCCCGTAAGCAGCGGCGGCACGGCGTTGTGGCGCGAGGCCAGGCGATCGAGCCCGTGCCGGATCGCGTCCTCCGTCTCCGTGGGAAAGCCGAGCGCTGCCAGCACGGCCCGAAGCGTAGGGGGCGCCACCCGATGCGACTTGCCGAAAACGTCGGTCCAGGATGGTGCGATACCCGCAGCCTGCGCCAAAGCCAGAAGCGTCTGGTCCGTCATGCCGCATCGGCCAGGAAGGCGGCAGCACTGCGCGGCAGCAGCGTGTCGTCCGGCTGCTCTCCGGTCGAGAAAAGCACCCGGCCAGCCGGGTGCTGCCAGGCCACCGGCTCGGCGCCGAAATTGGCGGCAAGCGTCAGCGTCGTCCCGTTCCCCAGGCGCCAGCTTCCCTCCACCGCCTTGGCGCCCAGCGCCCGCGCCCCGGCGCTGGTGCAGCCACGGATGCCGGGGACGACAAAGCGGTGCCGGATGTCCAGCAGCTGCCGGTACAGCGCCACGCTGGCCTCAGCGGCGGGCCCACGCTTCGGTATCGACGCTTCGAAGGTGGAAGCGGCGTTCGGATCGGGGATCTGCGACCGCCGGGCCTCGTCCTGGAACGCTGCGAAATGCGCGAACTCCCGCCGCCTGCCCTCGCGCACCAGCTTGGCCAGATCTTCGTTGTGGTCGGTAAAGAACAGGAACGGCGTGGCCGTGCCATACTCCTCGCCCATGAACAGCAGGGGTATCTGCGGCGACAGCAAAAGAAGCGCCGCCGCAGCATGCAACGCCTGCGGATCGGCCAGCTGCGTCAGCCGCTCACCCATGGCGCGATTGCCAATCTGGTCGTGGTTCTGCAGGCATATGACAAAGGCGGTCGGCGGAAGGTCGGCGGAGGGCTCGCCGCGCGCCACCTTGTGGTGCGGCGAAACCTCGCCCTGGAACACGAAGCCCTCGGCCATGGCGCGCGCCAACTGCTCTGCCGGCGACTGGAAGCTTTCGTAATAGCCCTCGCTTTCCCCGGTCAGCAGCACGTGCAGGCAGTGGTGCCAATCGTCGGCCCATTGCGCATCGAATAGCGCCACCTCGGGCCCGTGCAGCAGGCTCGACTTGTTGCCCTCGTGCTCCAGCACCAGGTGGACGGGCCGTTCGGCACCGGCGCGTATCGCGGCGGCCAGCGCCGGCAGGAACGAGGGCGGCGAGATGGCATGGACCGCGTCGAAGCGCAGGCCGTCCACACGGTAGTCGTTCACCCACATCAGCGCGTTGTCGATGAAGAAGCGCTGCACCTCCGGCTTCTTGAAGTCGATAGCCGCACCCCAGGGCGTGTGCACGCCCTCGTCGAAGAACGGCTTGGCATAGGCGTGCAGGTAGGCGCCATCGGGGCCGAAGTGGTTATAGACGACGTCGATGAACACCATCAGCCCTTCGCCGTGCGCGGCATCCACCAGTGCGCGCAGTTCATCGGGCGTGCCGTATGCCCGGTCCGGCGCGTAGGGCAGCACACCGTCGTAGCCCCAGTTGTGCCGCCCCGGAAAATCCGCGACCGGCATCAGTTCCACAGCGGTGATGCCCAGTGCCGCCAGCTCCGGCAGGCGCGCGGCAATCCCGGCAAAGCCGCCCATCGCACCGGGATGCACCTCGTAGATCACCGCCTCGTGCCAGGGGCGATTGTGCCATCCGGCGTTCTTCCACCGATAGGCGGAAGGATCGACAACTAGGCTGGCGCCGTGCACGTCGTCGGCCTGGCCGCGCGACGCAGGGTCCGGAACATGAAGCCCGTCCGGCAATACAAAGCTGTACTGCGCCCCGGGCTCGGCCGCAGCCTCGGCCTGGAACCAGCCGGCTTCGCCCGCCATGGGCTGGGCCGGCCCGCTGCCCAGCTGCAGCGCCACGGACTCGACCGAGGGTGCCCAGAGGTTGAACGACCATCTGCCACCACCGGCCGGAACGGGGCCATGCCTCCGCGGCGTGGCGCGGCGCTCTTCCAACACGGCCATCTAGGCCGCCCTCAAGATCAGTGTCGCGAGCGGCGGCAGGGAGAGCGACACGGATACCTGCTGGCCGTGGCAGGCGACGGGCTCGGCCTCTACCCCGCCGTTGTTGCCGACGTTGGAACCGCCATAGACGGCAGCATCGGTGTTGACCGCTTCCTTCCAGAAGCCGCCATTCGGCACGCCGATGCGGTAGCCATGCCGTGGGACGGGCGTGAAATTGCAGACCACCAGCACCGCCGGATCCGCGGCATGGCCCACCCGCAGATAGGCGTAAATGCTCTGCTCCGCATCCTCCATCACCACCCAGCGGAAACCGTCCGGCTCGCTGTCACGGACGTGCAGCGCGGGCGTGCTGCGATAAGCGGCATTCAAATCGCAGAGCAGGGTCTGAACGCCCTTGTTCAACGGGTTGTCGAGGGAAAACCAGTCGAGTCCGGCGTCGTGGTTCCATTCGCGCCACTGCGCAATCTCGCCGCCCATGAACAGCAGCTTGCGGCCGGGATGCGTCCACATGAAGCCGAAATAGGCACGCAGGTTGGCAAAGCGCTGCCACTCGTCGCCCGGCATCTTCTGGATCAGCGAGCCTTTTCCATACACGACCTCGTCATGCGACAGCGGCAGCATGAAGTTTTCGGAAAAGGCATAGACGAGGCCGAAGGTGATCTCGCCATGGTGGTAGCGCCGGTAGATCGGCTGTTCCTCCATGTAGTGAAGCGTATCATGCATCCACCCCATGTTCCATTTGTAGTTGAAGCCAAGCCCGCCCTCGCTGACCGGCGAGGACACTTTCGGGAAAGCCGTGGATTCCTCGGCAATCAGCACCGCCCCCGGCACGCGGTCCAGCATCGCGCGCGACAGCTCGTGGAAAAACTCGATGACCTCCAGGTTTTCCCGCCCGCCATGGATGTTGGGCACCCACTCGCCGGCAGCCCGGCTGTAGTCGCGGTACAGCATGGAGGCCACGGCATCGACGCGGATGCCGTCCACGTGGAAATGCTCGATCCAGTAGAGCGCGCTGCCGATCAGGAAGGCGCGAACCTCGTTGCGCCCGTGGTTGTAGATGAAGGTGTTCCAGTCGTTGTGGAATCCCTCCCGCGGGTCGCCGTGCTCGTAGAGCGGGGTGCCGTCGAAGCGCGCCAGGCCGTGCGCGTCGGTCGGAAAATGGGCCGGAACCCAATCCAGGATCACGCCCACCCCCGCCGCATGACAGCGATCGACGAACCGCGCAAAGCCAAGCGGCTCGCCCAGCCGTGCGGTGGGGGCAAACTGCGCCAGCGGCTGGTAGCCCCACGAGCCGCCGAAAGGGTGCTCCATCACCGGCATCAGCTCCACATGCGTGAAGCCCATGGTCTGGACGTAAGGCACCAGCCTGTCGGCCAGGTCGTCCCAGGTGAAACCGCCGCGCTCGGCATTCGGCAGCCACGACATGGCATGCACCTCGTACACCGACATCGGGGTGTGCGTGGCCTGTCGCGCCGCGCGGCCGGCCAGCCATTCCGCATCCGTCCAGACCGGCTCGGACGGGTCGGGCACGATCGAGCCGGTGGCAGGCGGCCGCTCCGTCGCCTGGGCCACCGGGTCGGCCTTCAACGGCAGCAGCGCGCCGTCCGGTCCCAACAGCTCGTATTTGTAGATGGCGCCGGCAGTAACGCGCGGCACGAACAGCTCCCACACGCCCGAGCCGTGGCGCAGCCGCATGGGATGGCGCCGCCCGTCCCACCCATTGAAGCTGCCGACCACGGAAACGCGGCGGGCGTTGGGCGCCCACACGGCAAACCGCACGCCGGGCACCCCCTCCAGCTCGGCAACATGCGCGCCCAGCACGCGGGCGAAATCGCGATGCCGTCCCTCGCCCAGCAAATAGATATCCATGTCGCCCAGCAGGGTGGGAAAGCTGTAGGCGTCCTCGACATCCCAGCTGGCGCCCGCAGCGCTCACGCGAAAGCGGTACGGCACTGCAGAGGCCACGCTGCCGCTCCAGAAGCCCGCATCGTGCACACGGGCCAGCTCGCCGATCTTAAGCCCGGTGTCGCGCGCTAGGACGTCTATCCCGTCCGCGTCGGGAACGAAACTGCGGATTGCCGTGCCCGATGGGATCGCATGCGGGCCAAGCACGGCAAAGGGGTCGCCGTGACGCGCATGCACCACAGCCTCGATGGCGCTGGGGTCGGGCAGATGGTCAGGCATGGGCTTCCTTTCCGGCCGCAAGCCGGGCGGCAACACGGGCCACGCCCGCAAGCGGTATGCCGATCCACGCCGGCCGGTTGGCGGCCTCGTAGCGTATCTCGTACGCCGCCTTTTCCAGCAGGAACAGGTCGAGCACCTGTACCTCGACAGAGGCGGCCACCCAGGGCTGGGGGGCAGCATGCAGGACGGCCCGGTATGCCTCCAGGAAGGCACGTCCTGCGGACTGGCGGAACTGCTCCACCAACGCGCTCTGGCGGCCCGCGGCCTGATCCGATCCGGGCAACCGGCCGGCCAGCGCACTTGCCGCGGCGTAGTCGAACGACCGGAGCAGCCCGGCCACGTCGCGTACCGGCGAGGATTTCGCCCGGCGCTGCTCCATCGTCTTGGCAGGCTCGCCCTCGAAGTCGATCAACGTCGCGTCGCCCGGCGTCACCAGCACCTGGCCCAGGTGGAAGTCGCCATGCACGCGCGTCTGCGTGGCCAGGCCTGCGGCCGCATGGGCCAGCTGCCGTACAGACCGGCGCAGGTCTTCAGCCTGGCCGGTGAACGCCGCAGCGGCGGCACGCGCCGCCTCGTCCGGCCACTCGCTCACGCGCCCCACGGCTTGCACGGCCAGGTCGATCTGCTCCACCGCACCCTGCGCCCACAGCTCCACTTCCGCCTGCCCGGCCGGCTCGGGGGAGAACGCCGGCTGGTCGCTGGGTGAAGCGAGCACGGCGTGCATCTCAGCCAGGCGGCGCCCGATGGAACCGGCCAACGACAGATAGCCGCTCAGCGCGTCCTCGAAGGCTGCCGCGTCGTCTTCCGCGGCGATGTCGGCCGACACGCGTTTCAGGTAATCCAGCGTCCAGTTCCACGCATCGCCCTGGTTAGGCACGTAGCCCTGCGCCAGCATCACCGTGTGCGGCGTCCCGCGCTCGTCCGTCCTGATCGCCTCGCCCAGCAGGGGCGCTATGTTGCGGAAACCGCGCTCGGTCAGGTAGCCGGTCATCTCGGCCTCCGGATGGCGTCCGGCAAGCACCTTGCGAATGACCTTCAGCACCACTTGCTCGTTGACGATCAGCGAACTGTTCGACTGCTCGGCCGAAAGCCGGTGGATCGGCGCGTCCTCCGCGAACGACAGCTCGTCGAGCAGCGACAGTTTGTGGAACGCCAACTGCCCGCCGGCGACCGGCAGCACGCGCTCAGACCGCATGGCGTTGATCACGTGGAACGCGAACGAGTCGAGCGCAAACGCGTCCGTCAGGTAGCCCACCTCGGCCGCACGCCGCACGCGGGTCAGCGCAAGCTGCTGGGCAAGCGGTCCGCTGTTGCTGTCGTCCCGGCAGATGCCCAGCGGCAGCGCGTAGCTTTCGACGCGGTCGCCAACGTTCACCTCCACCTCGCTGAGCAGCACCGACCGTATGCCCTCGCCCAGCTTCACCGCGTAGGCCAGGTGCACGCCGCCCAACCTCTCGCCCTTTGAGCCGAACCAGCGGCGCTTCTGCAGGTATGTCGGCAGCGCTTCGCGCTCCAGGATAGCGCGTCCGGTCGGCTGCAGCACCTCGCTGATCTCGCGGCGCAGCACGATCGTCGCGTATTCGGGCAGCGGTGCCGGCGCCTTGCTGGCACCCGATTGGATGGCAGCCTCCGCGGACAGGGCAAACCAGTAGAACGCATAAGGCGGCAAGGTCAGCAGGTAGCTCAGCTGGCCGATGGTGGGGAACGCCGCGCCACCCACGATATCGACCGGCGTGCGGCCGGCAAAGGCGGACAGGTCCAGCTCTACCGCCTGGGCCGTGCGCGACAGGTTGCTGACACAGAGGATGATCTCCTCGTTGCCGTCCTCCGTATGCTCGCGCAGGTAGGCCAGTATCTTGCGGTTGTCGGGATACAGGAAGCGCTGCGTGCCGCGCCCGAACGCGCGGTAGCGCCGGCGGACGGCCAGCATGGTGCGCATCCAGTTCAGCAGCGAGTGCCGGTCGCGCGCCTGGCTTTCCACGTTCACCGCCGGAAAGCCGTAGATCGGGTCCATGATCGGCGGCAACACCAGGGCTGCCGGATCGGCTCGGGAGAACCCGCCGTTGCGATCGACCGACCACTGCATGGGCGTGCGCACGCCGTCGCGGTCGCCCAGGTGAATGTTGTCGCCCATCCCGAGCTCGTCGCCGTAGTAGATCACCGGCGTGCCGGGCATGGAGAGCAGCAAGCCGTTCATCAGTTCGATGCGCCGCCGGTCACGCTCCAGCAGCGGCGCCAGCCGCCGGCGTATGCCCAGGTTTATGCGCGCACGGCGGTCGCTGGCATAGGTCTCCCACAGGTAGTCGCGCTCGGCACTGGTCACCATCTCCAGCGTCAGCTCGTCGTGATTGCGCAGGAACACCGCCCACTGGCAGTTGGCGGGGATGGCCGGGGTCTGACGCATGATGTCGGTGATCGGAAAACGGTCCTCGCGCGCGATCGCCATGTACATGCGCGGCATCAGCGGAAAGTGGAACGACATGTGGCATTCGTCGCCGTCGCCGAAATACTGCTGCGCGTCCTCCGGCCACTGGTTGGCCTCGGCCAGCAACATGCGGCCCGGCGCGTGCACGTCCAGCTCGGCGCGTATGCGCTTCAGGATGTCGTGCGTCTCTGCCAGGTTCTCGTTGTTCGTGCCTTCGCGCTCAACCAGATAGGGCACGGCGTCCAGCCGCAGCCCGTCGATGCCCATGTCTAGCCAGAAGCGCATCACGGACAGCACTTCTTCCAGCACGGCGGGGTTGTCGAAGTTCAGGTCCGGCTGGTGCGAGTAGAAGCGGTGCCAGAAATAGGCTTTCGCCTCGTCGTCCCAGGTCCAGTTGGACTTCTCCGTGTCCAGGAAGATCACGCGCGTGCCGGCGTATTTGTCGTCGTCGTCGGACCACACGTAGAAGTCGCGCTCCGGCGAGCCGGGCGGGGCGCGGCGCGCACGCTGAAACCAGGGGTGCTGGTCGCTGGTGTGGTTGATCACCAGCTCGGCGATCACCCGTATGTTGCGCGCATGGGCCGCCTCGATGAAGCGCCGCACATCGGCCAGCGTGCCGTAATCGGGGTGCACCCCGCGGTAATCGGCGATGTCGTAGCCGTCGTCGCGCCGTGGCGAGGGATAGAACGGCAGCATCCAGATCGCGGTCACGCCCAGCTCGGCGATGTAGTCCAGCTTCTCCATCAACCCGCTGAAATCGCCGATGCCGTCGTTGTCGGAATCGAAGAACGATTTCAGGTGCAGCTGATAGATGATCGCGTCCTTGTACCACAGGGGATCTTCCGTCGGCGGCACCACGCTGTGGGCGGGGCCAGTCTGCGTCAGGATCGGTGCAGTCATCGCGTTTCCGTCTGCCAATGGGTCCTCACAGGCTTGTAGTGGGCCGGACCCGCCAGATGCGGTAGGGCCGTTCCGGCGAGAGGCGAAGGCGCTGAGTCTTGCCCTGCCACGTGAACACGTCGCCGGTCAGGAGGTCGTGCGCGGACAGGCTGGCCTCGTCCGGCAATTTCCAGTGCCAGAGCGGCAGGTCGAAATCGGCTTCCTGGGCGCCTGCCGGGTCCAGGCTGACAGCCACTAGCACAACATTGGCGCGGTCCGGCGTGGCTTTCTCGTAATACAGCACCGCATCGTTGCGGGCGGACAGGAAGCGCACGCCGCGATGGGTCTGCAACGCCGGGTTCTGGCGGCGGATGCGGTTCAGCGCGGTGATCTCGGCTACGATGTTGCCGGGCCGGTCCCAGTCCCAGGCGCGGAGCTGATACTTCTCGCTGTCCAGGTACTCCTCCTTGCCCGGAACGGCGGCCGCCTCGCACAGCTCGAACCCGTTATAGACGCCCCACAGCCCGGACAGCGTGGCTGCCAGCGCCGCACGGATCAGAAAGCCGGGCCGCCCGGAGGCCTGCAGGAAGGGCGGGTTGATGTCGGGCGTGTTGACGAAGAAGTGCGGCCGGAAGAAGTCGCGCGGCGGCTCCGTATCCAGCTCGGAGAGGTACTCCTCCAGCTCGCGCTTCGTGTTGCGCCAGGTGAAGTAGGTGTAGGATTGCGAGAACCCCACCTTGGCAAGGCGATACATCACCTTGGGCCGGGTGAACGCTTCGGCCAGGAACACCGCGTCCGGATAGCGGCTGCGCACCTCGCCGATCATCCACTGCCAGAACGGCAGCGGCTTGGTGTGCGGGTTGTCCACGCGGAACAGGCGTACGCCCTGCTCCGCCCAGAACAGCACCACGTCGCACAGCGCCGCCCAAAGGTCGGGCACCGCATCGCGCGCGTAGAAATCGACGTTGACGATGTCCTCGTAGCGTTTAGGCGGGTTCTCGGCGTAGCGGATGGTGCCGTCCGGCCGCCAGTCGAACCAGCCGGGATGCTGCTTCAGCCACGGGTGGTCGGGCGAGCACTGGATGGCAAAATCGATCGCCAGCTCCAGCCCATGCTCGGCCGCCGCGCGGCGCAGAAGCTGGAAGTCGGCCAGGCTGCCCAGCTGCGGGTGCAGCGCATCGTGTCCGCCCTCGGCCGAGCCGATCGCATAGGGGCTGCCCGGGTCGTCGGGCGCCGGCGTCAGCGTGTTGTTGCGGCCCTTGCGGTTGGTGCGGCCGATCGGGCTGATCGGCGGGAAGTACAGCACGTCGAACCCCATGCCGGCGATTCGCGGCAAATGACGCTCCACGTCGGCAAAGGTGCCGTGCCGCGTCTCGTCGTCGCTCATGGAGCGCGGGAACACCTCGTACCAGCTGGCGTAGCGCGCTTCCATGCGCTCGGCATCGACCGGGATCGGCGCCGTCTGTACCAGGAACGGCCGGTCGTCCGCCTCGGCCATCCGGCGCGCCAACTCGGGCGACAGCAGGGCCGCAACCCTGGCTTCCTCCCCAGCCTCGGCCGGCGCCAGCGCGGCCAGCAGCGCCTGGCCCAGGGGTGCAGGGCTGCGCTTGGCCGCCTGCTGCACCAGCGCCTCACCCTCCGTCAGCTCCAGCGCGATCTTCACGCCCGCCGCGGATTTCTTCGCCAGTTCGTCCCGGAACGTCTCGAACCGGTCGCGCCAAGCAGAAACGACGTAGGCGTGCCGGCCCATGGCAGCCAGCGGGAAAGCCGCCTGCCAGCGGTCGTTGCCCAGCGGCCGCATGGCCACCTCCTGCGCCACCCCGTCCGGTCCGTGCCAGCCCAGCGCCACGGCGATCTTGTCGTGGCCGTCGAACACCACGTCGGCTTCCACGCTGACCAGCTCGCCCGCCACCGCCTTGACCGGAAACGCGCCGCCGTCCACCGCCGGCTCGGGCCGCTCGATCGCCAGACGCGGGGC
>CAXUGD010000028.1:0-16209 GCA_964250355.1 uncultured Acetobacteraceae bacterium | reverse complement strand
CCCGATCGCGGATGGCGGCACGGTCACGGCGGCGAACGCCAGCCAGATGACCGACGGCGCGGCGGCGGTGCTGGTCGCTAGCGAGGCCGCCCTTAAGCGCTTCGGGCTCGCGCCGCTGGCCCGCGTGCACGGCCTGACCGTCCTGCGCTGCGCCGCCCTGGGCGATACGGCGGAGGATCAGGGGGTGGCGCTGTGCCTGGCACTGCCGGACGATGGCTCGGGCGCGCTGCCGGTGTTGCGCGGCATCATCCTCAACGACGAGAAAGCCTCCACCTACAAGCTGGCACTGCTGCGTGCGGTGGCGCGCATCGCGGACGCGGCCCCAGGGGCGGCGGTGCCCGACGAGACGGAAGACAGCGTCAGCCTGCCGCTCGGGCTGGTGGCGCTGCACTGGGTGCGCCAGTACCTCCCGCTGGTGGCGAGCGGGCTGCCGCAGTTGCCGGGCAATGACGGGCCGGACAGGCTCGGCTTTGCCAAAGCAGGTTTCCGCGCGCTGCTGGCGAACCGCACGCCGGCGCAGGACCTGCGCATCGGCGGCGTGTTCGAAGGCGCGCAAGCAGCCGCACTCGCCGGCGCGCTGGCCGAGGCGCGGCGGACCATCACGGACATGCCGGCCAATTTCACCCGACTGGCCGATGGCGGCGCCCGCGTATTCAGCGCGGCACCGTCCTCCACGCCACGGTTCCGCGGCGGGTTGACGCTCGACCTGGCCACCCTGCGCACCTACGGCAGTCTCGGCGTGCCCGGCCCGATCTGGCGCGCGCTGCAGCGGCTGGGCGCCTGGGTGGAACCCGTGCTGGTGGCCGAATGGGCACGCAAGATACGCGGATACGGCCTCGCCATGGGACAGCCGGTGCCGCCGGGCAAGGCGGAGGCGGCGCTGACGTGGCTCGATCCTACGCGCGACACGGCATTGGCCCGTGCCGCCGTTAAGCGTCTGGCTGGGGAGGGTCGTCCGGTGCGGTGCGTCTGGACCGGCGCGCGGCTCGCCGCCGGCCACGACAGGCCAGATATCGACCACTGCCTGCCCTGGTCGGCCGCCCCCTGTGGCGATCTGTGGAACCTGCTGCCATCCAGCCGTCGCGTGAACCAGGTCCTGAAGGGCGACCGCCTGCCCTCCGCCGCAGCCCTGGCGGGGGCGCGTTCCGCGGTGCTCGCTTGGTGGGCATGGGCCTGGCTCACGCAGCCGGCGCTGGCGCGGCGCTTCGACTGCGAGGCAAGCGCCGCCCTGCCCGTCTCGCCCGGTGCCACGGTGGACGAGGTGTTTGCAGGGCTCGAGTGGCGCCGCCTGAGGATGCGCCAGGACCAGCAAATCGACGAGTGGCGCGGGCAAGCACGACGGAGCAACAACGTCCCACCATGATCCATTTCTCACCCTTGCATACAACCCGGCTGACCCTGCAGCCATTTACGATGAAACGATGCCGAAGATCTATTCGCAGTCCGTGGAGATGCAAATTGCTGGCTGGGCATGTATGCCGTCCTGCTGAGCGGCTGGCCTCGTTTCTCGATCGCGCCGAGACCTTCCACGTCGTGCAGCCGACCGCAGAAACGTATCGTCGTAATTGACCAACGAAACATGATGCTCATACGCTGAACCACGACAACCGTACCAACAACCTACAGTTGTGCATACGAGACCAAACCAACCGCATCCCGACTAACGCAAAGGAACGTGGCGTGAATCACTCGGCATCCAAAAGCGCAACGCCGGCATTGCGCAGCACCTTGCTCGGTAGTTCCGTGGCCGCCGTCCTGGTGCTTCTGCTCACCACTGCGCCGCACGCCTTGGCCGCGAAGACCGGCACGCATGAAGATCGGATCGGTAGCGACGACGGGATCAGCAAGCCGGATTACTACCGCTACCTCGATACCGCCTATCCGCTAAGCGGCATCAGCCCCGAACAATCCGAAGCCGCTCGCCAGGCCTACGCCACCATCGAGCAGCAGGCCGACAACAAGCGCTGGCACGAGGAAACCTACCAGACCGCCTACGTGCCCGCGCCGGTCACCTATACGGGCCTGCCCTTTACCGCGTCCGGCCGCATAACTGCGCTGGCGCTCACCCCAGGGTGCGGCAAGCCGAGCAGTTCCACCTGCCGCGCCATCCTGGGCGCTGCTGGCGGCGGCATCTGGATCGCCAGCAATCCGTTCGAGGGCACGCCGCAATGGCAGCAGAGCACCACCGGCCTGCGCTCCAATGCGGTCGGCTCCATCGCCGTCGATCCCAACGCCGACGGCCAGGTCATCTACGTCGGCACCGGTGAACAGAATAGCTCCGGTGACTCCGAAGCAGGTATCGGCCTATATAAATCCGTCGATGGCGGCGCCACCTGGTCTGTCCTTCCCGCCTCCGTCAGCCTCGCGCGCGGCCTTTCGATCTCGTCCGTTCTGGTCGATCCGCGGGACTCCAACCACCTGTACTTTGCCACTGCCACTGCACTGCACGGTGCTGCCGCCTCCGCTGACGCCTCGGTCCCACCCGGCACCAAGCCGACCGGCATCTTCGAGAGCCACGATGCCGGCGAGACGTTTACCCGCATCTACACAAACGGCGCCGGCAGCTTTGTCGGCAGCGTCATGCAGTTGGCGCTTGATCCCACGGACCTGGACACGGTGTATGCGTCCGTCCTGGGCATCGGCCTGCTGCGGTCCTCGCCTGCGCTGGATGGCGATAGCGCGTTTCATGTGGTCTATGCCACCAGGTCCCCGATCGGCACAGCCGATGACGGGTTCAACCGTCTGGCCTTCGCTTTGGCGCAAACGCGCAAGTCCACTCGCATATATCTTGGGGACTCGATAGACGCGGATAGCAACTCATATCTTTACCGCGTCGATAACTCCCGAGTCCCTGCCAGCACGCTCAGCGATGGCGTGAACGATGCCGGGTGGATCGCGCTCACCTCGCCCACGCCCGGCACCCCAGGGTTCAGCAGCTTCGATTTCTGTGAAGGCCAATGTTTCTACGATATCTGGGTCGCCAGCCCACCCGGCAAGCCGGACGAAGTCTATTACGGCGGCTCCATGCAATACGACGAGATCTTCAGCGCGAACCCGCCATCCAACGGCCGAGCGGTGATGCGTTCCACCGACCTAGGCGTAAGCTTCACCGACATGACGCGCGACGCCCGCCAGCAGCGCAGCGCCGGCATGCACCCCGACCAGCACGCGGTGCTGTTCAACCCGCTCAAGCCTGAACAGATCCTGGCCGCCTCTGACGGCGGCATAGTGCGCACCAGTGGAGGTTTCGCCGACACCACCGCGCAATGCGCGGCGCGTGGCCTGTCCGGCGCCGACCTCACCGATTGCCAGATATGGCTTAAAGCCATTCCCACACGCATCGATCCGGTCAACCAGGGCCTCGGCACGCTGCAGTTTCAGGACGTGGAGTTCGATCCGTCGGACCCCGAGGCGAAGTTCCTTGGTGGAACGCAGGATAACGGGACCTGGCTCGGCACGGACGGCAACCCGCTTTTTGTCGAAACCGTCGGCGGCGATGGTGGGCTGAGCGGCTACGATGCCGCCCAGCCGAACATCAAGTTCCACACATACTACGGCACCTCGATGGACGTGAACTTCACGCCCGACCGCACCACCGGTTGGAACTACGTGTCCGATCCGCTGGCCAATAGTGGGGAGGCCACCGAGTTCTACATGGCCGCGATCAACGACCCCGTCGTCGGCGGCACCATCTATGCCGGGCTGCAGCATATATGGCGAACGGAGGACAGCGGTGGCCCGCGCGCCTATCTGCAACAGCACTGCAACGAGTATTCTGGCGACTTCACCGTCCAATGCGGTGACTTCGTGCCGCTCGGCGCCGATCTGACCGGAACGGCCTTCGGCAACGACCTGACCGGCGGTGAAGTCGCCATCATGTCGCGCTGGACTGGCGATGGAAGCACGATGTGGACGGCCACGAACAAGGGGCGCGTGTTCCTTAGCCACAGCATCAACGCGGCCGATCCGACGACCGTGACGTTCACGCGCATCGACAACGCCGCCAGTCCGCAACGCGTCGTCAGCGGCATCGCGCCGGACCTGGCCGACAGTACTCATGCATACGTCTCCTACACCGGCTACGGTGCCTATACGCCCGCGACCCCCGGCCACGTCTTCGACGTGCATGCCCCCGCCGGCCAGGCTGCAACCTTTACCGATATCAGCTACAACCTGCACGACCTGCCGATCACGGCGCTGGTACGTAATCACGTGACCGGGGACCTGTATGCGGGAACGGATTTCGGCGTCCTGGTGCTTCAATCAGGCACGCAAACCTGGAAGCGCGTCGGCCACACTCTCCCATACGTCGCCGTATATCAGCTGAAGATCACGGAATCCGGCCTGCTTTACGCGGCAACGCATGGCCGCGGCATCTGGACACTTGCAACGCAATGACCTGACGAGAGGGCTGTAGCCCGTATTGCTCTTGGGCAATGCGGGTCAAGCCGGCTAACGGGCCTCCCGCATCGCGCAAGGGCAGATACAGGCTGCACTAGGGGTCGGCTTGATACCGCCTTCGGGGGTGGCGCATTGCATACGGGCCGAACACCCGCTTCATCCATGACGAAAGGCCTTCTTTTCTAAAGAAAGAAGCGAAAGACTTTTCCCTTATCGCTTTTGCCGCCTTGTGAAGATCAGGACCGAGGCGGCCACGGTCAGCGCGGTTATGAGAAGGCCGATGCGGCCGGCCGGGTCGAACAGGTCTAGACTGGCGACGGCCAGAAGGAACAGCAGTCCCAGGATGGGGGGCGCCGGAAAGGCGGGCATGCGCCAGGCGGTGTGAAGGCTGGCACCCGTGCGCCGGCCATGCAGCGCCGCCAGGCACAGGGCGGAGTAGGTGGCCACGTTGCCGTTACCCAGGATCAGCACCAGCACGTGCGGGTCCAGCAGGCAGGCCAGCAGGCCGCAGCCGCCCATCACCAGGGTGGCGGCCCAGGGCGACCCCCAGCGGGGATGGGTGGCGACCAGTGCATGGCTGACCGGGCCGGGCCACAAACCGTCGCGCCCGGTGGCATAGAGCTGGCGCCCGGCCATCAAGGCAATGGCGATCATCGTGTTGAAAACGGCGAGCGCCACGCCGAGGCTCATGAGGCGCGCGAGGGTGGGCCCGCCAACCTGACCGATGAACGCCTGGACGGGCGAAGCGGCCGCGGACAGGGAGGCCGCGTCCGGCGCGCCCAGGATCACGGCGGCCAGCGGCGGCAATACCAGCACGATGCCGGCCGCCAGCGCCAGCACCACCACCCGGGCCATGCGGCCGCCCGGGTCGCGCATGTCCTCGCCGAAGAAGATCGCCGCGCCGTAGCCGTTGAAGGCGTAGATGCCCGCAGCAGTCGCCGCCCCCAGCGCTGCCAGCGTGGGCGCCGCCAAGCCGCCCGAAGGCCCCGCCACCACCGGGTGAAGCAGCACGGAGAGCGGCTGGTGCAGGTGGCGCACGCCCAACGCGGTGAGGACGGCCAGCGCCAGCAGTTCCACCAGCAGGAAGCCGCCGGTGACCGCAGCGCCCACCTGGATGCGCAGCACGGCAATGCCGGACACCAGCAGCACGCTCAGCACCGCCAGCGGCCGCGCGGGCAGCCCCGGCAAGGCCGCGCCGAGATAGGTGGCAACACCGTAGCCGGACAGGGCCAGGGATATGCTGAAGCCCAGCAGGTTCAGTCCCAGCACGCCACAGGCCCAGTTCGGCCCGAACACCCGGCCCAGGATGGTGTACTCGCCGCCCGCACCGGGAAAGGCGGCGCCGAGCTCGCCATAGACGCAGGACATCGCCAGCCCGAACAGGGCGGCAGCGGCAAAGCACAGCAACACGCCCGTGCCCACCGCCCGGATCACGTCCGAACCGACGATGAACACCGCGATGCTGGGCGACAGCACGGACACGGTGATGAACAAGGTCCCCACCAGCCCCATGGACTGCCGCAAGCCGGCGCCGGCAGACGGGGTGGAGGCCTCCGGAACTCTCGTCATCTGTCGTCGCCTGGCTGTCGCTGCTACGGAGGTTGTCCCTATCCGGGCTACCACGATCCGCGATCGTCCGTCGTCTGCCGGGCCGCCTCAGGACCGAGCCCTTCGAGCGCCTACGGCCGCCTTTACCCATCCCGACAGACGGTGGGAGGGGCTGAAATCGTAAGCAGACCTGGCTGTGCAGCGCGGTGGCCGCTCCTCGTCCCCGTTTAATGTCAGTTCTTCGCTTGCTCCGGTGGCTCGCGGTCAAGATCGCCGAAGGCGCTCGAAGGGCTCGATCTTGAGGGCGAGACGCCGGGGCAAGCAAACTGCGGCAGCAAAAAGGGACAACGTCCTCGGTCACGACAGCTAGCGGCGGATGTCCGCCACCATGCGGTCCCAGTTGCCGTGCGCGATGGCGGCCCTGTCTGCGTCGCTCAGGGGCGCCTCCTCCAGGAAACGGCGCGCGCCGCCCTGGGGCGTGAAGCGATAGGGGTAGTCGGTCGAGAACAGGATGCGCTCGGGGCCGAGCACCTCCAGTGCCCAGCGCAGGTAGCGCTCGCTCCACAGGCCGCTCGGCGTCACCGAGACGTGGCGGCGGAAATAGTCCGACACCGGCCGGGCGAGCTTGGCCGGTCCTGCCAGGTTGTCGATCCGGTCGAGGTAGAACAGCACGACCTCGCCCCAGTGGCCGGTGACGACATGCAGGTCGGGGAAGCGGTCGAACACGCCGGCGAGCACCATCCGCAGGATCTGCACGCCCGTCTCGTAATGCCAGCCAAGCCCGAAGGTGGCCAAGGCGGCACTGGTTGCCTCCCCGAAGCCGCCATAGAGGGCGTCGCGCACCGCCGGCAGCGGGGATTGCGGGTGGATGTAGAGCGGCGCCCGGAGTGCGGCGGCGGCCTCGAAGATCGGCCAGTTGTCGGGGTGGTCCAGGTTGCGGTCGCGGGTGCGGCCGAACAGCATGGCGCCGTTCAGCCCCAGCCGCGTCACCGCGCGGTCCAGCTCGCGCGCGGCAGCCTGCGGGTCGGGCGTGGCGAGCGTGGCGAAACCCTGGAAACGGTCGGGCCGGCGGCGGACGATGTCGGCCAGCAGGTCGTTGGACGCGGTCTGCAGCGCCACCGCCTCGGCCGGCACCTGGCTTTGCACGCCGGGCGCGGTCAGCGACAAGACCTGCACGTCGAGGCCCGTCTCGTCCATCGCCGCGATGCGCTGGTCGGCCAGGTCGGCCAGCCGCGCCCCGATCTCACCGCCGTTCGAGTGCTGGAGTGCCACGTCCTGCCAGCGCGGCTCCAGCGCGTGCCAGGCCGCGAGCGCGTCCGGGGTGACGAAGTGTTCCTCCAGGCCGATGATCTTCATGGCTGTCCTGTGCAAGATGTGCCCGGGCAGACGGGGCGCCTACCTGGCGGGTGTCTTCGTCCACGCCTCGACAAAGGCCGGCAACGCCGAGGCCCGCCCCGTGAAGGCCGGCTCCCGCTTCTCGCGGAACGCCTGCACACCCTCCCGCCCATCGATCTGGCTTGCGTAGAACATGGCCAGCGAGTCCACGCGGTGCGCCTCGACGGGGTGGGGCTGGGCGGCGTTGCGCCACAGCATTTGGCGGGTCAGTGCCACGGCCACCGGCGAGCGCTTGGCGATCAGCCGGCCGGCGAAGGCCTGCGCGTCGGGCAGCAGCGCGTCGGGCGCGTGCACCGACCGCAGCAGGCCGGCCCGCAGCCCCTCCTCCGGGCCGAAGATGTCGGCCGTGTAGCACCATTCCAACGCCTGTTGCAGGCCGACCAGCCGCGGCAGGAACCAGCTGGAACACGCTTCCGGCACGATGCCCAGCCGGCCGAACACGAAGCCGATGCGGGCTTTTTCCGAGGCCATGCGGAAGTCTGCGGCCAGCGTCATGGTGGCGCCGATGCCCACGGCGGCCCCGTTGATCGCGGCAATCACGGGCTTGCGGCAGGCGAACATGGCCAGCGTCACGCGGCCGCCGGTGTCGCGCACGCCGGCGATGACCTCCGGGTCGTCCAGCCGCTCGCGCATGTCCTGCAGGGTGGGGGCGAGCTGCTCGTCCAGGCCGAACACGTTGCCCTCGGTCGATAAATCCATGCCGGCGCAGAACGCGCGGCCGGCGCCCGTCAGCACCACGGCACCCACCGCATCGTCCAAGCTGGCCGCCTCGAACGCGGCCACCAGTTCGTCGGCCATCGTCACGGTGAAAGCGTTCAGCTGGTCGGGCCGGTTCAGGGTGATCGTCTGCACCCGGCCGGCCAGGGCGGTGGTCAACGTGGCGTAGGACAAGGCGGGCCTCCCGATGTGTGGCGCATGGCGCAGGCCCATCCTGCCACGGCGGGTGGAGGCTGGCGACCGGCGCGCGGGCTGTTACACTCGGCCCATGGACGCCATGACCCGCCTGCCCCGATCGCGTGCCAGGCACATCGCCGACATCCTGCTCGGCCGCCTGGTCACCCTGGCGCTGGCGGCCACGGCGGCAGGGCTGGGCGCGGGCAGCTTCTTCTTCATGTCCAGCGGCGCCCCGCTGGCCATCCGCCCCAACCTGGTCACCGCCCTGGTGGTCTCGAACGCTTCGGTGCTGCTGCTGCTGGCCGTGTCCCTGGCGGGCCGGCTGACGCGGGTCTGGGTGGAACGCCGGCGCGGCTCGGCCGGCTCGCGCCTGCATGTGCGGCTGGTGCTGCTGTTCAGCGTGGTTGCCGTGATCCCCACCATCCTGGTGGGCGTGTTCGCAACCGCCTGGTTCTCGCTGGGCATACAGTTCTGGTTCAACGACCGGATACGCGGCGCGCTGAACGAGGGCCTGCAGGCGAGCCAGGGCTACCTGTCGGAACACCGCGACACGATCAAGACCGACGCGGTCAGCATGAAGGCCGACCTGGAACACGCGGCCAGTGCCATGTTCGACCAGCCGGACGCGTTCCGCCAAGTGCTGGAATCGCAGACCACGCTGCGCGGCCTGGACGAGGTGGTGATCTTCGAGCCCACCACCATGCAGGTGCGCGTCAGCGCCGGGCTGATGGCGGGCATCGGCCCCGGCAAGATACCACCCGGCGCGCTGGAGGCGGCGGCCGCGGGCGAGGTGCCCGTGCTGAGCAACGGGGCGGATACGGAGGTGCGCGCCCTGGTGCAGCTGAACTCTACCCCGCCGCTGATGATGGTGATCGAGCGGCCGGTCGATCCCACCATCCTGGCGCACATGCATTCCACCGAGGACGCGGTGGCGCAGTACGAACGGCTGGACCAGAACCGGTCGGGGCTCCAGGTCACCTTCGCGCTGATCTTCGCGCTGGTGGCGCTGCTGGTGCTGGCCGCTGCGGTCTCGCTGGGGCTGGTGATGGCCAACCAGATCGCCCGCCCGGTGGGCTGGCTGATGCAGGCGGCCGAGCGGGTGCGCGGCGGCGACCTGAACGCCCAGGTGCCGGAGGTGGCCAGCGACGACGAACTGGCCGGGCTGAGCCGCGCCTTCAACCGCATGACCAGCCAGCTCGCCGCCCAGCGCGCCGAGCTGATGAGCGCCTACAGCCAGATCGACGAGCGGCGCCGCTTCACCGAAACCGTGCTGTCCGGCGTCTCGGCGGGCGTGATCGGGCTGGATGGGCAGGGGCGCATCCAGCTGCCCAACCGGGCGGCCAGCGCGCTGCTGGGCACCGACCTGCTGGAATCCACCGGCCAGCCGCTCTGCGCGCGCGTGCCGGAGATCGGGCCGCTGCTGGCCCAGGGCATGGCGCCGCCGGCCCGCCCCGTCACCGGCGAGATACAGATCGGGCCGCCCAGCCAGCGCCGCACGCTGCTGGTGCGCATCGGGCCGGAACTGAAGGGCCGCCGCGCGCATGGCTTCGTCGTCACCTTCGACGACATCACCGAGCTGCAATCGGCCCAGCGCAAGGCCGCCTGGGCCGACGTGGCGCGCCGCATCGCCCACGAGATCAAGAACCCGCTCACCCCCATCCAGCTCTCCGCCGAGCGGCTGAAGCGGCGGTTCTCGCGTGAGATCACGTCGGACCCCGAGACGTTCGTCCAGTGCGCGGACACCATCGTGCGCCACGTGGGCGACATCGGCCGCATGGTCGACGAGTTCTCCGCCTTCGCCCGCATGCCGCTGCCGGTGATCAAGCCGGCCGATATCGGCCGGGTTGCGCGCGAGGCGCTGATCCTGCAGCGCAGCGCCCACCCCGAGATCGTTTGGAGCACCGACATCCCCGAGCGCGGGCCGATGGCCCCGTGCGACCGCCGGCTGCTGGGCCAGGCGCTGACCAACCTGCTGGTCAACGCCGCCGATTCGGTGCGCATGCGGGCGCGGCCCGAGGGCGCGCCCGGTCACATCGGCGTGGCTGTCACCCAGGAGGGAGGCTGCGTCCGGATCGCAGTCACCGATGACGGCGTGGGCCTGCCGCAGGCCGACCGCGACCGGCTGACCGAGCCGTACGTGACGCACAAGCCCAAGGGCACCGGATTGGGGCTTGCCATCGTGAAGAAGATCATGGAGGACCATGGCGGATCGGTCACACTGGATGACCGTTCAGGCACAGTGGGTGACACCGAGGGTGCTGTTGTTACGTTAAGCCTTCCCGAAGCTCCGCGCGAGGTAGAGACGCAGGAGCACGGTATGGTTGCGAAAGGTGCCGATGGCGCATGAAATCCTGATCGTCGATGACGAGCCGGACATCCGGCTGCTGATCGACGGGCTGTTGCGTGACGAGGGTTACGACACGCGCCAGGCAGGCGACTCCGACGCGGCTATTGCTGCGTTCCGCGCCCGCCGGCCTTCGCTGGTGCTGCTGGACGTGTGGCTGCAAGGCTCGAAGCTGGACGGCCTGGGGATACTGAAGACGCTCCACCGCGAGGAGCCCACGGTGCCCGCGGTCATGATATCCGGCCACGGCACGATCGAGACCGCGGTGCAGGCGATCCAGCACGGCGCCTATGATTTTATCGAGAAGCCGTTCCAAACCGACCGCCTGCTGCTGGTGATCCGCCGCGCGCTGGAAGCCGCCCGCCTGGCCACCGAGAACGCCGAGCTGCGGCTGCGCGCGGGCCAGGAAGCGACCGCCACCGGCGGCAGCCCCGCCATCAACGCCGTGCGCGGCCAGATCGAGCGTGTGGCGCCCACCGGATCGCGCGTGCTGATCACGGGGGCGGCGGGCAGCGGCAAGGAGGTGGTGGCGCGGATGATCCACGCCCGCTCGCGCCGGGCACAGGGGCCCTTCGTGGCGCTGAACTGCGCCACGCTGAACCCGGCCCGCTTCGAGGAGGAGCTGTTCGGCGTGGAGGCCGGCCAGGACCCAGGCGTGGTGCCGCGCCGCCCCGGCGTGCTGGAACGCGCCCATGGCGGCACGCTGCTGCTGGACGAGGTGGCCGACATGCCGCTGGAAACCCAGGGCAAGATCGTGCGCGCCCTGCAGGACCAGACGTTCGAGCGCATCGGCGGCTCCAGCCGCGTGAAGGTGGACGTGCGCGTGCTCGCCACCACCAACCGCGACCTGCAGGCCGAGATCGCCGGCGGCCGCTTCCGCGAGGACCTGTACTACCGCCTGGCGGTGGTGCCGTTGCGCCTGCCCAGCCTGCGCGAGCGGCGCGAGGACATCCCCGACCTCTCGCGCCATTTCCTGGCACGCGCGGCCGAGACTGCGGGGCTGCCCGGCCGCGAACTGTCCGCCGACGCGATCACGACGCTGCAGGCCTACGAATGGCCCGGCAACGTGCGCCAGCTGCGCAACGTCATGGATTGGCTGCTGATCATGGCGCCGGGCGGGCCGGCCGAGCCGATCCGGGCCGAGATGCTGCCGCCGGAGATCGGCTCCGGCGCGCCGGCGCTGCTGAATTTCGACAGCAGTGCGGACGTGATGGCGCTGCCGCTGCGCGAGGCTCGCGACATGTTCGAGACGCAGTACCTGCAGGCGCAACTGCTGCGCTTCGGCGGCAACATCTCGCGCACCGCCGGCTTCGTCGGCATGGAGCGCAGCGCGCTGCACCGCAAGCTGAAACAGCTGGGCGTGAACTCGGAAGACCGCGCCGCCGCATCGTAGGATACGTTCGTGATGAGAAACTTCGCCGCCATCCTCGCAGGAGCATTGCTGATGACCAACGCCGCGCGCGCCGCCGACACGTACGCCACCCTGCCGTCGGGAGTCAGCTACCACGACGCGGTGGTGGGCACCGGGCCGGAGCCACAGCCGGGCCAGACGGTGCAGGTGCACTACACCGGCTGGCTGGACGACAATGGCCAGAAAGGCACGAAGTTCGACAGTTCGCGCGACCGCAACGAACCGTTCAGCTTCACGCTCGGCGCGGGCCAGGTGATCGCCGGCTGGGACAGCGGGGTCGCCACCATGCATGTCGGCGGCAAACGCACCCTGATCATCCCGCCCGCCCAGGGCTACGGCGCACGCGGCGCCGGCGGCGTAATCCCGCCCAACGCCACGCTGATCTTCGATGTGGAACTGCTGGGGATTCAGTGAGACTACGCCGGTGGACGGACGTTCCGGTTGCTGATCTGATATCACCTATACTCCCAAAAGCTTGGAATATCGCCATGTGCCTAACGAGAAGCAGCATGATCGCTGTTGCAATGTCTCTAATTGCTACTCCAACACTGGCACGTCTTCGGCCTTGCACACCTTTGGTGTTCAACGCGGGTACAGCTAGTGTGCACGACAAAATCCCCGACATAGCGCCGCTTTGCTACAGTTTCTCTGCAATCAATGGTCAGCAGGTCAGCATTATTATATCGAGAAACGACGACATGGAGTTCGGCGTCGCTTCTGTCAAACCCGACGATGAGTATGATCCCGTTATAGATGAGAAGCAGTCGTTTCAGTTTACCGCAGAGAAAAAAGACTACCGTGTCTTCGCCGGCGCGCATGCCATCCACGGCAACACGGCCGCCAGCTTCACCCTGACCGTTACTGTTAAATGACCGAACCGGCCGAGAGCGCGTTCAGGCTGACCTTAAACGGCCAGTGCACTCTGGTTTTTGTTCAACGAGCAATTTCTCACGTCAACTGTTCCAGTCTGCGCGATTGCGCTAGCCTGCAGGAACATCCTTGATGCTTGCAAGCGGCACTTCGTTGATGCCGCCAATCTGCAATGAGCCGCGTGAGCGGAATAGCCGCTCGTCCTCTTCGCCCTCGGCCCATTGCTTGAACCGGCGCACCCCATACTCGCGCCAGAAGATGCCTTCGTCTTCGATGCCGATCAGCATGAGTCGTTCGGCGCCTTTCACCTTTACCGAGACGACCCGCTCGCCCGGCTCGCATTGCGGGTCAGGTACGTGCTGGCCTTTGAATACGTCCGCGCTGACCTCCTCCTTCACCAATTTCGCCGCTGTCTCCTCCATGTCGGGCGTCACCCATTTCTGGAAGCCGTAGGACGGTTTGCCGCTCAGGAACAGGCCGACCGTCGTAGTCCTTGAGACGTGCGCAAGCCGCTTACGGCCGTAGAAATCGACTTTCACGATCTCGTCCAAGCCGGTTGTCGTGCCACCCTCCGTGGCACTGATGGTCGTCTCCTCACCATGCTGGGCCAGCGGTTCCTTTATCTCGCTCAGCATGTCTTCGACCTGTTGCGCCAGCAGCGTCTCATAGATCGCCTGCATCGGCGTGTGGAACAGTTTGTAATACGCCAGCGCCTCACTGTAGGTCTTTGTTGTCAAGATGACATCGGTCAAGTTGTGCATCGAATTGTTTGCCGATTGCCCGACCGCATCCAGATAGGCCTCGATGCATTTGCCCTTGTCGGAACTCGCAGCGAACTTTATCGATTTGTCTTTGAGCTTATCTACGCCGGCTTCGAGAGCCTTTTTGGCTTTTCCGGCGTCGAACTTTTCCGCAAGAGAGCTTAGTGCCTTATCAGTGATGAGATCGAAACTCTTGTTGGCGATCTGAGCGCCTCGCGACCCGAACTTGCTTTCTAAACTGGTTGCGTTATTAGCGATGAAGTCGGCCAAGGTGCTCTGTAGCTGAGGCCCCGCCAACCCGTTCGCCGCCGCCTCTACCACCGGCCCAGCCGGCAGCAGCATTACAGTAATGACCAGCGTCACCATCTGCTCGCGCTTGGTTTCTTCTGCGTCGGCCTCGGCCTTTTTCTTGCTTTTCACGTTGGCGATGGCGGTCAGGAAATCCGAGCGGACGTTCTGTGCCTGCTCGACCGTCAATTCCTGCAGCTTGGAGACGGTCAGCTTCTCAATCTCCAGCTGAGCCTCGGGCGCGTCGAACGGGTTGGCCTGCGGACTGGCGAACAGCTCGGGCGTATTGGGCTTGGCTTTGGAGGCCGCTGCGGCGCCAACGGCCGCCGTCGGATCGGGACGCCTGCGAGCCACTACTTCGGCCGGATCCATATTGAGAACGTCGGCCAGCCACAAATCGTATTTGTCGGGAGGTCTGGTGACTTTGTCCGCCAATGCAGGTCCCCTCGGTTACATCCGCGCAAACATGCTAGCCGCAACGGCGACGAATGCAAAACTAAAGTAGGTCCGCAACGACTTCCCGACGACCCGGCTCAGGCGGTCTCGGCCAGCCAATCCTCCGACCGCAACCCGTCCACCCGGCCGAACTCCCGCAAGTTGCCGGTTACGACGACCAGACCGCGGCTGCGGGCATGACCGGCAATCATCAGGTCGTACGGCCCCATCGTGGCGCTGCGGCGTTCCAGGCTGGCCCGTATCTCGGCCGTGTGCGCCGCCGCCCCGGTATCGAAGGGCAGCACGCTCAGCCGCGCCGCGAACCGGTCCACCTCCTGGCGGGTTTCGGCGGGACGGCCGGACCGCTCGGCACCGTAAAGCAGCTCGTACAGCACCACGTCGGAGATGCACAGCCTGTCCACCTCCGCATTGAAACGCGGCCGCAGGCCGGACGGGCGGTCCCGGATGACGCGGATGCAGAAATTCGTGTCCAGCAAGTAGCCCAACACTAGAGCATGATCGCATCAGGTTGACCTTCAACCGCGACCAACATGCTCGCCAAAACAAAGAGCTACAGCACGATAGCTTCGGCTGCCAGAAGCTATCGTGCTGTAGCGCGCGTTCAGGCCGACCGTGAAGCGGCCAGCGCGCGCTTGTCTTCGCTTAACGAGCAATCTTCTCACGTCGCACAGTCCCGGTCTGCGTAAGATTGGCCTAGAAACGGTCGCGCACCTGCATAGGCGGCTGGTCGCGTTCACCAAGATCGACGCCCGGATGGTCGAAGAAATCGTCCCACAGCGCATCGGCCGGTGCAATGACACGGCGGACGCCCTCACGGACGATCGTCACCTCACGCACGCTCTCCGCGAACGCGACCGCCTTGGGCAGACGCACCGCCTGCGAGCGATTGGACATGAAAAGGGTCGTATGGGCCATCATCGCCGGTCTCCAATTCGTGGCACGGGAGGATACGTTAATTTTATATCTCACCCAGACGTACACGTTCTAGTACGCTGTGCAGCTCCGGAACGGGTCCTCGCCGTAGCGCACGCCGGTCAGGAACAGGCCATCGGGCGGCGCTGTGGGGCCTGCTTGCCGGCGGTCGCAGGCGGCCAGGACGCGCCACATGTCCGCCGGTTGCCAGCGTCCGTCGCCCACCAGGCGCAGGGTGCCCACCATGTTGCGCACCTGGTGGTGCAGGAAGCTGCGCGCCTCGGCCACGATCTGCACCGTGTCGCCCTGGCGGGCCACGTCCAGCCGGTCCAGCGTGCGCCAGGGCGAGCTGGCCTGGCAGCCGCTGGCGCGGAACGAGCTGAAATCGTGCCGGCCCAGCAAAAGCCCGGCGCCGGCCTGCATGGCGGCCACGTCGAGCGGCGCCGGGACGTGCCATACGCGGTGGGTTTCCAGGGCGGCGCGGGCCGGGCGGTTCAGGATTGCGTAGCGGTAGGCGCGGCCGGCGGCGGAAAACCGCGCGCTCCAGCCCTCCGGCACCATCGCCGCGCGCAGCACGGCCACCGGATGCGGCTTGAGGTGGTAGTTCAGCGCGGCCACCAGGCGATCGGGCGTCAGCGCGCGGTCCAGGTCGGCATGGGCCACCTGCGCCAGCGCGTGCACCCCGGCATCCGTGCGTCCGGCGGCCACGCTGGCAACAGGCCGGCCCGCCAGGCGCGCCAACGCCTCCTCCAGCACCGACTGCACGGAGGGGCCGGTCACCTGGCGCTGCCAGCCCACGAACCCGGTGCCGTCGTACTCCAGTTGCAGCGCCCAGCGCGTCACGCCAGCGTCATGTCCTGCCAGCCGGCGACGCCGCGCAGGAACGCGTCGCCCGCCACGGCCGGGCGGCCGGGCCGCTGCACCTGCAG
>CAXUGD010000027.1:0-16376 GCA_964250355.1 uncultured Acetobacteraceae bacterium | reverse complement strand
GTCCAGCGTCGTGTCCGGGGCACCCAGCGCACGCCCAGCCGCCACCGCCAGCGAGCCGGCGCCCCCCTGGAGCCAGGCGCACCAGGCGGACAGGGTGGGCAGGTCCGCCTCCGCCTCCCGCTCGCGAGCGTCGATCACCGCGAGCAGGTCCGGCCGGTGAAGCCTTCCAGGGTCGAGCAGGGCGTGCAACGGGGTGGCGACCTCGTGGGCGCGGGCTGCCCCCTCCACCACCTCGCGCCACCACTGCAGACGGATCAGCGCCAGGCCGGGTTCGCGCGCCGCCTCGGGCGCGCGGGCCAGCTCGTGGTTGAACGCGTAGAGCGTGAGCAGGGCGTCCCGGCCCGCGGCGGGCGCAAACAGGGCGGTGAGGTAGCGGTCGGGGTCTCGGCGCCGCACGGCCTGGGCGAGGGCTTCGGTCATCGGCCGACATGGCCGCACACCGGCCGCCGGCAAGGGCGGCGGGCGGTGGGAACGATCCATTCCTGCCGCGTTGTTCTGGTCAGGCGTTCCACCAACGCCAGCCCACGTGCCGCCGCCGGAGGCGCCGGCGCGCGGACGCACATCATTCCCACGGAGAACGCCATGGCATTCGAGCTGCCCCCCCTCCCCTTCGACACGAGCGCGCTGGCTGCGAACGGCATGTGCCAGGAAACGCTGGAGTTGCATCACGGCAAGCACCATCAGGCCTATGTGACGGCGCTGAACGGGTTTGTGGAGAAAGATTCGTCGCTGCAGGGCAAGAGCCTGGACGAGATCGTGACGCTGACCGCGCAGACGCCGGGGCCGGTGTTCAACAATGCGGGCCAGCACTGGAACCACATCATCTTCTGGCAGAACCTTTCGCCCAAGGGCGGCCAGATACCGGGCAAGCTGCAGCAGAAGATCGACGAGGACCTGGGCGGGACGGAGGCGTTCAAGGAGGCGTTCAAGCAGGCGGCGATCGGTCAGTTCGGCTCTGGCTGGGCATGGCTGGTGGCCGGAAAGGACGGCAAGCTGTCGATCACCAAAACGCCGAACGGCAGCAATCCGCTGGCCACCGGCGAAGGCCGCGTATTGCTGGCGCTCGATGTGTGGGAGCACAGCTACTACCTGGACTTCCGCAATCGGCGGCCGGACTACACCACCAACTACCTCAACAAGCTCGCAAATTACGAGTTTGCCGAGGCACAGCTTCAGGCTGCCTGAGTTTGCCGGGCGCCCGTTGACGTTTCTGCAAGGGTGTGGGGTGTATGGTGCCCCGCACCTTAACCGTATTGGAGCGGTGTATGGCTGACATGTTCGCCGGCGCCTTCGCCCTCCCGCTGATGTGGACCGAACTGGCCGCCGCCTCTTGGGAGACGGTGTGGCACCGAACTGCCCTGATGGTCAGTGGTGCCTGCACGTCCGACGAGTATCACCGCATGGTGCATGAAAAGATGCGGGCGGTTCACCTGTCCAGCGTGGCGCTGATGAGCGGCCGTCAGGCGGAAGATGTGCTGCGGCCGTTCCACAAGCGGGCGACGGCCAACGCCAGGCGGCTTCGCCGGCCCTGAGCTTTCGCCAGCGCTGCGCTAGCGGCTGTCGTTGGCGGCGGCCGGAACGGTGGGTGTAAGCACCGTGGATAGCGTGTCCTTGGCGATCGTCACGCGGACGTTCGGCGCGATCTCCACCTCGATCTCGTTGGCGCCGTCACGCACTTTTTGCACCACGCCTACGATGCCACCGGCGGTCAGCACGCGGTCGCCGCGCTTCACCGCGGCGATCTGGGCCTTCAGCGCCTTTTGCTGCTGCTGCTGCGGCCGGATCATCAGGAAGTAGAAGACGACAAAGATCAGCACCAGCGGCAGGAACTGCATCACCTGCGCGCTGGCGATACCGCCGGCCGCGTCCTGGGCATGCGCTTCGGAAATTAGCGAAAACATCGTGTATGGACCCTCGGCCAGCTAGGCCTCGTTGTGGGCCGCCGCAGCGCACAATAGGTTGTGCCCCTACCCCGTCAAGCATAGCGGAGGACCACCGCCAGCCATGGACCAGCGTGACATATTGCGGCGCATTGCGGAGGCGCTGGAGCGGCTGGCCCCCCCGCCGGCCGGAGCGCCTGCGCTGGATGCGGCGGACGCGTTTGTCTGGCAGCCAGCCCGGTCAGGGCAGGGCGGCGTACTGGCACCGGTGCCGCACGTCGCACGCGTGGCCCTGGCGCTGCTACGCGGCATCGAGCACGCCCAGCGCATCCTGCTGGACAACACACGGCAGTTCGCCGCCGGCCTGCCGGCCAACAACGCCATGCTGTGGGGTGCGCGCGGCATGGGCAAGTCCAGCCTGGTGAAGGCCGTGCACGCCGCCGTCAACGCGGAGCGCACCGGCAGCCTGGTGTTGATCGAGATACACCGCGAAGACATCGCGACCCTGCCGCAGTTGCTGGCCGTACTACGCGGCTCGCGGCGGCGCATCCTGGTGTTTTGCGACGACCTTTCCTTCGAGCGCGAGGATGCCGACTACAAGGCGCTGAAATCGGTGCTGGACGGCGGGATCGAGGGACGGCCGGACAACGTGTTGTTCTACGCAACCAGCAACCGCCGCCACCTGATGCCGCGCGACATGATCGACAACGAAGCGGCGACCGCGATTTCTCCCGGCGAAGCGACGGAGGAGAAAGTCTCGCTCTCCGACCGTTTCGGTTTATGGCTAGGCTTTCACGGCTGTGACCAGGTCACGTATTTCGCCATGGTCGAGGGCTATGCGGCCGATCTGTGCATCGCGGTCGAGCCCGCGCGCCTGCGGGCCGAAGCAGCCGAGTGGGCGACGACCCGCGGGGCGCGGTCTGGCCGCGTGGCGTGGCAGTTCGCGCAAGACCTGGCAGGGCGGACGCGGCGCGCGGACGAATCTTGATCGGGCGCGCCGCTTAACCGGTTCGAAACGTTGACGGTACATGATGGCGGTGTCGCGTGCCCGTCTGCCCTGACAGACCGTGGTGCGGAGCTGTAATGCCGGAGCTTGCCTGTGTTTCTTTCAGCGCTGGATTTGCCGATGGACGCGGTGGATCGCATCGATCCGTCCCGTTGGCTGACACTACCCTTGCATATGAAGGCGGCGCTGGACGGTGTGACGGCGGGCCTGCTCACCTTTGACAGGAATCTTGACGTGCTGTTCAGCAACGCGCAGCTGGCGCGCGTGCTGAGCATCGCGCCAGCCATCCTCGATGGCCCGGTGTGCCTGCCGACGCTGCTGGAAAGCAGCGTTCTGCACGGCGATGCCGTTCAACTCGCACACGAGGCCTGCCTGGCTGCGGTTAACACCGGCGCTGACACGGCGGACCAGCCGGTGATGCTGCCCAGCCAAGGGCGGTGCTTCACGCAGCAGATCATCCAGTTACGCGACGGCACGTGGATGGCCTTGTTCGAGGAGGTGACGGACCGCCGCGCGGCCGAGGCGAACGCCCTCGAGCGCGCCATGCGCGATCCCTTGACCGACCTGCCCAACCGCCAGCTCTTCGAGAAGCGCACGACGGTCGCGTTGGCCGAAGCGGCCGCGGGCAGCCTTGTTGAGAGCGGCACGGGCCATGCCGTCATGCTGGTCGATCTCGATCGCTTCAAGGCGGTGAACGACACGCTGGGCCACCCGGTGGGTGACGGCCTGCTGCGCCTGGTGGCCAAGCGGCTGCGCTCGGTCTCCCGACAGCTCGACCTCGTGGCCCGGCTGGGCGGTGACGAGTTCGCCATGCTGATCTCGCCGGCTCCTGAACCGGACCATCTCGGCCGCCTGGCAACGCGCATCGTCGATATGGTCGGCCGCCCCTATCTGGTGGATGGCCACCTCGTCAACGTTGGCGCCAGCGTCGGGATCGCCATCTGCCCGCAGGACGGGAAGACGCATGACCAGTTGATGCGCAGCGCCGACCTGGCACTGTACGCGTCGAAAAAGGCCGGCCGCAGCACGTGGACGTTCTTCGAGCCGGCGATGGATGCCTGCGCACTGGCGCGGCGCTTGCTCGAGATCGATTTGCGCAAGGCGCTGCCGCTTCGCGAGTTCGAGCTGCACTACCAGCCGCAGATCGACCTCGAACAGGACAAGGTTGTGGGGTTCGAAGCGCTGGTGCGCTGGCGGCATCCGGAGCGCGGCCTTGTCTCCCCGGCAGACTTCATCCCGCTGGCTGAGGAGATCGGGCTTATCGTGCCTCTGGGCGAGTGGGTGTTGCAGGAGGCCTGCCGTGAAGCCATGCGCTGGCCAAGCCACATATCGGTCGCGGTCAACGTCTCGCCTCACCAGTTTTCCAACACCACGCGGCTGATCGACGTAATTGCGCAGGCGCTTTCGGCCTCCGGCTTGCCGGGCGATCGCCTGGAGGTCGAGATCACGGAAAGCGTGTTGCTGCGGAACGAGGATGCCGTTCTCTCGGCGCTGCACCGGCTGCGCGCGATGCAGGTGCGCGTGGCCATGGACGATTTCGGCACCGGCTACTCGTCGCTGAGCCAGCTGCATAGTTTCCCATTCGACAAGATCAAGATCGACCGCTCGTTCGTGAAAGACCGCGGCGACGTCGAAGGCTAGAACGCCATCATACGCGCGATCACGGCTTTGGGCGTCAGCCTGGGAATGTCCACGATTGCGGAAGGCGTGGAGACTACCGGCCAGCTCGACCGCATCCGCGCCGAGGGTTGCACATCAGTCCAGGGCTACCTTTTCAGCCGCCCTGTTCCGGTCGAGCAGATCGACACGCTGCTCGCCACCTTTGCCGACCGGAAGACGTCCGGCAACGCGCACTCTCAACTCACATAGAAGGACTTGCTCGCCATGACTCAGCTTTGTCGCGTTGTTTATTGCAGCAGGAACAGCATTCCTGGCACGCCCGAGTCGGTGGCGGCCGACATCACCCGTATTCTGGAAGTTTCGCGCGCCAACAACGCGCGGAACGACGTCACCGGCGGCTTGCTGTTCAGCAAGAACTGCTTTGCCCAGGTGCTGGAAGGTCCCACGGAGGCTGTCGAGGCGGCCTTCGAGCGCATCCAGTGCGACGAGCGGCATGGCGAGGTGACGGTGCTGCAATCCGGCCCGATCGCAACGCGCGACTTCCCCGATTGGTCGATGGCCTTCACCGGTTGCAGCACCGACGACAATCCGCTGGCCAGCGTCGTCATGGACGGTGCGTTCTCGGGCAACTCGCTCGCTGGCAACGACGTGCTGGACTTGTTGCGGGGCGTTGTGGTGCGCGAGACGGAGTGGCTGGCTGTGGCGGCGTGACCAAAGCCGGTCGCGCCTGTCACGCGGCTCCCAGTTGCTATGCGGGGGCCGGCCGTCGCGACAGCCGGCTGGGCCCCGGTTAGGTGGTGGCGACGTGCTATGGAGGTGCAGTCGGTTCAACACGGTCGGCGGCCGCCGGAGACGCGCCACAGATAGGGCTCGGGAACGCCCTGGGGCTGGCTACCGTTCTGAGAGGTCAGGGACCTGCCCCACGGGCTGAACATGGTCGAGTGCTGCAAGCAGGGCTGGACGGACGTGGAGGATGCCCTTGTAGGCGGCCATATCGTCGGGCATCGCACGGATCGTGTCTGCCAGCGTGGCGGCGATGCCCGGGGTGCCCAGCACGCGGCGCAGCGTGTAGGAATAGACGCGGATGGCGAACAGCACGGCTCGGCTGGCTGGCAGGCGGATCAGCGTCTGGCGCTCGACACGAAAGAACAGCCGGTCGGGTGCGTTCTGGGCGGTAATCCCGGTAGCGGCCGGGCCGGGCCCAGGCTGGAACAGGGCCGCGTCGTCGAGCAGGCCCCAGTTGAAACGCTCGGCAAGCCGGCCCGGGCGGAGCGCGCGCATAAACCGGTCAACGGCGGCCGAAAGCCTTTGGGCATAGAGCGGCACGGGCCCGTGCACGTCGAGCAGCGGGCGGCCGATCTTCTCCCGCAGCCGCCAGCGCGACGGCGCACACAGGACGGCGGCGGTCAAAACGGGGGACGGGCGGTCCGTGTCGATGAGACACAGATCCTCCTGAACCAGCCGGCCTGCCGTCTCGAGCGGGTCCAGAGGCGGGCTCGACACCTCCACGGTCTCGTTGGTCAGCCGGTTATACAGCGTGCCGCCCTGCCGGGCGAACCAGCTTGGATGGCGGCGCACCAGCAGTTCCGCCAGCACGGCCAGCACCTCCGTTCGCGCCGGGGCCGAGGCTGGCAGGGCGGCAAACACCGCATCGCGCTGCGTGTCGAGCAGCCTGCGCCGGAGTTGCAGCTCGGCCGGGTAGAGCGCGTCGATCTCGACCAGCTCGTCGATCGGCCGCGACACCAGCCCGAGCGCCATTCGGAACGGTCCGGCCTCCAGGGGCAGCAGCAGGCGTTCGGGCGGCAAGGGGTCCATGGGCATCAGGCTAGATCGAGTCTCGCTTCGGCCGTGTCGGGTTCGTCCGGCAGCCGGTCCACGGTGAAGCCGAGATGACGGACGAAACCCAGCATGGTGTAGTTGTCGGCCAGCACCTGTCCGGTGATGCGGGAGATGCCCCGGCGGCGCGCCCAGGCCAGCAGGCAATCCATCAGGTGGCGCGCCAGGCCCAGTCCCTTGCAATCCGGTTGCACCAGGATAGCGAACTCGCCGACGGACGCTTGCGGCTGGCAAACCAGGCGGGATACGCCCACCGTCGCCCCGTCCCGCAGGCGAACGGCGATGAAGGCCATCTCGCGGTCGTAATCTATCTGCGTCAACCGCGCCATCTGCTCGGGTGCGACCTGCCGAAGGGTGGTGAAGAAGCGGAAACGCAGGTCCTCCGGCGGCACGCGCCCTACCAGGGCAGCGTGGGCCAGGGCATCCTCCGGCCGGATCGGGCGGATGAGGAACGTCTGCCCATGGCTGGACCAGTCATGGGCCAAGTGATCGGGGTAGGGCGAGATCGCGAGCGAGGCGCACTGCCCGGGCGGGTGCAGCCGGATCGCAACCTGCTCTGCCGTCGCACCCTGGGCGCCCAGATGCAGCACGCCGATGCTGAGTGCGAGGATCGTCGGCTCATCGAGCATAAGCTGGCTCACCCGCACCAGGGCGTCACACGCCGCATCGACCAGGATGGGGTCTTGCAGCCCTGCCCGGCTGACCAGAGCCTGGGCCAAAGCCAGGTTGAGCGGCGGCAGGTCGTAGGCGGGAGCGGTGCCGGACGGCATGGCTAACCCGATTGCCGGCCCGAAGGTGGCGTCTTCGTGCACGGTCAAAGCCACCACCCGGCCGGACTCGCCGCGCGCCGTTTCGGGTGCCACGCCTATACCGTAGGCCGACAGCACGGCCGCGGACTCGGCGGCAGTGAGGGCCGTACAGCCTGCCCCGGCAGCATCGGCGAGGATGCGGGCGACGGCGTCGTGGTCGGGTGCCACGTCCAGCACGCGGCTGGGCGGCAGTTCGCGTGCCGCCTGCCGCGCATGGCGGTCGCGCAACAGGTGGGTGAAGGCCTCCACGGCCTGCTCGGGGGTGGCAAAGGCGGGCAAACCCGCTTCCGCCAGCCGCCGGCGGTGGCCGGCTCCGGTGGTCTCGCCCATCACACAGGTCAGCACGGGCAGATGCGCCGTGTGCGCGGCTGCGATCACCGATTCGACGGCGGCCGCATCGCTCGGTCCGGTGGGCGCCAGCAGCACCAGCACGCCGCCCACGCCCGGCACGGCCGAGACCATGGCGGCGATGCTGGCGACATCCGTGGGTGCTGCGCTGCCCGCATAGACGAGGCCCAGGATCAAGTCGGCGGGTAGGCTGGCGGTCAGACTCTGCTGCGCTTCGGGCGGGAGGACGGCGAGCTTGATCCCGGCCCGCAAGGCGGCATCTGCGGCCAATCGGCCGGGGCCTATCGCGTTCGTCACAACCGCCAGCGTCTCACCGCGCAGCGGGCGCGACCGGCTGAGCGTTTCGGCCGCGGCCAGGAACGCCTCCATCCGGTGCACGGTGAACACGCCGGCGCGGTTCAACGCCGCCTCGAACACCGCATCTGCTCGGCCCAGCACTGCGCCAAACCCGACATCCGCGTTGCCGCCGATGCCGGCCACGTGGCTGAAACCCACGCCGTTCGGCCCTGCCCAGTCGATAACGGCGCGCGCCAGGGCGGCCGATTGCGTGACCAGGGCCACGTGGCCGGTCGGCAGGGCGATGTGGCAGAGCGAGGCATCCAGCCCCAGCGCCGGGACCGCAATGCCAAACGCGCTTGGCCCCAGCACCCGCAAGCCCGAGCGGGCGGCGAGTGCGGCCAGGTCGCCGGCACGGCAGGTGACGATGGCAAACGGGCATCCCCTAGCCGCCAGGGCCATCAAGTCGGCGCCGGCCCGGGATGCCGGCCCGGTGACAACACCCAGATCGACCGTGAAATCCTGGGGCGGCATGGCGGCCGAGGCTGCTCCATCCGGCCAGATACTGCCGGCAAAGCCGCCCGCCCGCAGGTTGGCCAGCACGCGGTCAGCCTCCGCCGTCTGCCCCAGCACGGCGACCGAGCGCGGATGGAACAGGGTCTCAATGTCGTGACGCCGGGCGCGCAAGGCGGTCATGGCAGACAACCTCCCCGCTATAGCGGCTGGCCGGAGACTTTGCGTTGCAGGCTAGCAAGGCGGGCAGCGCCCCCGTGGACTTTCGGATCCACCGCAATCAGCCGCCGCCAGGCCTCCAGGGCCATGGGGTAGTCGTGGCGGGCCTCGGCGAAACGCGACAGGTCGGCCAAAGCGGGAAAGCAGCGCGGCTCGCGCGACAGCGCCTGGGCAAGGTCGGCCACGGCACCACGCTCGTCGCCATTGGCAAAACGCGCTTCGGCGTGCAGGCGCCACAGATCGGCCTGGTCGGATTGCAGGTCCAGGGCGGCATCCAGGTCGCCGATCGCTGTTTTGCTGTCCTGGTTCTGCAGGGACTGTGTCGCGCGCTCGACCAGCAACTGCACGGACGGGCTGATGCGTGCGCGCCAGGCTTCCGCAATCTGGTTTTCCAGCGCCTCCGCCTGCTGTGCCGTGGGAGCCGTGCGCAGCCGGTCCAGCAGAGGGGCCACGCCGTCCGGTGCGGCGGCGCCCAACAGGCAGGCGGACAGGGCCAGACCGAGACGTTTCATGCGGGTTGTTGGAGCGCCTGCACGGCGGCCGGGGCCGGGCCACCGGCCATCCAGTCCAGCAGCTCCACCGTGTGCAATACCGGCGTGGGGCCGGCGGCAAGCTGGGTGATGCAGCCGATATTGCCGGCCGCCACCAGGTCGGGACGGGTGCGGCCGATGTTGTCCAGCTTGCGGTCGCGCAACCTGCCGGCCATCTCCGGCTGCACGATGTTGTAGATGCCCGCCGAACCGCAGCAGATATGCGGCTCCATCGGCTCCACCACGGTGAAGCCGGCGCGCTTCAGCAGCGCTTTTGGTGCGGCCAGCACCCCTTGTCCGTGCTGCAGGCTGCAAGCTGCGTGATAGGTGACGCGCAGGCCGGATGCAGGCCGGGTGGGGGTGTAGTCCAGCGTGGCCAGAAACTCGGTCACGTCTTTTGCCCGTGCCGAGACCGCTTCGGCGCGGCTGCGCCACGGCTCCGGCTCGTCGCGGAACATAAAGCCGTAATCCTTCACCGTGGTGCCACAGCCCGAGGTGTTGACGACGATCGCATCCAGTCCCTCGCCCGCCATTTCGCGGTCCCAGCCGGCCAGGGCGGCGCGGGCGGCCGCCATCGCCTCGTGGTGGCGGCCCATGTGGTGGGTCAGCGCGCCGCAGCAGCCCACCTCCGGCGGGATCACGACGTCCACCCCCATGCGATTCAGCAGGCGGATGGTGGCCTCGTTGATGCTGGGGGCCAGGGTGCGCTGGGCACAGCCGGTCAGCAGCGCTACGCGGGCGCGGCGCTGGCCCTGTGCGGGATGGGTTTGCGGACGCTGCAGGGTACTGGCGGGCGGCAGGCGGGCTGGTGCCAGCGTCAGCATGGCGCGCAGCGCGCGTTCGTGCCAGGGCCGCTCGTAGGTTTCCTCGATATAGCGGCGCGCATGATCCACGAGGTGCATGTAGTTCACGCCAGACGGACACGTCGTCATGCAGGACAGGCACGAGAGGCAGCGGTCAACGTGGCGCACCACCTCCTCGGTGGCCGGTTCGCCGCTCTCCAGCATGGCCTTGATCAGGTAGATTCGGCCTCGCGGGCTGTCCAGCTCGTCGCCCTGCAACAGAAAGGTGGGGCAGGTTGCGGTGCACATGCCGCAATGCACGCAGGTCCGCAGAACCTGGTTGCTGCTGGCGGTATCGGGATCTGCGAGTTGGATGTCGGAGAAGTTGGTTTGCATGCTCCCGACATGGTGGGGCTTCCCGGCCCGCAACACTAGGCCTGCCGACGCGACGGAAGCTCCTCGACCACTTCTGTCGTGCTCGCGCTTTTATCGATGCCGTTTACACTCAATAGCTAGGGGAGCCTGCCTTGCATACTGCTCTTCTCGCTGAACAAATCCGCAAACCGTTTTAGTATCGCCCGTATGGGTAGCCGTAAGGCCCGTATGGATAGCCGTACGGCTGGTAATACGATGCGGGCGGGTAATAAGGCGCGCGCGGGTAGTAGGCCGAGGGCGGGTAGTAGGCCGGCTGGCCATATGGCGAGAAGCGGTCGCGATGAGCGACCACGGCCAGCGCAGGGCGGGCCGGCTCCTCCTCGCGGGCGGGCACGTTCAACGTATCGCTGTCGTGGTCGGAGTCGGCGGCCGCGGCCGGCTGTTCGTGGGGTGCTGCCAAGGCGTGCGGCGGTGCCGACATCACCGCGGGCGGGCGCGGCGCGGCATGGGTTTCCGTCAGCCAGTGCGGCATGTCGAACCGCGTCATCACAACGCGCGGCGCGAGGTGGCGCGGCTGAACCAGGTGGGCGAGGACGGGCGGTGCCATGCGCACCACGGTGGGCGCCGGGTGTACCACCGGCGCGCTTCGCACGGCCAGCCTTGCACCGTGCGGATGGACGGGTGCGGCATGTCTTGGCGCCGCTGCGGGCGCGTCCTCGGGCGCCGTCGCGTCCTCGGCCGCAACCTTTTCCATCACGGCCGCCCTCTGCACCGCCGCACCTGCAAGCGGCGGCCGTGCCAGATCGGCGTCGGCGGAGGCACCTGGGTCAGCCGTTGCCGCAGACAGGGGCAGCTGCTCCTGCACGGAAAGCGCGTGTGCCGGGGCTGCCGGCGGCTCTGCCGGCTGGTCCGGCACGGGTGCCGCCACCGTTTCCTGCGAGGGGGGCGGCGCTGGCGGCGCGGCATCGGCCAGCTCCAGCGGAGGTTGCGGCCGCGCCGGCTCGGCAATCGCGACCGGGGCCGTTTGCGCCGGCTTGTCCCGATGGGATTTCTGCCAGTAGTGCAGCGTGCTGCCACCCACGGCGGTCAGCACGCACACGGGGGCTGCCTGGCACAGCGTGGCCGCCGACACCTGCGCCGCCGCGGCCGAAGCCCAGGCTCCGCCGGCCAACACCGCCGGCACCGCGCGACGCGCCGCGCCGCGCATCTGCGTGCAAACCTGCGCGATGTAGCGGACTAGCGCGTCTTCCAGGCCCGGTTCCTCGGGCAGTTCGTCGGCAAACAACAGCCGCTGGTCGGCACTGTCGGCCACGGGGCGGCCCGCGCTATCGTAGCGGACCTGGCCAGGCCGGGACCGTTCGGACGGGACAAAAGCGCCGTCGCGGGATAGGTCGAAACGGCGCGTCATGTGGCGTCTCGCTGAATACGGTGACAGCAGGTCCCTGCAGAAACTTTCATACCTGTCCACCGCATTACGATGTTGACAGGAAAAAGTAGATCGTATGGCGGGAACCGTTGCAAGCCCAAGTTGCCGCCGTTACACAAAATTTCCAGCAGCCGTCGAAGGTCACAAGAAGACACCAGGCGGCCCGCGGTTCGACGTCGCACGCAACAAGCCGGCGCGCGCGGCGCATCCACCCTGCCCCGCAGGCGTTTCCGTCTGCAACCTGGGAGGCACCGATGATTCGATACGCGGCGGCACTGGCTGCAAGCTTGTTCTCCGCGCCGGTCTGGGCGGCGGGCACCGGCGCCTACGCGCCGCTGAACCGGCCTGGTCCGGCGCTGTCCCTGTCTGCCAACGACCTGGCCGCCAGCCTGACCTGCAGCGGAAACCTGGCTGATCCAAGTCATGAGGCCATCCTGCTGGTGCCGGGCACGGGATCGACGCCGCAGACTGCCTTTTCCTGGAACTACGAACGCGCCTTTGCAGCTGAGGGACGGCCGTTCTGTGCCGTCACCCTGCCCGGCAGTGCCATGCTCGATATCCAGACGGCCGGCGAGTACGTGGTGAACGCAATCCGGGCCGTGCACGCCATGGCCGGCCGGCGAATCGGCATATTGGGCTGGAGCCAGGGCGGCATGGTGCCGCGCTGGGCCCTGCGCTTCTGGCCCGACACGCGGTCCATGGTGGCCGACATGGTTGCGCTCGATCCGTCCAACCACGGCACGCTGGATGCTCAGGCGTCCTGTGCGGCGCAGGCAAGCTGCGCGCCGGCAGTGTGGCAGCAGACAACAGCTGCCAAGTTCCTGACCGCGCTGAACAGCGGCGCCGAAACGTTCGCCGGCATCGCCTACACCACCATCTACAGCGTGGATGACGAGGTGGTCGTGCCGAACCTGGATGCCGCCGGCAGTTCCTCGTTGCACACCGGGCACGGCCGGATCGTCAACATCGCCGTGCAGTCGGTGTGTCCGAACGACACGTCCGAGCACCTTGCGATGGGCACCTATGACGCGGTCGGCTACGCGCTGGCCATCGATGCGCTGGACCACGTGGGGCTGGCCAACCCGGCGCGTATTCCCGCCTCCGTCTGCTTGCAGGCTGCCCAACCGGGCGTGGACCCCACGGTGCTGGCGCAGAACCTTCTAGCGCTGGACACCTCTGTCGTCGCCGCTTTCAACGCAGCGCCGCAACTGCCGGCCGAGCCGGCGCTTGCGTCCTATGTATTCAAGTAGCTTGCCTGCAAGCCTGAGGTCGTTACAGTGACCGTGCGACCTGAAGGGGAGCAGTCGTGTGGCGACGCAGAATATTTCGTCCTTGAAGCTGACGGGCAATGCACAGAAGGGCGCCGAGGCGCTGCTGAAAGCGCATCCGGACATCCAGTTTACGAGCGGGCGGCGCGATGTGGCGGCCCAGGCGCGAGCCATGGCCAGCAACGTCGTCAGCAAACGCGATTGGATCAAGAAGACCTACAAGGCGGGCAAGGCGAGCGCTGCCTGCCAGAAATGGGTGGACGACCATCCGGACGCCAAGAGCAAAGAGGACATCGCCGCCGGCCTGCTCGAGACGTTGAAGGGCTTGGGAAGTGCTGCGGGCTCTATTTCCAAGCACCTGACCGGGGAAGCCTTCGATGTGCAACCAGTGACAAAGGATGCGGCAGCTATCAAGAAAACGATCAACGAGTTGCCGGGGAAGAAGCAGTTCCTCGAAAAGGAAGGCGGGTTAGTGCGATGGCATGTCGGGTTTTGAGAGCCGGGCTGGGTTTGGCGCGGGCCGGGCTGGTCCTTTCTGGCCTGACCCGCCCGGCTGACGCTGCCCTGGTGTGTGCCGGCGCTAGTCCCGGCGAACCCGCCCCGCTGCAATCCGACGCCGAGGCATCGCCTTTTTACACCCTGTTGAAGCAGAAACTCGGGGCGCCGAGTGCCTGCACGGCGAAGGCGGACGACGACAACAAGTCGTTGGCGTTCACCTTTCCGCAGGGTGGATCGCTGGTTTTCACGGCGAACGAAGCGATCGAGTCGTCGTCGGAGGAAGTCGTGCTGCCGGCCAACATCGTCGGTCATTCGGATGCGGTCAGGCTGCTTCGCGTGGTGGAGCGATCGTCCGTGCCGCCAAAGGGGTGCGGCATCGCCTGGTCCAAGCTGACGCAAAATCCGGCGGCGGCAAGCCAGGACGCGGTGGCCGAGGGGCGCGCCTGCAACTGTCGGGCGCATCTGAAGTCGGAGCACGGCGCCGTCGTTGGCCTGGGCTTCAGCATCGCCTGCTGACCCGCCTGCAGCGCGGGACGCTGCCGCATAGCCTCGCGTGAGCTGGCGACCGACTCTACTGCTCTCCCAGCAAGGCCCGTTTTACCTCTGGCACCGTGGGGTGGGGTCCAATGAACGAGGCCAGGACCACGTGGACGAAGAGCGGGTCGTCCACATGGCCCAGCACGCGCCCGTTCAATGAGATGTCGAGCACGTTGCCGGCAAACAGGAACTGGCTGATGTCCCCCGCATGCATCCCCGGCACGCCGTCCAGGAAGCGGCCCACGGCTTCGGGCGGCAGCCGGCACGGTGCGTGGCAGGCGTTATCCAGGCTGTCGCGCCACGAGCGCCGTGCGGCGCCCTGCCCCACATCGCGCACGAAGGTGAAGCGCAGCAATTTTGGCGCCGGCGAGGCCATGATCCCGGCCGCGTCCGATGAGCGGCGGTCGAGATAGAGGCCCGCCACGTAGATGTGCACGCCCAGGAACGAGTAGGTGCGCAGCGCCATGCCGTTCAGCACGAGATGGGCGCCGGCCGCGTCCAGCATGTCGGGCATGGCAATGCCGCTCAGTTCGGCCGCGGCGGCCGACCCAGCTAATAGGCAGATCGCGGGTAGCAGGCGGTTGAACACAGGAATCGTCTCCCCACCGGCCCTTATCGGCGCGCCACGGGCGGCACACGGGCGCTTGGCCTCTGGCTACACCAGCCGGCCGTGTCGCGCCAAACAGGCAGCCCCGCGGATCACTCGGCTCGGCTGCGTGGTGTGCCGCACCCTGTGCCAGGAGGGCACCACGCCCGCACCCAACGGCTTTCGACGGGATTGGTGGTGACGAGACGAACAGCCGGCCAGCGCACGCATCTGCCGGCCCCGTGCTGTCGAAAATATGACCAGCCGGCGCTGGACCGGACGCCTTTTTACCCTATTGTGCGCCACCTGGAACGGTCGCCTTGTGCATCGCTTTCCGAGGATCAATGTTTGGCCGCCAATGTGCTGCCAAGGTCAGGGGGGCGTCCATGCGTGCCATCGTTGCTTTTACCTGCCTGCTGAGCGGCATGGCCTGCCTGCCCTGTGCTGCCCCTGCGCAAACGCGCGAGGCCGGCGCTGTCTATCGTCTGCCGGCGCCGCCGGACGGCTTCGACCCCGTCGCCGCCTCCGACGCCGACCTGGCGCGCTATGGTTTTCCGGCCCGCCCAAATCCGTTTGGCAGAAGTGCGATGCCCTACGCTGCCTGGGCACGGGCAATGCGGGCGGCCAAAATTCGGATCGAGCCGCAGCTGCGGGTCATCGACCGGCGCCACGCACCGCTGGTTGCCGTGCATCGGACAGACAGCGTGCAGGCCGCGGCTACCAACAGCCTGAATTGGAGCGGCGAAGTCCTGCTCAGCGGCGCGGCCACGTACGGCGCCTCGTCCTATGTCGAGGTGTTCGCGCAGTGGCTGCTTCCGGCCGTGCAGGAACCGGTGGGATCCTGCGCCGGCTTCGACGTGATGGCGACCTGGGTCGGCATCGACGGCGCTTCGGGCACCAGCGGCGACGTTCTGCAGGCCGGCACGGAGGGCGATACCGCCTGCAGCAACGGAGTCACGACGCAGGACTTCTATCCGTGGTTCGAGTGGTACCCGGCCGTCGGTTACCAGATCACCAACTTCACCATGTATCGCGGCGCCTCGGTGTTCGTGGTCGTCCAGGCGGTCAACCCAACGACCGCAAACCTCACTTTCGTGAATCTGCAGAACAACACCTACGTCACCGGGCAGGTGACGGCGCCGGCCGGGACCACACTGAAAGGCAGCAGCGCCGAGTGGATCGTCGAGCGGCCGACGGTCGGCGGCAGCCTGGGTACGCTGGCCGATTTCGGACTGGAGCAGATGTCGTCGGAGGTCGCCTATGTCGCGAGCCAGATCGGCACGGCCAGTTACGACGTGCCCGGCGCCCCCCTGGGCGGGCGGACCGGCTCGATGGTGACGATGACGGATGCCGCCACCAACGCCCTGGCCAGCCCGACCCAGCTCGGCACCTCCGCCCAGGTGATCAGCGTAGAAGGCGCCACGAAATAGCTGCCGTTCCACACGGGTGCGCTCTTCCCTGACAGTGTCGATGCCACGCGGCTGATCCCCGTTGCGCGGCGGGGGTGACGCTGGCTCCGCCTTCGGTGCGTTGCAGTGGGACGCTTCGGCAGGAAAGAGGTATGTCCCCGGCGGGATTCGAACCCACGGCCCCAGGATTAGGAATCCTGTGCTCTATCCTGCTGAGCTACGGAGACAGCCGGGCTTCTCATACCGCACGCGCGCGCGGTGCGTCACCCCCGGCTTTCAAGCCGACCGGCGCCTGTGCATCATGCCCGCCCGCACCACCTGGGGTCCGGCACGACCCGAAAAGGCCACCTGATGATCGACCCTGCGGCGCTGCACCGCGCCACGCTGACGCTGGACAGTCACATCGACATACCCTGGCCCACCTCGCCCGACCCGTTCGGACCCACGCAGCGGCATGT
>CAXUGD010000026.1:0-17288 GCA_964250355.1 uncultured Acetobacteraceae bacterium | reverse complement strand
TTGAATCAGGCTTCAGCCGATTCGGGAATCCTGTTTATGGGTCCGAAGCCTAGCATGACCGGAAGCAATTTCGGCTGCAATGTTGTCTATCGTCTCGTTGAGAGCATCCGTAACTTGGTCGACATCTTGCTGGGTGGGAGCATAACCAGGTGCCGTTATGGAACTCGCATATGGAGCAGCAGGATCCAATTGGGCCAGCTGCGCTTGTGTGGAATAAAACTGCTGCGTACGAGCCTGCGCAAAGGGATCCATTAGATCCTCAATCTTCTCGTCATCCTCCTCGGCTGCAACATTCTGGACTGCACCGCTACCGCCACCGCCACATTGCGACCCGCCCGCAACCAACCCGGCTGCCCCAGCACCAGGATAAAGACCAAGTGCATCTTTCCAGTTAACTGGATTATTGTTTGCGTATGCGTATACGTTCGGACCTACTGCCAATCCGAGCGGGTCTTCCGACAAAAATCGGCTCATTTGAGGGGCGTAATACCGGCTTCGATAATAGTATAGCCCCGTGTTGTCGGATGCTTCGCGTCCTGTGTAGCGAAACTTGTTGGGCGAGCTGGTTGTGGCGCTGCCTGTGCTGCCGAAGGGTGGGTAGCTGTAACCGACCTCGGTCGTGAGGCCCTGCTCCAGTTGCACGGTCGAACCTTGCACATCGCTGATGAAAGCGCCCGAGCCGGCCGGGGTGCTGCCGTAGCTTTGGAACCGCTCGTCCAGGCCTAACCCGAGGAGCAGTTGCTGAGAGTACGTCGAGGCGCCTGAGCCGGTGCTAACGGCGTTCGCCTGCACCGGATCAAGCCCGCGGTAGAGATAGGACGTGCGCAGGCCGGCTGCGACGTTGGTCAGCGACTGCCGGCGCGACAGCCCGTCTAGACGTAGGTCTCGGCGCTGCCCCCGCTGGGGGCGCCGGCTGGTCTGTCCTCGGGTCGGCGTAGAGGCTGGAGTGCGAGCGGCTGGACCGCCACCGGTTCGCGTCACAGGCAGAAGCTCGCATGGCTTGCTGCAGAGTTACCGAACGCTGGACAACCCGGTCCAGCTGCACTCGGCCCTTGGTTACCGATCGCCTATGGCCCACGAAACGATAGCGGAGGCGGCCAGCAGAACACTGATTACCCAGGCTCACCAACACCCCATGGAAGGGCGCAGCTGTACTTTCCCGCCCATCCTGGTCGTAGCTGTTGATAAGGTTACCGATGCCGCCGCCGGTTTGGCTGCCCGGCGCAGGTGCCAAGCTCGCCATCGTTGCCTGGGGCATGGACGTTTGCGGTGGTGACTTCGACGCCGCGGATCAGCCCCGCCTCCTGGTCGGTCGCAACATGTGCCGCGTAGCCTTGGACCGGCTTGCGGCGGCGATGTCCTGCCTAGCATCCTTCATCGTTATGCCGAATGGATGCCACAAGCGTCGAGCTAACGCATGATAGTGTTTAACCAAAACCGATCCAGGTCCGCCTACCAAAGCTGCGCCGCAGCCTACGAGAGCGGTGCGCCCAGGTGTAAGCTCATGCGCAACAAAACCGAAAGCTGGCCCGATCGTCTAGCCTTTCAGCTAGCCACATGTTGGAAAGGTTATCATATTGCCAGCAACAGAGACTGAAACAGAGCCAAGGGCCGCCATCCTGGCACGCCTTTGCGCATCCCGAAATACCAGCCAAACGTTCAATGCTGTCAAATCCAGCCGCGCCGTAATCTGATCGAAAGAGGCGCGGTCGTGTCGGTTGCTCGCATTGATACCAGCTGTCTTGCCAATGCAATGCCGCCCTACTGTCGCCTCCAACCCGCTCGCGCAACATTAAACAGAATGAACACGCCGGCTCAAGCATCCGCGCACAGGTCTTATAAATCGATGGCCTTCAGGCGCAGGCGGTTAGAACGACGGGTTTGCGCCATTGCTGTGGACGGGTGCTGCCCAGTAGCCGATCGATCTCCGTCGCTGCGACCGGGCGGCCGGTCAGGTAGCCCTGAACGGCATTGCAGCCGATCAGGGCGAGACTTTCGCGCTGCCCTGGCGTCTCGACTCCTTCTGCGATGATGTCCAGCTCGAGCGCTTGGGCGAGATCGACAATGGCGCGCACGAGCGAGACGGCAACCGTATCGGCAGGCAGGGGTGTGACAAACGATCGGTCGATCTTGATCTTGTCGATCGGAAACCGGCGCAGGTAGCTGAGGCTGGAATAGCCTGTGCCGAAATCGTCCAGCGCCAGGCGGTAGCCCATGGCCCGCAACGCGTCCAGCGTGCGCGGAATGCACACTTCATCCGTCATCAACACGCTCTCGGTGATCTCCAGCTCGAATTGCCGGGTTCGTGCGCCGGTCTGGGCGGCGAGGCGTTCGAGCTTGACCAGGAAATCGGCCATCCGGATCTGCACGGCCGACAAGTTGACCGCAATGCTCAGCCCCGGCCATCGCCGGCCGTCGATGAAGGCCTGCTTCAGAATGTGAAGTCCGAGCGGGTCGATCAGGCCGTACTGCTCCGCCAGCGGGATGAACACGCCCGGAGAGACCACGCCCCGTGTGGGGTGGCTCCAGCGCGCCAAGGCTTCCACCCCCGTCATCGAGCCACCGCGAAACTGCGGCTGGTAGGCGACTTGTATGCTGCCGTCCGACAGGGCCTGCCGCAGGTCGGCGACCAGGCCGATGCGGTTCTGCAAAGCCTCGTCCATACTCGCCTCGTAGAAGCGGTGCGTCTCTGACGGGCTGTCCTTCGCGCAGTACAAGGCAAGATCTGCTTGCCGAAGCAGCTCGTGCTCGTCGGCGGCGCCTGGATGGATGCTGATGCCGATCGAGCTACCGACCTGCACCGTCGCCGCAGACAGCTGGATCGGTTCAACGATGCAAGCTGCGGCTTGGTCTGCCAGGCAAGCCGCCTCCTGCGGAGAGCAGCCATCAGCGAGAATGACGAATTCGTCGCCGCCCAGCCGCGCGCAGACATCGTTGGCGCGCATGGTCCGTGTCAGGCGCCGTGCCACCTCCTGTATCAGCTCGTCGCCACAGGCGTGACCATACGAGTCGTTGATGGACTTGAACTGGTCCAGGTCTATCAGCAGCAGTGCCACCGACCTGGCCTGCCGCCTGGACTGCGTGACGACCTGGGCCAGCCGCTCCGTCAGGAAACGGCGGTTGGGCAGGCCGGTCAGCTGGTCGTGGAAGGCCAGGCGTTTGGCCTTGGCTTCGCTGGCGGCCAGCGCAAGCGCGCTACGCGTTCCCCGCCGATACGCCAGGACGACGGCTATGCCGAGCAGGATGACCAACGCGAGGATCACGGGTAGCGCGCCCCGAAGCAGCGCTGTCCCGGGCCGTATGGGTCTCCAGCTCAGGGCGGCAACCCCATGCCCGTCCACATCCTTGAGCGAGACGCTGGCCAAGCCGGGTGCTGCCGTGCCGAGTGTCAGCGCGGCACCCGTCAGAAGCAGGTTGTCGGTCACCGCCGGCAACACCCTGCGGTCCACAGCGGTCAGAACGGCCAGCAGCGGGGCGCGCGCGCGCGGGCGGGCTATGTCGCCGGTGGCGCTGTCGATGCGGCAGGCCAGCGCGGCATAGGCCTTTCCCTGCACGATGACGGTTGCGGACAGGCTGATCCGATCGGCAATGGTAGGCGGCCCAGAATGAGTGCGTTGCTTGACGGTGGCAGCCTCGTGCGCGCGCAGGTGGGCGATCAGCGGTGCCAAGGCGCGCTCGATCGCCGCCGACCGCACAGATGGCAACGCTACCGCCTGCTCGCGCGCGAATGCGATCCGGTCGTTCGGGCCGACCACCGTCACGATGGCCCCGAACGTATCCCAATCAGAGGGGGAAGCGACGTTGGTCTCCAGCCAATTGGCGTCCACCACGCCATCCGTGTGCTGCAACAGCGCGTCCCATATCGCTTCCGACTCGACCTGGCTCAGCCTGTCGCCGATGGTTGCGGCGTAGCCGGACCGTACCAGCATGGCCTCATGAACCGACGATTGCCGATCGATCCGGGAAGCCAGCACCGCCAGGGTAACCACGAACATCAGCAGGGCGGCCGCCGTTGTCGCAACCAGAGCCTTCAGGCCATCGACACGGAATAGTTTGGGCATGTATCCGGTACCGCAACGCTTCCACCCCGTTGTAGTCGCGAACGGTTTACGTGCCGTTAAAAGGCGGCGGCCGAGTGGGCGGCAGCCGTGCGGTCACCTCGATTTCTATGCGCATGCGCGGGTCCGCCAAGCCTGCCACCATCATCGTTGCGGCCGGTGATGCGGCTGCGAAGCAGGCCCGCAGCACCGGCCAGCACGGCGCGAAGTCGGCACGCTCGGGCAGGATGTAGCGCACGCGAACCACGTCGCCGAAGCCGGCGCCTGCCTCGGCCAGGGCAGCGCCGATGTTGGCCAGTGCCTGTCGGGCTTGCGCCACCACGTCCTCCGCGATGGCCATGGTCGCGTAATCGAAGCCGGTGGTTCCGCTGACAAAGACCCAGTCTCCATCGACCACTGCCCGGCTGTAACCGATGTCGCGCTCGAAGCTAGAGCCGGACGTGAGGCGCAGGCGCATCACCGATGGCAGGGATACGCTTTCTGCAGCGCCAGCCGGGCCACCTTTTCACCGGTCTCGTGCTGGGATTCCGGGTTGTCGCGCAACCAGCGCACCAGCACGTCGCGCAGTTCGGTGCCGGCCACCGTCTGCGGGATGCAGGCCAGGGCGTGGTCCTGGCCGTTGGCGCGGATCGCGTCGGTAAAGCCGTCCAGATAGGCGTCGCACAGATCGGCCTGCTTGGTGCTGCTGCAAGCAGTCATTAACACCTTGGCGGTAACCTTGGACACGCGCTGGGCCTGGGCGGCTCCAGCCATGGCCAAGCAGGCCAGGATCACGGCAACACGCTTCATGGGAACACCTCCACCGAAAAACGCTCGATTACCACGTTGGCCAGCAGGCGGCGGGCCATTGCGTCGGCCTGCGCGCGGGCGGCCTCAGGGTCGGTCCCGGCCACTTCCAGCTCGATCACCTTGCCGGCCCGCACCTCGCCCACGCCTGAAAACCCCAAATTACCCAGCGCGTGGCCGATCGCGCGGCCCTGTGGGTCCAGCACGCCATCCTTCAGCATCACCGTCACCCTTACCTTCAGGGAGGGCGGCTTCACTGCATCAGCTCCGGGCCCTTCATGTCCCGCATTCCCGCTTCCGGCAGGATGCCCAGGCGCTTGGCCACTTCCTGATAGGCCTCCTCCACACGCCCCAGGTCGCGGCGAAAGCGGTCCTTGTCCATCTTCTCGCTCGTCTTGGTGTCCCACAGGCGGCAGTTGTCGGGGCTGATCTCGTCGGCCAGAACCACCCGCATGTCCTCGCCCTCCCACAGGCGGCCGAACTCCAGCTTGAAGTCCACCAGCGTAATGCCCACGCCCAGGAACAACCCCGTCAGGAAGTCGTTGGTGCGCAGCGTCATGGCCACGATGTCGTCCATGTCCATCGTGTTGGCCCAGCCGAAGGCGGTTATGTGCTCCTCGGCCACGATCGGATCGCCCAGCGCGTCGTTCTTGTAATAGTACTCGATGATGCTGCGCGGCAGGCGCGTGCCCTCGGGGATGCCCAGCCGCGTGCAGATCGAGCCCGCGGCCACGTTGCGCACCACCACCTCCAGCGGAATGATCTCCACCTCGCGGATCAGCTGCTCGCGCATGTTCAGCCGGCGGACGAAGTGGTTGGGAATGCCCACCTCGGCCAGGCGCAGCATCAGGTACTCGCTGATACGGTTGTTCAGCACGCCCTTGCCGGTGATGATCCCCTTCTTGGTGCCGTTGCCGGCCGTCGCATCGTCTTTAAAATACTGCACCAGGGTTCCCGGCTCCGGCCCCTCGAACAGGATCTTCGCCTTTCCCTCATACAGTTGCCTGCGCCTGGCCATGTCCAAGGTCCTCCGCCAAGCGCCGCCTATAGCAGCATATGCGCCTTAGGTAAGTGTGGGGGCCTTTCGCGCTCAGCTGCGCTGGTCGATCAGGGCGCGGCGCCTGAGGTCCTGCTGAAGCTGGCGCGAGGCGAGCTCTACCCGCTCCTCCAGCAGCTGGTTGCCGATGTCCTCGCGGCTCATCGCGGCCATGTTCTTCTGGTCGCGCGCGCACACCATCACCACCAGGATGCCGTCATTGGTCACCAGCGCCTTGCTCGCCTGGCCCACCGCCAAGCCGCCCAGAAGTGCCTGCATCGGGCCGGCAAGGCGATCCAGCCGCACCGCGCCGGGGTCGGAGGCGCGCTTGGCCCCGGCCGTCTTGTTGGCCGCCTCCACATCGGCGCAGCTCCGGGCCGACTTGCTCAGGTTCTGCCCGGCAATCAACGCCGCGCGCTGTTCCGGGGTGGGGTTCTGCGGGTCGAGCGGCGTGCTGAACGGGTAGAAGGCTTGGCGCAGCGTCAGCATGGTGGCCAGGTCCGAGCCGACCTGCCGCTTTTCCTGCAACGCCACCACGTCGAACCCGCCGGCCACGCGCACCGGATTGCTGATCGCGCCCACCGGCATTTGCGTGACCAGGCTGGCCACCTGCGGATCGAGCTGGTCGGGCCGCACCCAGCCCAGCGAGCCGCCTTCCAGCGCGGTCTGGCTCTGGCTGAACTCGGCCGCCACGATGCCGAACGGGGCGCCGGCGTGCAGCTGCTGGATCACCGTATCGGCGAAGTGCCGGGCGTCGTTCAGATGCGCCGGGTCTTCGGCGGCCACGAAAATCTCGGCCAGGCGGTATTGCGGCTGCCCCTGGTCGCGCTTGAAGATCCTCTCCTGCTCGGCCACCTCATTTTCGGTGATGCGGCCGCGTTCGGCCAGTTCCTGGCGCAGCACGCGCGTCCAGCCGAGCTGGGTGCGGATCTGGGCGATCAGGGTAGAGGGGGAGACGCCCTGGCCAGACAGCTTGGCCTGCAGGCCGCCCGGGGGCAGGTGGTTGCGCTGCTCAATATCGGCGATGGCGTGCGCCACGTCGATGTCCGGCACGGCAATCTTGCGGTGCTGGATTTCCTGGAACTTCAGCCGGTCGTCGATCAGCTCGCGGGTAATCTGGGGGCGGAGCAGGCGCAGGGTCTCGGGCGCGATCGGCTGGCCCGTGGTCAGCGCGAACAGGCGCGCGCGGTTGTCCACATCCGCCCGCGTGATCACCTCGCCGTTCACCACGGCCACGATGCCGTCGGCAGGCTCGGCCGCCTGGGGCGGGGCGGCTGGCTTGGTTGCCACCGGCGTCGCCGCATAGGCGACGGGGGCCGAAACCAGAAGCAAGGCAAGCAGGGTATGACGCATCATAAGCACCTAATCACTCAATGACCGAAGACCGGCAACCGGTTATCCGTTGGCACCGAACGCACCCACCGTTTTCAGGATGATCGTGAACAGCACGGTGGTGTCGCCGGAATCGTTGTTGATCGCGGTGAACCGGCGGGCTGCGTAGATGTCGAACGCAAAGCACTCGTTCTCCCATTTGGCGTTGGTGCCGACCGAGATCAACTTGCCTGTTTCCAGGTTGCGCCTGGCATCCGCGCTGATCGTATAGGCGCCCACATGCGAGGAGGCGCCAACCGTTGCCTCCTCCCGGGGCGCAAAGAACGCGTTGAAGGGCCCGGGGAACGGGCCAAAATACAGGTTGGGCTTGAACAGGGCCGGCTCATTGAAGTTGTTGAGGTATTCCGCGTAAGGGTTGGTTGAGCTGAAGATAAAGCCCGCACTCACCCGCAGCAGGGGCACGCCCGCGCTGCCGATGGCGTCGGCGAACCGTATGTCGCCGTTGCTGTGGTCGAAGCGGCCACGGGCGGTAAGATCGAAGAAGGTGTTGGGCACATAGCTCGCGCGCGTCACGATGTCGGAAAGATGGGTGCCCGGCTCGAACCCGTTCCAAGGCTGGAACTGCGGGTAGAGGTTACGATCCAGGTGCTCCTGGTAGGAGGCCCCGATCATGCCCTCCAGCTTCTGGCCGCCGGCCAGGTTCCACTCGGCGCGCAGCGCGAAGTTGGCACGCAGGCCGCCGTCGTAACGGTCGTAGCCCTCGAACCGGTTCAGCCGGAACAACGTTGCGTCGGTGAACTCGTAATTCAGGCTGTCCTCGTTGGGGATGTTGCGGCGCAGGCTGTTGCCGCTTTGCGGGGCGGCGATCACCTGCACGATCGGCTCGATGATCTGGTTGCCGCCCCCGCCGTCGGCCCGCAGGAACGGCCAGTTGAGTTTGACGGCCACCTGCGCCTGGCCGTGCACGCCATGCGCCACGTCGTTGTCCTGGTAGTTCGGCTGGCCGTTGAGCACGTTGGCGTTGTAGGCCGCGGCCGTGCCCTGCAGTGTCAGCAGCCAGCGGTCGCCCAGCGCGCCGGCGAAAGGGCGGTTCCACTCGACGCGCCCGGCCAAGCGCTGGTCGTTGGTGCCTTCCTGGCGCGTGATGTTGTACTCCTCCGTGTCGAAGCTGAGCCGTCCCCCCAGCCTATCCGGTTCGCCGAAGAAGCTGTACTGGAAGCGCGGCAGCACGTAGGGCAGCAGGCTCTGCTTGATGCTGCTGTCCAGCCCCTGATAGGTGCGGATGTCGAGCTTGGCGTAGGCTCCGGTGCCGAAGCCCTCGATAAAGGCGTCGCTGGTCAACACGTTGGCGCCGTAGCCGGGCACGTGGAAGTCGCGCAGGTAGTCGGTCGAGCTGGCGATGTTGGCGTCGAAACCGTAGCGCCAGGTCTTGTCCCAGTCGAACAGGCCGTGGGCGAACAGGTAGCCCTGAATGCCCTTGGCACCGCTGTTCTGGCCTTCGCTCTGGTGGGCGCCCTGGTCGCGCGCCACCGCACCGTCGATGCGCAGCACGCCGTTGTTGAAGTCGCGCCGGTACAGTGCCTCGAGCTGCGGGCCCGTGCGCGTGGCGATCAGGGGCGTCAGCGTCAGGTCGGACTGGTCGTCCAGCACGAGGTAGTACGGCACCGCCACGTAGGCGCCCAGATGGCTGTCGGTGACCGCGAAGGTGGGCGCCAGCAACCCGCTCTGCCGCTTCACCGAGGGCGCGCTGTTGGAGAAATAGGGGAGGTAGAACACCGGGACGCCGAGGAAATCGAGGTAGGCGTCCTGGTACTCGATGCGCTGGTTCTCGAGGTCCTGGGTCAGCAGGTGGGCGCGCAACTGCCACAGCGGTGCCCTGGAGGGGTGCTGCGCGCAGACGTTGCAGGTGGAATAGACGCCGCGGGTCATCTCGTTGATCTTGCCGTCGGTGCGCCGCGCGCCGTTGGCGGCCAGCCGGCCGTTCTGGGCCAGCAGCGCGCGCATGCCGGTCAGCACGCCGCTGCGCATGCCCTGGGTCAGCTCGGCGTAGTCGGCAAACAGCACCTGGCCGTCCGGCTCCACAACCACTACGTGGCCATAGGCCGCCGCCACGTTGGTGTTGCGGTCGAACGTCACCCGGTCGGCGCGCAGCACGTGGTCGTTCTGCCAGGCTTCCACGTGGCCGTCGGCCGAGACCAGGCCGTGGTCCTTGTCGTAGGTGACGCTGTCGGCCTGGAAGGTCACCGGCTCGTTGCCCGATAGCGGCTGGGTCTCGGTGTTGATGGTCGGAAAATGCTGCGCCGGCGGCCGGTACTGCGCCGCCGCCACCCCCGGCAGCCCCGCACCAAGCACGGCCAGCCACCTGACGGCCGATCGCTGACCGCTGACAGCTGCCACTCAGCCGTCCTCCAGGTGCAGCAGCAGCGAGAGCGCCAGCATCAGGCCGGCGGCGGCCGGCGCCCAGGCGGCCAGCATGGCAGGCAGCGCGCCGGACTGCCCGAACTCCTCAGCCACCTTGCTGACCGTGAACAATGCAAACCCCGCCGCAACACCCGAGCCCACCATGCGGGCCACGCCCCCGCGCCGTGTCTGACGCATGGAGAAGCCGGCTGCAACCAGCGCCATCGTGCCGCAGAGTAACGGCAGCGCCAGCAGCGACTGGAAGTGCAGGCGGTGGCGGACCGAGGAGAAGCCGGCATTCTCCAGCAGCCGGATGAAACTGGGCAGCGCCCATACCGAGAGCGTGTCGGGCGACTGGAAGCTTTCCTCCACCCGGGTGGCGGTGAGGTCGGTGGGCAGCTTGAAGTCTCCCACCGGCACGGGCATGTGGTCTGGCGTGATGGTCCGGGCGCCCTCCATCTCCCAAGCGCCGTGCAGCAGGGTGGCGTGGCCGGCCTCCACGCGCGAGAGAAGGTGGTCGGTCGCGTCGAGCCGGAACACGCTGACGTCGTTGACCGCCACGCGCTTGCCCTGCAACGCGATCTGCCGCGCATGGATGATCGCCACCCCCTGCGCGTCCAGCCCGTGGTCGGCCTGGCGCAGCCAGAGCTGGCCGCCGCTGAGCGCCAGCGGCCCGCCGGTCTGCCGGAGGTAGATGTTGTCCAGCGCCGAGGCGCGGGCGAACATCGCCGAAGAGAGCGGCGACAGGCCCCCACTGGCGGCCAGGCCCAGGCCGATGGCGCTGGCCACCGGCACGCTGAGGAACTGCCAGGCCGAAACCCCGGCCGCGCGCGCCACGATCAGCTCGGACGAGCGCGTCAGCCGCCAGAACGCGATGATCCCGCCCACCAGAACGGCAAACGGCAGGATCTGCAGCATGTAGTACGGCAGGCGAAGCAGGGCGATACCGGCCACCAGCCCCAGGCCGACATCGATCCGCAGGGCCGCCCGGCGCAGTAGCTCGATGAAGTCGAACAGCATAACAAGCAGCGACAGGGCCGCAAGCATGGCGAGCGCCGCGGCGGTAAACTGCCGCGCGATATAGACCGAAAGCGTCAGGGCGAAGCGCACCGTTCAGCCCACCGCCCGCGCCAGCGCCGCCGGGGCCAGCCCGGGGGCGAACAGCAGCCAGGCGCAGGCCAGGCCCGGCAGGCAGGCCTGCATCCAGATCAGACCGATCAGGCCGGGGTGCCGGGTGGCCAGGCTCTGGGCGGTCAGCCCGATGGCGAGCAGGCCCACCATGGCCAGCACGGAGGCTAGCGGCCGCAACAGGCTGCCGGCGCGCCGAAAGCTGCCGGTCAGCACCGAAAGCAGGGCCACCAGGGTGAAACCGAGCGTGGTCAGCGGCTGCGTCAGCCGGCGATGCGCCTCCACCAGGTACTTGTTGGCGTCCCGCGGCTGGGTGCGGGCGTCCGGGTATAAAAGCTCGTGCAGGCTCATTTCGTTGTCGTCGCGCATCCGCTGGGCATCCTCGCCGCGGCCGCTGGCCAGGTCCACGGTGTCCTCCGCAAAGGTCAGCACGTCCAGCCGGCCGGTCTTGGCGTCGATCTCCTGGCGCGAACCGTTCAGCAGCAGCACGCGCGGGGTATCGGCATCGGCCAGCAGCCGCCCGCTTTCGGCGAGGATGGTGGCCCGCGTGTGCGACTGGCGGTCGTCTTCCACCAGGATGCCGCGCAGCGTGCCGTCCGGGTCGCGCCGGCGTACATACACGGTCAGCTGGTCGCTGATGGCGGTGAACACGCCCTCCTGCAGCAGAAAGGCGGCCACCTTGTTGCGCAGCTCGAACTGGTACTCCTTGAAGGCGGTGGAGCTGGCCGGCACGATCCAGATGTTCAGCACGAAGCTGGCCGCCATCGCGAGCAGCCCCAGCATCAGCGCCGGCCGCGCCAGCGCCCACTGGCTCAGCCCCGCGCTGCGCATCACCGTCAACTCGCGGTCGCCGGACAGCCGCTGATAGACGAACTGGACCACGACAAAGGTGGTGATGGGCAGGATCACGGCCACGAAGTTGGGGATCAGCAGCCCGGTCAGCTGCAGGAACACGCGCAGGCTCAGGCCGCGGTTGACCACCAGCTCCACAAAGCGAAGCGATTGGGTCAGCCAGATCAGGGCGACCAGCGCCGTCGTGACGGCCACGAGCGAGGCGGCCAGCTGCCGCAGAATGTAGCGGTCGAGGCCGGTGATGGGGGGGCGAGCCATGGCGGCAGCCTAGCCGGCCGGGCGGCGGCGCACAAAAGGCTTGGGCCTTAAGAACTGTAAGCCTACAATACCGACCGGTCCATTTGACCGGTCGGAAAGGTTTCGCGATGCGTGAGGTTCGATCGTCAGAGGCTAAAACCCATTTGGCCCAACTGCTCGACGAGGTGGAGGCCGGGAACACGGTGGTGATCACCCGTCATGGCCACCCTGTCGCACGCCTGGTGCCAGACGAGGAGGCTCGGCGGGTGGACAGGGCAAAGGTGATTGCGGAGATGCGGGCCGAGGCTAAAGGCCGGGGCACCATCACCGTTGAGGAGATACTTGCCTGGCGTGACGAGGGACGCCGGATCTGATGTTTGCCATCGACGCCTCGGCGATGCTGCCGTGGGTGTTCGATGACGAGGACGATCCCGTCGCAACCGTAGCGGCAAACCGGGCCGCGAAGGAGGAGATGACAGTCCCCGCGCTGTGGTGGTTCGAGTTACGGAACGGCCTTGTCATGGGCGAGCGCCGAAAGAGGATCACCCCCGACGACACGCATGTATTCCTTGGCCGGCTGACAAGCCTCAGCATCCTTATCGATCGTTCACCCGACGAGAGCGCGTTGTTGCGTTTGGCGCGCAAGCACCGGCTGACGGCCTATGACGCCGCTTATCTGGAGCTGGCCAAACGTAAATCTGTGGCGTTGGCGACGCTGGACGCGGACCTGGCGAAGGCCGCGCGGGGTGAAGGCATCGAACTGATCGGCCGCCGCCACTGAGCGCCTGCGCGGCCTTGAGCGCGCCCGCCCAAAACACCAAATCCTGTCCCGACGGCGCTGCCTCCGAGAGGGGCGCCAATGGTTTTGGTCGCCTGATCGATAGGGACGAACAGAAATGGACATGGAAAAGCTCACCGAGCGCACGCGCGGCTTCCTGCAGGCCGCCCAGACGATCGCGATCCGCGAATTCCACCAGCGGATCACCCCCGAACACCTGCTGAAGGCGTTGCTGGACGACGAGGAAGGGGCCGCATCCGGCCTGATCCGGGCGGCCGGCGGCGACCCGCAGAAGATCCGCGCCGCCAACGAGGCGGAGATCGCCCGCATCCCCAAGGTGCAGGGCCAGGGCGCCGGCCAGCCGCAGGTGACGCCCGAGTTGGTACGCGTGCTGGACGCCGCCCAGAAGCAGGCGAGCGGCGCCGGCGACGAGTACGTGGCGCAGGACCGCGTGCTGGCCGCCCTGGTGGCCAGCGACACGCCGGCCGGGCGGGCGTTGCGCGCCGGCGGCGCCAACCCGCAAAGCGTCGAGCGTGCGCTGGACGGCATACGTAAGGGCCGGAAAGTCACCAGCGCCAACGCCGAATCCGGCTTCGACGCCTTGAAGAAATATACCAAGGACGTGACCGAGCAGGCGCGGTCGCAAAAGCTCGACCCGGTCATCGGCCGCGACGAGGAGATTCGCCGCACTATCCAGGTGCTGGCCCGACGCACCAAGAACAACCCGGTGCTGATCGGCGAGCCCGGCGTGGGCAAGACCGCGATCGTCGAGGGCCTGGCGCTCCGCATCGCGCGCGGCGACGTGCCGGAGGCGCTGAAGAACAAGCGCGTCCTCAGCCTCGACATGGGCGGGCTGGTCGCCGGCGCGAAGTACCGCGGCGAGTTCGAGGAGCGGCTGAAATCCGTCCTGCAGGAGATCGAGCAGGCCCAAGGCCAGGTGATCCTGTTCATCGACGAGATGCACACGCTGGTGGGCGCCGGCCGCGCCGACGGCGCGATGGACGCCTCCAACCTGCTCAAGCCCGAGCTCGCCCGCGGCGCGCTGCACTGCATCGGCGCCACCACGCTGTCCGAATATCGCAAGCACGTGGAGAAGGATGCGGCCCTGGCCCGCCGCTTCCAGCCGGTGTTCGTGGGCGAGCCCAGCGTGGAGGACACGATCAGCATCCTGCGCGGCATCAAGGAGAAGTACGAGCTGCACCACGGCGTGCGCATCACCGACGGCGCGCTGGTCGCCGCCGCGACGCTGTCGAACCGCTACATCACCGACCGCTTCCTGCCCGACAAGGCGATCGACCTGATGGACGAGGCGGCGAGCCGGCTGCGCATGGAGGTGGATAGCAAGCCGGAGGAGTTGGACGAGCTGGACCGCCGGCTGATCCAGCTGAAGATCGAGCGCGAGGCGTTGAAGCGCGAGGACGATTCCGCCTCCCGCGAGCGCCTGGCGCGGCTGGAGCATGAGCTGGCCGAGATCGAGGAGCGCTCGACGGCGATGACGGCGGCCTGGAAGTCCGAAACCGAAAAGGTGGCCGGCACGCAGAAGCTGAAGGAGCAGCTGGACCAAGCGCGCGGCGAGGTCGAGATTGCGCAGCGGTCCGGCAAGCTGGCCCGCGCCTCCGAGCTGCTCTACGGCGTGATCCCCGACCTGCAGCGCCAGATCGAGGGGAGCCAGGCGGACGGCAAGCTGGTCAACGAGGCGGTGACCGCTGAGCAGATCGCGGGCGTGGTCAGCCGCTGGACCGGCGTGCCGGTGGAGCGGATGCTGGAGGGCGAGCGCGCCAAGCTGATTCGCATGGAGGACGAGCTGCGCCGCCGCGTGGTGGGGCAGGAGGACGCTCTGCGGGCGGTCGCCAACGCCGTCCGCCGTGCGCGCGCCGGGCTGGGCGACCCCAACCGGCCGATCGGCAGCTTCCTGTTCCTGGGCCCCACCGGCGTGGGCAAGACGGAGCTGACCAAGGCGCTGGCCGCGTTCCTGTTCGACGACGAGCGCGCCATGCTGCGCATCGACATGAGCGAGTTCATGGAGAAGCACGCGGTGGCCCGCCTGATCGGCGCACCCCCCGGCTACGTGGGCTATGAGGAAGGCGGCGTGCTGACCGAGGCGGTGCGGCGCCGCCCCTACCAGGTGATCCTGTTCGACGAGGTGGAAAAGGCGCATGAGGACGTCTTCAACGTGCTGCTGCAGGTGCTCGACGACGGCCGCCTGACCGACGGCCAGGGCCGCACGGCGGATTTCCGCAACACCATCATCGTGCTCACCTCCAACCTCGGCAGCGACATCCTGGCCAACCAGCCGGACGGCGAGCCGATGGTGATGGCGCACGCCCAGGTGATGCGGGTGGTGCGCGAGCACTTCCGGCCGGAGTTCCTCAACCGCCTGGACGAGATCATCACCTTCCGCCGCCTGGCGCGGACCGACATGGAGGTGATCGTCGATATCCAGCTGCAGCGCCTGCGCGCGCTGCTGGCCGACCGCAAGATCGGGCTGGAGCTGGATCAGACGGCGCAGGACTGGCTGGCCAACGAGGGCTACGACCCCGTCTATGGCGCGCGGCCGCTGAAGCGGGTGATCCAGCGCAGCCTGCAGAACCCACTGGCCAGCCTGCTGCTGGAGGGTGCGGTGCATGAGGGCGAGATCGTGCATGTGGGCGCGGGCGTGGAAGGGCTGACGATCAACGGGCGGGTGGCCGAACTCGTCTAGGACATGTGATCGCCGAGCAGCCAGGGGTGCGGCCGCGCACCCCTGGCCTTGGCGATCACGATCTTTAGCGCCAAAGCGAGCACCGCTACAGCCGGCACCAGGCCGCATGGCGGGATCACAGCTAGGCCAGCAACGGAACATGGGTCACCCATGCGTGTTGCGGCAGCAGCGCGGCGCAGGAGGGCCGCTCCCCATGACAGCCACCGCCGAGAAATCCGACCCCGCTCTATGGGAGCGCATCAAGCACGAGGTGACCGAGAGTGGCCGGGGCGGCAAGCCGGGGCAGTGGTCGGCCCGCAAGGCGCAGCTGGCCGTGCACGACTACAAGGCGGCCGGCGGCGGCTATGTGGGGGAGAAGACGGAAGACAACCACCTGCACCAGTGGACCGACGAGCACTGGGGCACGAAGTCCGGTGAGCCGTCCGGCAAGACCGGCGAGCGCTACCTGCCCGAACACGCCAGGGAACAGCTGAGCGACCGTGAATACGCCGAAACGACCGCCAAGAAGCGGGCCGACACGCGGCGCGGCAAGCAGTTTTCCGCCCAACCGCCGGCGGTGGCCCGAAAGGTGGCACAGGACCGGCACGCGGAAGCCGATGCCGGCCTGGCAAAGCTGACCCGGCGTGACCTGCTGGCGCGCGCGGCCGAAAAGCAGGTCGCCGGCCGGTCGCGCATGCGCAAGGACGAACTGGTCAGGGCGCTTGCCTCGTGAGCGCCCACAGCCTCAGCGCCGAGGACAAGCGGTCGGTGCACGCCGAGTTCACGCGGCTGGTCAACATGACGCCCGCGGAGCTTCGACACTGGCTGGCGAGCGATGAGAGCCGCGCGGTGGGCATGACGCCGGAGGGCGACCGGGTGACCGATGCCGGCCAGCCCGAGTCGGTGGGCCACCATATGGGCGAGACCATCGGGCAGATACGGTCCAGGAAACAGGCCGACCTGTCGGACGATGACTACGCGGCCATGCGAAAGGTGATCGGCTACGTCCACCGCCACAGCGCCCAGCGCCCCGCAGGCGACATCACCGACACACGCTGGCGCAAGTCGCTGATGAACTGGGGGCACGACCCCGCCAAAGATTAGGCGCCTCCCGCATCGCGCCAGGATCGATTGCCCTCATGATCGAGCAGCCATCGCTTGCGATGCAGGCCGCCGCCGAATCCGGTGAGCGCGCGATCCGAGCCGATCACGCGGTGGCAGGGCACGACGATGGCAATCGGATTGGCGCCGTTGGCCAAGCCGACCGCCCGGACAGCTTTGGGCCGCCCTATCCTGGCGGCGAGGGCGCCATAGCTGACGGTCTGGCCGGGCGGTATCTGGCACAGCGCCGACCAGACCGAGCGCTGGAACGATGTGCCGGCCGTCTCCGTCCTGACCGAAGCCAGGGCCGTGTGCTCACCGTCGAAATAGGCGTTCAACGCGGCGGCACTGGCGGGCGGTGCTGAAGCGTCGGTCAGCGTCACCGCCCCGTAATGCCGCCTCAAAAGCCGGTGCATCCGATCCTCGAAGTCCTGAAAATCCAGGGCGCGCAACCGGTCGTCTTCGTCATGCACGAGGAGGATCGTGCCGATGGGGGACCGCACGCGGTCAAGCAGCAAGCGCATGGGATGCCTCCGGACGGCAGCGCAGGCAGGGCCGGAAGTCCGCCTCCTGTGCCGCGGCAGCCGTCGGCACGAACAGGCAGTTCGCCGCCTTCGGGGGCCGCGCCGGGCAGATCGGCCGGCAGTAGATGCCTGTCGTCCTGACGCACGTGAAGAACCGGCCGTCGAACCGCGCATCGCGGGCCAGCATCGCCTGTCGGCAGAGTGTGGGGTCCAGGTGCATGGGGAGAGAATAGCGCAGCACGCCGCACTGTCTGGCGGATTCCGGACCTCATAGGCCGGACCGCCTGCGCCGTGCCGGTTCCCCTGGCGCGGGCCCGACCGGCCCGATCGCGGCCGCCCCACCAGCCGCGCGGCCGCGGGGCCCCGGGGGGCCCCC
>CAXUGD010000025.1:0-17387 GCA_964250355.1 uncultured Acetobacteraceae bacterium | reverse complement strand
TCGCGTAGGAAAGTCGCGTCAGAGCCCTTCTCCAGCAGCTCGCGAAGGGCGATCTGGAGCGGCCCCCAATCCGACCGGACAGGTGGCGCAACCATGAGGACCTAGGCTTACGCCTAGGCATGCGCCTATGCCGAATGACCCGACGCACATCGAGATCATCACCGGCCGCGAGCGCCGGCGCCGCTACAGTGCCGAGCAGAAGCTCGCGTTGGTCGAGGAGACCATGCAAGCTGGGATGACCGTTTCGGCGGTCGCACGACTGCGCGGCGTTTCGCCCAGCCTGCTGTTCAAGTGGAGGCAGCTCATGACCCAAGGCGGCCAGGTCGCCGTCAAAGCTGACGACGATGTGGTGGCCGCCGGCCGCGCACGTGAACTGGAGCAGCGCGTGCGCGAACTTGAGCGCTTGCTCGGCCGCAAGACGATGGAAGTCGAGATCCTCAAGGAGGCCCTGACCGCCGCCCGGGGAAAAAAGCCCGTCTGGCAGTTGCCGTCGCCGCCTCGGGACGCTTCCCGGTGAAGGCCGTAGCCAACACCCTCGGGGTTGCGCGATCCAATCTCGTCGAGCAGCTCGCCGGCAAAGCCAAGCCACGGAGCCGCTACCACCGCCAGGGCGATAACGAGTTGCTGGCTGCAATCCGCCAGCTCACCGACGCGCGGCCGACTTACGGCTATCGCCGGATCACGGCGCTGCTCAATCGAGCACGTCGGGCGTCAGGAGCGGAACCCGTCAACCACAAGCGGGTGTTCCGGCTAATGGCGCAGGGCAGCCTGCTGCTGCAGCCGCATGTCGGACACCGGCCGGTCCGCGCGCACGAAGGCACCGTCATTGCCTTGGCGTCCAACCAGCGCTGGTCGTCCGACGCGCTTGAGATCGGCTGTTGGAACGGCGAGGTGGTGCGCGTCGTATTCGCGATCGACACCTGCGACCGCGAGATCATCGCCTGGCAAGCAAGCACGGGCGGCATCAGCGGCGAGATGGTGCGCGATCTCATGCTCGCCTGCGTCGAGCGCCGCTTCTCCGCTTCCCGGGCGCCCCATCCCGTGCAGTGGCTCGCTGACAACGGTTCTGCCTACACCGCCCGCGAGACGCTGGACTTCGCGGCGGCTTTTTCTCTCATGCCCTGCTTCACCCCGATCAGGAGCCCGGAAAGCAACGGCATCAGCGAGGCGTTCGTCAAAACCCTCAAGCGCGACTACGCTCGCGTCCAGCCCCGCCCGGATGCCCTGACCGTCCTGGCGCAGCTTCCAGGGTGGATCGATCATTACAACGAATGCCATCCGCACAGCGGCCTGCGGATGCGATCGCCTCGCGAGTTCATCCAAGCGGTTGCGCACATCCAGGAAACGATCGCGCTGCCAGCCAAGCACGGCACAAACAGATGACGCTTCGTATCTACGCAGATTTCAATTCTTGCCTCAAAGACGAAAGAGGAATGTGGTGCTGGTGCCTACGACACGACGGGCGAGTATTGGACGAGGTCACGGACGAGCTTGCTCTCTACGAAGGCATGCCCGTCGTCATTTTCTACGAGGACGAAGCCGACGAGTTCGAATATGATGCAACCCTAGGTCATTCAGCCGATCCACACTGGATGGGCATGTGGATGGCCCGCTTCGATGAGACGACCTTCCGCCGAATTCGCTGAATGCCGCACCTTCAACCAGCCCCGTGTCCGGTTTACCGGGGGCAACTCCACGATCTTGTCGTCGGTCATCGTGGTGGTCCTCGGGCTAGAGTTGCGTGTTGCAACCCGACCCTACCCAGCACCGCCGCGGTGATCACCGCCGTGGATAAGTAGCCCGCCTGCGCCAGACTCTTGGCGGTCGCTCCAGCGGGCTACTTACCCACAGCTCCTACACCACCCGCTGGGACACGACCGACGGATGCCGACTGGGATGATGTGCTTGCGGTCTTCGATACAGTGCAATCCATAGGTGGCGAGCGGGGAACATAACGATCGTAAGTTTCTGCAGCATGATCTTAATTAAATCTGTCCACACGGCCTAGAAACGTAAACAATCCAGCTCATTGTGGCCTCCCATGCCGTTCCATCCAGTCCACCATCATGGGAATCACGGCCTCCGGCTTTTCGAGATGGAGGAAGTGACCCGCCCCTGGCACGATATCCGCCCTGAACGGACCGGTGAAAAACCGCTCCTGCCCGGCGCCCGCCTCCACCATCACGCAGCCGTCCCGGTCGCCGATCAGATACAGCGTCGGCTGCCGCAGTGGCGTCGCGTCGCCGTCGAACGGCATGGCGCGGTAGTGCAGCAGCGGCGCCGGCCAGCTCGCCCGCATGACCGATTTCATCTCCGCCAAGTGCGCGGTTGGGAGAGCCCAGCCCGGCGCAGCCCAGCTTCGCCACAACGCCTCCAAGTAGGAAAAGTCGTTGCGGGACGCCCACCACTCGGACACGCCTGGCATCTGGAAGAGCATGGCATACCGGCTACGCCACATTTGCCTGGGCAGCTTGCCGCTGTTTTTGAACACCGCCGCCGGGTGTGCGGCCGTCAAGGTCACAGCGGCGGTCGCGCGCGGCCCAGCGATCCGCAGCAGCGAGTACGTGGCAAAGGCACCATTGTCATGACCGACGACCGCGAACGGTCGGTCCGGCGCCAATGCGTCCGCGACAGCCACTGCATCTTCTGCGAGGGTGTCGAACAGCGTGCGCGTCTTTGGCACGTCGAGCACGGACGGCGAGTAACCGCGCATCTGCGGCGCAGCGAACTGGAAGCCGGCCGAGACCAGCCCGGTGCCGAGGGCGTCAAAGGTTGACGCAGTATCAGGAAAGCCGTGCAGGCCGAGGACCAGCGGCGCACTTGACTGTCCTTGCCGGCGGACCTGGAAGCGCCCCCGGGGGGTGTTGGTGTTATGGATTTGGACATACATGTGCCGGCCGCTCCTGGGGCAGGGCGCAGCCATCCATACACCTCGGCACGGTAGCGGGCTGCCGCAGCCTCACCCAAAGGACGTCACTTTGCATATCCTGATGCGCCGCGGGCGTTCTACGGTCCAGGTATGAGGCAAGCCGCACCGAGTGCCCGCGCAGCCCGGCTCGGGTTGGACGTGGAATTACGGGCCATCTGCAACACCGGCCAGCCGCATCCATGCCACTGGCACGACGACCTGCAAATCATAGCTGCCGTCGAGGGTCGTGGCGAGGCGACCGTCGAAGGCAAGTCCCACATGCTTCGCAGCGGAACCCTGATCGTCATCCCGCCGGGGCTGGTCCATACGGCCATCGCCGCCCCGGGCCAGAGGTGGACGTTTCTTTCGCTCCATGCAGCACCAGAGCGGCTGGGCGCCAGTGCTGCTGGGGTGGTGGTGTCGGCACGGGACGACCCCGCCGACCTGCTGTTCGGACGGTTTGAGCGTGTCACGGCGGCGTTGTTCAACAAGGGCAAGAGCAACGACGCCCTGCCTGCGTTTGACGCTCTGCTGTCCGACATCGCCAGCCGCGCTCCGGACCCGCCGGACGTCTCTCGTGTGGCTTCGGCCCACCTGCTAGCCGCCCGTGCGACGCTCGCGGCCAATCTGGGCGAGCGCGTATCAGTGCCTGCCATCGCGGCGCAGTACGGGTGGAGTGCAGGGCACTTCAGCCGGGAATTTGCGCGCGCGTTCTTCATGCCGCCCCTTGCCTGGCGGCTGAATGCACGCCTGGAGGTGGCCAAACGCCATCTTCGACAAGGCGGCACCGTTGCGTCCGCGGCTGCCATGGCGGGATTTGCCAACCTCAGCCATTTCAGCCGGACGTATCGCCAGAGCACAGGCATCACCGCCCGTACCTACGGGGCGAGATCCTCGCCCAGGCGTGAGTGGCAGCCACGCTGAAAGGTGTACCTTTTATGTCCTTGTAGAGACTCCGATCAAACTAGAGTCAGGCAGGACGGGATGCGCGCTTGCCCCTTCAGTGAGCTTGTGATCGCTACCGATAAGCGAATGTCGCCATGACTGTGGCGGAGTTGGAGCGGCAAGTTAGGCACAAGCTGGCCATTTAGGTGATCTCTCCTCATCTCATCAGCAACGCGAGTCAGACAATCCGCTCACCGGTATGGCTACTCGTTCGCGCCGTTTAGACCTGGTCGGACAGTTTCCAGCTCGCCCAATGTCACGGAACCGCGAGGCATTCCCAGCGTGAAACGAGTCATGTCACTGGCGGATTTGACGTCGATCCTGCCGTGATGAGCCTTTGCAATCTCGTTAGCGATGAAGAGACCCAGCCCAAGGCCATTGCGCAGGCGGCCGTTCGCCCCGCGCGCGAATGGCTGGAAGAGTGTGGGCAAAAGCTCGGCTGCAATCGGCGGGCCATAATTCACAACAGATAGGGTGAACTCCCCGCCGGAACTCGAGACGAATACCGTGACCGGTTGATTTGCCGCGCCATGGGTGAGCGCGTTGCTGAGCAGGTTGGACAGAAGCTGCGCGATACGCTCGGCGTCGCAGTTTACCGGTTCCGCCAGCCTAACCTCGAAATCGACCTGGCGATCGGGGTGGGCAAGCCGGATTTCCATGACTACTTGTTCCAGACGGTCGGCAAGGTCGTCGGTCTGATTCTTGACGAGGACGAGACCGGAACCCAGCCGGCCCCGGGCGAAGTCGAGCAAGTCGTCCACGAGCCTGGCGATCCGTCGCGTGCTCTGCCCGATTCGATCGATGATGCTGTCGGGCCGCTCGCCCAGGTTCATTCGTTCGAGTAGCCGAGTTCCAGCCTCGATGGCGGCGACCGGGTTCCTCAGGTCGTGCCCAAGTATGGCGATGAACTGCTCGCGCAACACGGCGGTGCGTCCGGCGTCGGACAGCTCGGCCTCTCTGCGCATGAGTTCCTCCTGCGCGTCCAGTTGCAGGCCGATCACCTTTGCGAAGCTCTCGAAGGTCGCCAGGACGCCCGGCCTGGCCAACTGTGCGGGCAGTGGGTCTAGCGCGCATAGTGTTCCGAAGAAGCTGCCGTCCCGTCGCAGAATCGGAACCGAGATGTAGCTCTCAAATCCGTAGGTTCGCGGCGTATGATGGTTGCGGAAGCGGTTGTCTTCCGCCACGTGGTCGATGATAACACCGGCGCGGGTGTCCCGTATCTCGTCGCAGATCGTCGTCTTCAGATCCAGTTTGCCGCCGACCCCGAGCCCGAACGCTATCTCGTCGTGGACGGCGCAGGCGATCCAGCTCGTCTCGGTCACCCGGGCGACGGCGGCGAAACGAAGCCCGGTCACCTGGCAGGCGATCTCCAGGATGGACGGGATCGCGTCGATTCGCCCGACTAGTGCGACGTCGTCCGTTACTAGCCCGCCAAGCGCATCCGTCATTACGATCCCCAATGGGAAGGCTTGCCTCCAGCAAGCCCATCAGACCAGGATTGAACGTCAAATGCTCCGAGCCAGGGCTGACGTCAAACCGTTCCAACCCGGTCAACATCGTGTTCGGCTACCAAGGCGACGGCGTCATCCAGCAAGCTACGGCCACCCCCCGCCATCTTCTGCCTGAACACCGGCGCGGCACCCGCCAGCCCGACGTGTTAGACCGGGCGCGGGGGAGCGCGGGTTGTCAGCTGCTGCCGATCGCTATGCCGCAGGCTAGCACCAGGGCGCCGCCGAACATGACTTGTAGGGCGGCGGTGGCCAGGTTGCTTTCCATGTAGCGCCACCTCACCCAGGAGATCGCTGCCAGTTCCACGACCACCACCGCGGCGGCAACGTAGGTGGCGGTCCAGAAGTCGCGGATCAGGTAGGGTAGAGTATGGCCGATGCCGCCCAGCGTCGTCATCAGCCCGCAGATCAGGCCGCGCAGCAGCGGTGCGCCGCGTCCGGAGATCTTGCCGTCGTCGCTGAGCGCCTCGGCGAACCCCATCGAGATGCCGGCGCCGATGCTGGCCGCCAAGCCCACCAGGAACGCGTTCCAGCTCTGATGCGTGGCGAACGCCGCGGCAAAGACCGGCGCCAGGGTCGAGACCGAGCCGTCCATCAGCCCGACCAGCCCGGGTTGCACCACCTGCAGAACGAAGCGCCGCCGGGCCTGGTCGTCTTCGGCCTGCGCGCCGCCCTGCGAGAGGTGCCGCTCCTCGAAATCGCCCGCCTGCCGCTCGTGGCTCTCCTCGGCGACCGCAAGGTCGCCCAGCAGGCGGCGTATGGCGGCATCCGTGCTGCGCGCAGCTGCCTGCCGGTAGAAGCGGCCGGCCTGGACCTCCATCTCGCGCGCGGCCTTGCGCACCGTCTCGATCTGCAAACTCGGCATGTGCCAGGTTGCCCGCGGCGGCGTGAAGCCGCGCACGTCCTGCCGCCGGATCAGCGGGATGTGCTGCCCGAACCGCTCCACATACAGGTCGATCAGGCTGCGCCGGTGCTCGTTCTCCTCGGCCGACATGTCGAGAAACACCTTCGCGCTCGCCGGGTAGTCCGCACGCAGCCGTTCAGCGAAGTCGGCGTAAACCCGGCCGTCCTCCTCCTCCGAACTGATGGCCAGCGCCAAGATTTCTCGCTCGGTCAGGGATGGAAAGTCGCGCATGGCCCTGATCTAGCCCCCCATCTTTCACAGTCAAGCCGGGCGGGAGCGGCTGCGAATGCTTCGCATTACTGCGTATGCGCGACCCGTATTGCTTAGTGCCGGAAATGGCGCATGCCGGTCAGCACCATGGCGATGCCGGCCGCATCGGCCGCTGCGATCACCTCGGCGTCACGCAGGCTGCCGCCGGGCTGGATCACGGCCGTGGCCCCGGCCTGGACGGCCGCTTGCAAGCCGTCGGCAAAGGGGAAGAACGCGTCGGACGCCACCACGCTGCCCTGTGTCAGGGCGGTAGCCGCGCCGGCCGCCTGTGCCGCCGCCTCGCTCTTCCAGACGGCGATGCGCGCGGAATCGACGCGGCTCATCTGGCCCGCGCCGATGCCGACCGTCGCCCCGGCCCTGGCATAGACGATCGCGTTGCTCTTGACGTGTTTGCACACGGTGAAGGCGAACAGCATGTCGTCCACCTCCGCCTCGCTCGGCGCATGGCGGGTGACCACGCGCAGCGCCGCGCGGCCGATGCGCCCGGTGTCGCGCGATTGCACCAGCAGGCCGCCGGCGATGCTTTTCAGTGCGAGCCCCTCCTCGGCCGGATCGGGCAGGCTGCCCGTCAGCAGCAGGCGCAGGTTCTTGCGGCGGGCCAGGATGGCGCGCGCACCCTCTGTCGCGTCCGGCGCCACGATCACCTCGGTGAAGATGCGCGCCATCTGCTCGGCCGCCGCCTCGTCCAGCACGCGGTTGACGGCGACGATGCCGCCGAAGGCGGAGACGGGGTCGCAGGCCAGCGCCCGCTCCCAGGCGGTCGCCAGGTCGGCGCCCAGGGCCACGCCGCAGGGGTTTGCGTGCTTCACGATCACCACGCAGGGGCGGTCGAAGGCAGCGGCACAGTCCAGCGCCGCGTCCGTGTCGTTGAGGGTGTTGTAGGACCGCTCGCGGCCCTGCACCTGGCGCGCCTGGACCACGCCGGGGCGTCCGTCCGTGGCATACAGGGCGGCCTGCTGGTGCGGGTTCTCGCCGTAGCGCAGCAGCTGGCGCCGTGTGGCCGAGATCGCGATGCGCTCCGGCAGCGTCTCACCCGCCTCCCGCGCGAACCAGCCGGCCACCGCGGCGTCGTAGGCGGCCGTGCGGGCGTAGGCGCTCGCGGCCAATTGGCGGCGCATGGCCAGCGTGGTGCCGCCTGTCTCACGCAACGCGGCCAGCACGGTGTCGTACTGCGCGGGTTCGGTTAGCACGGCTACATGGGCATGGTTCTTGGCCGCGGCGCGGATCAGCGCCGGGCCGCCGATGTCGATGGTTTCCACACACACGTCCGCAGTTGCGCCCCGCGCCACCGCCGCCTCGAACGGGTAGAGGTTGACCGCCACCAGGTCGATCGGCGCGATCCCGTGCGCTTCCATCTGCGCCACGTGTTCGGGCACGTCGCGCCGGCCCAGCAGGCCGCCATGGATCTGCGGCACCAGGGTTTTCACCCGGCCGTCCAGGATTTCCGGAAAGCCGGTGTGGGCGCTTACCTCCGTCACCTCCACGCCGGCCTCGCACAGCACCGCGGCCGAGCCGCCGGTGGACAGGATGTGCACGCCCAGGCCGGCCAGCGCCTGGCCCAACGCCGCCAGGCCGGCCTTGTCGGAAACGGAGAGCAGCGCGCGGCGTACGGGAACGATCATGGAGGCTTTCCGGGGGGCGGTCAGGCGCCATAACCCCGCCGGGCCACGAAGGAAAGCGTGTGTCCAAACCCCGGAGGCGTCGGCGGTGCGAGGCGACGCTCGCCCAGTCTTCAATTGTTCGTTATACGTTCTGGTTCACAAGGGACGCCGGCGCCCGCCATTAGGTAGCAGAGTCAACACTGACCGTTGACGTGATGTTCTACGATTCTTGTGATGGGTAGCGGCGTGACAAGGGATGGGGGAGACTCCTTGGGGCAGGAGACCGCACCCTTGGATACAACCTACAATCTCAACGGCGGCTTCAAGCCGACTATCAAGCGGCTGGCGGACTTGGACGGGCCGGACTTTTACCCGACGCCGCGATGGGCAACTTTTGCTCTTATTGAGAGTGAACGCTTTGTAGGCGACATCTGGGAGCCGGCTTGCGGCGATGGGGCGATGTCGGACGTGCTAGCCGAGACGGGCAATACGGTAGCCAGCTCGGACCTTTATGATCGAGGCTACGGAGAAGCTGGTCACGACTTTCTGGCGACCACGCGCCAGGTCGCTAATATCGTTACAAATCCGCCTTACAACTCGGCCGAAGGATTTGTCCAAGCCGGCTTGCGCTCGACCTCTAGCAAGTTTGCGTTGCTGTTGAGATTGGCCTTCCTAGAAGGAGCAAACCGCGCAAACACAATCTTCCGTACAAGCCCGCCCAGCCGCGTATGGGTGTTCAGCGAACGTATCACCTTCTACCCGAAAGGCGCCGTTCAAGCTGGTAGCGGGACTACGGCTTACGCGTGGTTCGTCTGGGATAAGGACCATGCTGGAACGACCGAATTGGCCTGGTTACGCCCTGGGTTCAAAGCCCGGTTTGGGGCGGCCTAGCTCCTTTCGCCCCTCGGTCGTGATCCTAAGCCCTCGCTTTTTTCGATCGTATTCTACCCAGCCCAGCTTGATTGGATTTGTCGCGGATTCCTTGTGCGATACGATATTTCGAATGATTTGAGAGAACCGGGTGTCTGACCGGCTTTCGAGAATTGCGTTATCCTCGCCGGACGGCTCCATCATGAACTCTAGATGCTTGATGATGTCGGACGTTGTTAAGAACCCGTCCGGGGCATTGAATAGAAGCTCCAACATCGGCCCGTAGGTGTCCCGTTCGCGGATGCGCGGTGTATATCGGAGGCCGGCCGGCTCGCCGTTCTCTGACATCGGAGCCATGCCAACGTCAGCAAACGCCTTTTCGATGGCGGCAAGGTTGTTCCCGAAAGGAGTGCGGCGTTCCTTTTCAAAATCCCGCACCGTACTAAGGGAGACGTTGGCGCGACGCGCAAGCTCATCCTGATCCCAGTTCAGCCAGGCGCGGGCGGAGCGGCATTGTTCGGAAGTTATCATAATCGCTGGATACGCAAAAAGTTTGCATACGTCAACGATGGGCGTTGACACAACCTTCTGGCCTGCTTATACCATGACTCAACGCTCACCGTTGAGGTTCAAGGTCATGGCTCAGCACTTCCTCCTCTCCGCCAAGGCCCGGACCCTTTCTTTGGGTGCGATCATGCGGATGTCTGACGATCAGGCCCACGCTCACTTCCAGGCGATTCGATTTGCCGACAACGACGGTCAGCCTTACTGCCCGCGTTGCGGATGCGTCACCGTTTACGCGATGACCACGCATCGCCGTTGGAAGTGCAAAGGCTGCACGCACCAGTTCTCGGTCACGTCCGGCACCATCTTTTCCAGCCGCAAGCTGCCGATCCGGGACTACCTGGCGGCTATCGCCATCTTCGTAAACGCGGTGAAGGGTATCAGCGCCTTGCAGCTCGGCCGGGACCTCGACGTACAGTATAAGACGGCGTTCGTGCTCAGCCACAAGCTGCGCGAGGCGGTTGCAGCCAGCCAGCGCGGCGTTACCCTCACGGGCACCGTCGAAGTCGATGGCGCCTACTTTGGCGGCCATGCCAAGCCTGAGAACCGCAAGGCCGATCGCCCCAGCCAGCGCCGGGTATCAGCCAAGCGCCAGTCCGTCATCGTCGCTCGCGAGCGTGGTGGCCGCACCTTGACCGCCGTGACCGCCAAGGAAAGCGATGGCATCGCCTTCGTCCGCGACGTGGTTGCCATGGGCGCCACGGTCCACGCGGACGAAGCCGGCGGCTGGGATCGCCTGCACGCCCGCTATGCGATGCGCCGGATCAATCATTCGGTTGCGTTCAGCCTAGACGGCGCGTGCACAAACCAGGCGGAGAGTTTTTTCAGCCGTATGCGTCGCGCCGAGATCGGCCAGCATCATCATATCAGCGGCGCTTACCTAGGTTTCTATGCCGCCGAGATGGCCTGGAAAGAGGATCGCCGCCGTCAAGCCAACGGGGGGCAGCACGAGGCCGCGACCGGAGCGGCATTGCGCCATCCGGTTTCGCGGGTGTGGGCTGGATACTGGCAGCGCTAGGCTTGGTCGGCCAAGCAAGCCAGATTGTAAGAAGACTGTTCACCACTCAACGCACGCCCCTGCATTGCCAATGACAATGAGACAGCCGAGGTTTGAAAAAAGTAAGTCGATGGCGTCGCGATGGCTTCGCGAGGACCTTCCGAAACTGTAGTTTCGGAACGCATAGTGGCGTTGTGGTCGGGGTTGCTCATTCAGGCCTCCTGATCAGGGTTTAGCGCGACATCATAGTAGTGTTTTCTCTTAACCCACTTGAAACGCTCGTGTTTTGTGATTGCTGCAATCTCTATTGGCCCGCCGACTGTCGCCGCGCCACGCTTGAACCGCGTGAACTCCGCCGTCGTGTGAACCAGAAACTCTGCAAAGTCGATGGCGTCTTGGATAGGCATCGGCGCCTCTACAATGGGAATGTGCATCGCCGCACGAAGTGCTGTCACGACATTATTAACATCGTGGAGAGGCAAGCCCCGGCCGGCCAAAGCAGCAGCTAAACCGCTTCCATGCCCAAGCATGAGGCGGTTGAAGACTTCTGGGTCGCCACCCGCGGCGACATTGCTGCAGCCTTTCGGCAGCAACGGCGTCGGTGCAGCACAAGTGCCGTTATCAATGGTGATTGACCAAACTTCACTCAGCTCGGCTCCCGCTGAGTAGCCCGCTATGTTAAAGCCAAAGGTCGAGCTAATTACGGGCGGGAGATTAAGAGACAAATACCTTTCTTCGAAAAAGAACTCCCGAGCCTTTAAAGCTACCTCTTCAATCGTGTACGTCTCTGGGTTTAACTCCCAGCTTGGGAAGTTCTTGTCTTCACCGCAAAATCTCCGTCTTAAATCCTTAGCCAAGGTCGAAATGGACGACGACCCCATACTACCCAACCCGTAAGTCACGGCTCCGATAGCTAACCCTTTACGAAGATTGAAAATCTTGTTGGCATTGTTGTAGACATTGACCACATTGTCGGGCGCAGGTTTTGAGTTGTCAGAAAGAGTTGAAGCGCTATCTGACGCTAAAACTACTCCATCATGAACCTGCACAGCGATTGCAATGGTCACTTACGTCGACTCGCTTTGTGTTTCCCATAGCAATAGATTCAGAACGTGTTGATTCAGTCAACGACTATCGATTTACCTCCCAAAGCACCGCCGGCCCATCCCCGTTCATGGTCCGCGCCACCCCCGCCTTCATCTGCCGCACCAGCAGGCTCCGCACCTTCTCCACGTTGGCTGACACCAGGTTGTGGTTCTTCGTATCCAGCCCTAGCTCCACCATCACCCCCAGGGTGACGTTCCGCAGCGTCAGCGGCTCGCTAGCCTGGCGCAGCACGCTAAGGGCCGCCCGCACCATGCTCCCGTGCTCAGCGCGCCGCAGGACCAGCTTCGGCCGGCGATAGGCCGGGTCGTATAGGCGAATCGCGCCATCAATGTGGTCGATGTCTTCCAACAACCTGTTCAGTGTGGCTTCAGCCTTCTTAGCTTCGGCCACCAATTCAGCGCGGCGCGTGGTCAGGCTGGCGAGGACGGGATCGGTCACGACTCGGGTCTCCAAAACAATGCGGAGATACTAACGTCATTGCCCAGCGTTGACCAGATACACGAGTGTTGACTTTGCTACCTAATGGCGCCGGCGCCGGATGCCCAGCACAGGCAAAAAGGAACGTTACGAGCAGGTCTGCCGTGAGGTGCTGGCCAGCGCGCCAGGCTTTATCCTGCTGACCGGGATGGACGGTCCTTGGATCGATTACCTGTGCCGCCACTACGGCTACACGACCGGCAAGCTGTTCAACGCTTTCCCGAGCAAGGCCAAGCTGGTCGATTTCATCCTGTCGCGGCATATCCAGGATGCGTTCGAGGAGGTCTGCCTGCCCTGCGACTGGACCGGCCCGCCGATGGACGTGCTGCGTTCCATGTCGCTGGGTCTGATCGGCTACTTCGCCGACCACCTGGACCGCCACCGCGTGTTCCTGGCCGAGCACGAGCGCCGGCCGGAGTCGCCGCGCCAGGCGCTGGCGCAGCAGTTGGTCCATCTGTCCAACAACTTCCAGCTGGCGCTGCACCAGGCCACGCCGGGAACACCCTTCGACAAGCTGCAGTCGCCGGCCATCATGCTGCTGGGCCAGCTGATGCACGCGCCGATCTGGTGGCCCCGCAGTGCCGATGGCCAGCCCACGCCCACCACCCTGGACGCCTGGGTCTGCACCCAGCTCGGGTTGCTGACCGGGCTGCGCCGCCCGGACCACAAGCGCCCGTCCAGGGCGCATATCCTGGCGCCCCCCGAACCGCACAGCGAGCCGGGAGACGGGGAGCCGCCCTGCGGCGGCTCCCCGGACTACCTCTAGAACAGGATAGCTTCTGGTAGCCGAAGCTATCCTGTTCTAGCTTGTTGTCTTAGCGAGCATGTTTATCGCGGTTGAAGGTCAACCTGATGCGATCATGCTCTAGCCGGTCACCAGCCCGCCCATCGGCGAGACGCTGGTGTTGGGGAACACGGTGGCGAGTGCGGCGGCGTTCAGGCCGAGATGGTCCCTCAGCACGCCCATGATCACCGAGCGCACGTCCGTTGTGGGCGCCAGGTCGCGGCCTTGGTAGAGGTTGGCGCTGCTCAGCCCCGGCCACGTGGCAATCACCCGCCCGCCCGCGACCGCGCCGCCGGCCAGGAGCATCGCGAACGCCGTCCCGTGCTCGGTTCCGCCGCAGCCGTTCATGTAGGCGGTGCGGCCGAACTCCGTCACCGTCAGCACCACGGTGTTGGCCCAGGCGGACCCGGAAGCGGACGCGAGGAATCCCATGCCCGCGTCCAGGTCGGCCAGCAGCGGCTGTAGTTCGGCCACTTGGTTGGTGTGCGTGTCCATGCTGTCGGTCTGGATCAACGCCACCGCCGGACCGCCCGGCGAGGCGATGAACACGCCGGCCGCCTGCATCGCGTTTTGCAGTGGCGACGCGGTCTTGGCGGTCTGGCCAGCCAGCCAGCTTTTCAACAACGCGCGTTCGTTGAAGCCGGACTGGATCGGCCCGCCGATCAGCGGGTCGGGCGCGCCCAGCGTCTCCACCAGGGCTGCCAGCGTGTTGGGCGTGGCGGTCAGCGGAGAGCTCTGCCACGAGGCGAGCTGCACCGGCCCTTGCGAGATGATCGGCATGGCGGCGCCGAGCACTACGCCGGCCTCGATCCCGCCCGCCACGGAGGGAAGCACGCTGACCAGCCGGTTCATCCAGCCGCTGCCGGGCGTGCCGAGTTCACCCGATTGCAGCACGCCCTGGTCGTTGAAGTGGCTGCGGGTCGCCTGGATGCCGCCCACGGCATGCACCGCGAGCATCTGGTTGCTCTGGTACATCGCGTTGAGGTTCACGAAGGCCGGGTGCAGACCGAAGAACCCGCCCATGTCGAACATGCCGCCGGGCTGTCCCACCGCCGGCGGGACCAGGGGCGCGCGCAGCCCGGCCAGCGACTTGTCGCCATAGGGGATCACCGCGGACAACCCGTCCAGCCCGCCGAGCATGTTGACGATGACCAGCCGTTGCGGGAACGGCACGCCGGCCTGCGCCGGTCGCACCCCAGCCAGGGTCAGCGCCGCCCCGAGGCCGCCCAGGGCGGCCCGGCGGGACAGGAGGGGGCCGCCCAGCATGGCGGGATGGTGGTGGTGGGTGTGGTGATGTCCGTGCATGTCAGCGCCTCTGGAATTCGGGTGAGCAGAACAGGATCGTCAGCTTGTCGTGCGTTGCGGTGACGCGGGCGAGCATGGCTGTGGTGGCGGGGCTGATCAGCGGACCCAGCGACATGGTCGCGATGGCCGCGGGAACCGCCCCGGGGAAATGCGTGCACAGCGTGTTTATCCAGTCGGTGCGCAGCGACATCTGTGCAGGCGATGCCCAGTCGGCACCCTTGTCCGACCAGCCGCTCGGGAAGGGCGGCTGCCACTCCGCCTGTCCCAGCGTCGTCACGTCCGTGGCCGCGGTCAGCGGCGTGCTGGCAAAGGCGCGCCAGGTCGCCAGCGCGTAATCGCTGGGCGTGCGCAGCTTGACCTGCGGGATCCAGGCGTTGCTCAGCCCGATGACGGCATTATAGGCGGCGGGCAGGCTTCCGCCGCTATTGACGAGTGCCGCGGTTACCGTAGCCACGTCGTTGGGATCGGGCGTGTCGTTTACGAAATGCTCGACCAGCTTGGTGGCGATATGCCCGTAGGCGATCGGGCTGGTGCCCAGTGCCTGCAACGCCAGGTAGGCGTCGAACACGCTCCCAGGATAGGTGGTGCCCAGCAGTGTCTGCGGGCCTGGCTGGTGCAGGTCGGAGCTGATGATGAAACCCTGCGTGGGCGGTGTGGTGCTGACGGTCCAGCCGGTCAGCATGAACGCCAGCGCATCCACATCGGCCTGGGTGTAGTTGCCGGCACCCAGGGTGAACAGTTCCAATATCTCGCGGCCCAGGTTTTCGTTGAAGCCGCCACCCTGGGACAGCCCGCGCTGGCTTTGCGGACCGATCGAGACGTCGTTGTTCAGCGAGGCCAGCATCGCCGGGTGCTGCATCACCGCCAGTACCATGTTCTGGAACGTGCCCGTCACGTTCGGACGGATCGCCTCGCGCACGAACGAGCCGGATGTGGCCAGCGTCGTCCAGCCGGCTTTGCCGAGTATGGCGAAATGATTGGCCCAGAATCGCACCAGCCGCTCGCGGAACGGCGTTGCCGTCGTAATCGCGGCCGTCAGCGATTGCAGCTGTTCGGTTTGATAGTGCTTGCTCAGGGCAGTCACCGCCGCCGTTTGTTGCGCCGAATGCGGCGGAGCCGTCTGGATGGCGTTCACGCCGGCCAGGCAGGTGGGCGTGTTCGGCGCCGCGTAAGCCAGCGGGTCAGTGCCGGTCAGCTGGCCTGTCAGCCAGGCGATCGGATCGCTCGGGATGACGTCGTCCGGGCGCGCGCCCAAGCCGAACCGGTTGAATGCGTGTGCCACGCTTGCGCTTAGGGTTGGTCCTGTGCCGCTCATTGCGCCCTCGTCATTGAGAACAACTTGGAGTTGTATCACAGTTACGTTACATATGCGGAACGAGTGCAGTCAAGCCTATTCTTTACGATATCGTAAGATTTTACGGCGATTGCACGTTGCGGCTGCAGCGGCACAGATCGTCCTCACCTCCACGGGAGGACGGCCTGTTGATCGGCAATCGGGGTCGTCCGGCATCGTCAGCGCCGGATGGCCGCTCACGGCGGGGCTGAGCCCCTCCGAACCGTCATGGTTCCAGGCATGGAGGCTGCCACGCCACAGCCCGTGACCCCGCTATCGGGTCCGGCGAGCCGGCAACCTGCCAGCCCGGTCGCGCTCTTGCTGTCGTGGCCGAGGACGTTGTCCTTCTTTGCTGTCGCAGGGTGCTTGCCCCGGCGTCTCCCCCTCAAAATGGAGCCGTTCGGGCGCCCTCGGCGATCTTGACGGCGAGCCAACAGCGCAAGCGAAGGGCTGACATCAAAGGAGGGCGAGAAGCAGCCACCGCGCTGCACAGCCAGGCTTGCTGACGATGTCAGCCCGTCCCGCCCCGTCTGATGGACGGGCTTTAGGCGGCCCGGCGGGCGACGGACGATCGCGGATCGCGGTAGCCCGGATAGGGACAACCGCCATAGCAGCGATAGCTAGTGGACGAGCGCGGGCACCATCTCGTGCTGGCGGATCGCGGCGAACGCCAGATCCTCGGCGCCGGCCACCGCCATCGGCGTGCCGTCTGCGCCGTGAATGGCGAACGCCTTTGTGCCGTTGACCAGCACCGGTTTGACATAGGCCAGTTGAGACACGCCCAGGGCTGCCAGCTGATCAACCGTAAGGTGACGGATATCGAAGCTGGCCATGGCGGCGGCAGTGTCGTCGGATACGGTGTTCATCGGTTCGGTCTCCATCATCGGCTGCACCTTGCCGCATGCCGCACAGGACCCCGCCGCCGTTTGCTGGCGGCACGGTCCGTCGAGGCAGGCAAGTATTGCGCCGGAAAATTCTTCAGCGGGTTAACGCGGCGGCCTCAGCCTTCGCGGTCGATCGTCTCCACGACCTTTGCAGGCGTCCGGGATGGCACGCTGGCCGGCATGCGGTGTGCCGATGGGCGGGCAATCTCGATGTGGCGCACCTTCGGCTCGGGCTGCGGGCGGGCCAGCTCGATGTGCAGCAGGCCGTTATCCAGCCACGCCCCGCCGACCTCGATGCCTTCGGCCAGGACGAAAGCGCGCTGGAACTGCCGGGCGGCAATACCGCGGTGCAGGAACACCCGGCCCTGCGTGTCGTCGGATTGCCGGCCGCGGATCACCAGCTGGTTGTCTTCCTGCGTGATCTGCAGGTCGTCCATGGTGAAACCGGCAACTGCCAGCGTGATTCGCAGCGCGGTGGGCGCCGTCTGCTCGATGTTGTATGGCGGATAGCCGTCCGAAGACGTCTTGGCGGCACGCTCCAGCATCTGTTCCAGGTGATCGAATCCCAGAAACAGCGGGGACGCGAACAGGCGTGTGGTCATGACAGAAGCCTCCTCCAGATGAGCGAGACAGGGTTCGGAGCCCCTAAGGCACCCCGGTCAATCGGGAGGTCGGTGTGGCGGCCATCGATTGCAAGATGGGCTAGCCTGCCGCCACCAGCGCCCGGATGGCCGTCTCGGCGCCGCCCCAGGCCGCCGGTCCTTCCAGCCTGCCGCGCAGCGTGCCGTCCGGTCCGATGATCAGCGTGGTGGGAAACCCCGCCACACCCAGCGCGTGCACCGCGTCGCTGCCCTGGTCCAGCAGCAGCGTCGCGTGGGTGATGCCGTGGGCCAGCGCCATGTCGAGCAGGGCCAGCTTCGCGTCGGGCTG
>CAXUGD010000024.1:0-17413 GCA_964250355.1 uncultured Acetobacteraceae bacterium | reverse complement strand
TGAAAAGCGTGAATCAGATCAGCCGTGACCAACGCAATGGGTACGGACCCTAGTCCTTCATCCTTGCTCATCAGAAGACCATAGTTGTCACAACTGAATAGATTATGGCCATCGGGCGCCGTGGAAAGCGATGTCAAGGAAATCTTGGCTCCTCCAAGCGCCTGCCAAGTGCTGCCCCGATCGTGGCTCACTATGATCTCGGTTGCACCTGCCACCACAACTATGTTGCCGTCCCCTAATGAGGCCGCAGCGTTGAGGTCTTGAGCTGTGTCAACAGGCAGCGCTTCCCAGCGCTTACCACCATCGAAGCTTCGGAAAGCGGCTCCACCTTGGCCAACAGTCAGCAGGGTCCGACTGTCCCGAAGCACGATCACTGCCCTAAGATCTGCATCGGTAATACCTTCGATTTTTTCCCAAGTCGCCCCCTCGTCATCGCTACGAAGGATGGTGCCGGCCTCACCCACTGCTATCACCGGACCGTGATCGGGTAGTAATGCGAGGGCCGCGATATTTACGGTCGTGCCACTCGAGACTGTGGACCAAGTGTGTCCGGCGTCGCGACTTCGTTGAATAACACCGTTCATTCCAGCCGCAATCAACGAAACTCCGTCTGGCAACGTTACAGCTGCAAGCAAATTTGGATTGTTCGCAATTTTGCGTTCGTGCCATGTCAGGCCAGATGTGTGGCTCAATTGAATGATGCCTGAACCACTGACCGTAAAAAGTGTTTCTCTATCGGGGAGGACGGTAATGCCATTAAGTTCGCCTATATCAGCGGTAGATTGGACCGGCTTCCAGCTTTGGCCCGCATCTTCGCTCCGGTTGATAGTACCGCCGGAGCCAACAGCGACAAGCGTCCTCCCGTCACCGACGTAGGCAACATCCAAGAGGCTTTCTGAAACGTTACTGGGGATTGTCTCCCAGTTTTGCCCATAATCAGAGCTGCGAACGATCGCCCCTCGATTGCCGACTGCTACGATCGTATGACGATCCGGCAGCACAACTAAGCTGTTCAAGTCCCATGGAACGTCTGATCTCATTCGCTCCCACGTTGCCCCACGGTCAACGCTTCTTTGAATCATACCGTCCGATCCGATTGCTACCAGCGACTTGCCGTCCGGGAGCACGCCGACGTCGAGCACGTTGCCAAGGTCGCTCTTAGCCAGCTTGCGCCAGTGTTTTCCTATATCATCGCTACGCAAGAACGCATTTTTTCCATAAACGAGGATAGTGCGCCCTTTAAAAATCGAGGTCACTCCATAGAAATCCGACGAAGTTCCTGTCTCAAGCGTTCGCCAGCTGCGGCCCATGTCATTGCTGCTAAGCATGACCCCGGAATCTCCAACCGCAATCAGTGAGTGGCCGTCCGGCATGATCGAGAGCGCGCTGAGACGCTCAGTTGTACCGCTCGGCTCAACAAGCCAACTGGCTCCACCAGTCTCGCTCCTCAGCACGACGCCACCATCTCCCACCGCAACGAGCGTATGGCCATTGGCGAATGCCACGATTTTGCTTAGAGATAGCCCAGTTCCGGCGGGTTCAGAAATCCAGCTCTGGCCGACATTGTCGCTACGCAATTTTACTCCATTGCTTCCCACTGCGATCACAGCCTTCCCGTTGCTCAAAGCAAGGATATTATGGATCGCTTCGCCGGTGTTGGTGGATAGATCGGCCCAGGTCATGCCGCCATCGTCGCTCCTTACCGCTCTTCCGAACTGGCCGGCGGCAAGAATAGAGTTCCCGTTCGGCAAGGCCGCAACGCTGAATAGAAAGTTCGATCCCCCGCCATTAGTCTCAAACCATGTTCTTCCGTCATCTCGGCTGAGCAAGATGGTGCTGTTCATTCCGACGGCAACAATGGAATGCCCGTGTGGCAGGACGGCTACGTCGGAGAGGTCGACAGAGACGTTGCTATGTTGTGGTTGCCAGGTTGTGCCGCCGTCCATGCTTAGAAGAATGCTTCCGAGGGCTCCCACGGCGACAATAGTTCGCCGGTCGGAGAGGAGAGACATACGGGACACGAAGCGGTGTCCAGCGTCACTACCGTGATGCCAGGTCCGGCCGCCATCGTTACTGTGAAGTGTATGGCCATCAGCTCCAGACGCGATAAGCGTCCGTCCATCCTCTAGAGCGACAATCGTCGAGACGAAGAATTGCGAGCGATGCCGCTCCGCCGCCCAAGTCAGGGCAGCGTCATCACTTCTCAAAATTAGACCGTCAGCACCGAACGCAACCAACGTTTTACCATCGTCAACAGCTGCTACGGCCGTCAGCGTCTGCGAAGTGCCAGAAGGCTCCCATTCCCACTTTAATCCACCATCCTTGCTTTTCTGAATGACGCCTTTCGAACCCACTCCCAAAAGGTCGCCGCGACCCGTTTCTATTAACCGCATTATGTTCGACCGCGGGCCAGACCATTCAGCAACGGATGGTGGATGAACAGTGGCAGCTGATATCTCCAGCCAGTGCCCGTCGTCGGCGCGGGCTGGATTTCCGAATAGTAGGAATACAAAAAAAAGAAGGTATTTAGTTGCGAGCCAAGGCAAACGCGTATAAACTAACGTATGCTCGCAGCCAGCAAGCTTACAAGCATTGAGAGCAAGTAGTTTTTCGGATGGAGTAATCGACGAAGCTTCGCTCGTTTGGGGGCGTCTTCGAGGTCGGTTCATTCAACTTTATCCGCCTGCAATCGAACCGTTAGATGGTCTGCGGCCGATCGCTTCGTTTGAGCGCAGGCCCGCACAGGCAAAGCATAATGCTGATAGTAACCAGACGGCAATCGGTAAAGAGCGGATCGACTCGGTGACGCTCGTAAACGGCGCAGCTGTCACCTGCTTGGTTAAAACTTCTTTCAGGTAATTGGGGCTGTGTCTCGCGCTTGGCTGCGCTCGACTGTCGAGCAATACGTCCTCATGCGCATTGCGCAGTCCCGGCTGGCGGGACTCGCCCTGGTAGCAACGCCCTGTGATCGGGCGCTCAGCCAGGAGCCCAACAATGACCCTCTCCGACACACAAGCCTCGATCCTCTGCGACGCCGCTCAACACCAGGACGGGCTGGCCGTGCCCAAGCCAAAACTGCCGCCTGGACCTCGTGCGTCGATAGCGCGGGCTCTGCTGAACGCCCGCCTGGTCGCGCGTGCCGATCATTCTGACACCAGCGCCAGTTGGAAGCTCGACGGCGAGGTCATCTGGCTCTGCATCACCGACACCGGCCGTGAGGCGATCGGTAAGGTCAAAGACTACCCCACCTCTGCTCCAGGCATGGAATCGGACACGGCGGGGGATGCAGGCATTGTCGCCAACGATACAACCTCAGGGAAAGAACCGCCCGTAACGCCTTCCAGCCCGCAACACCGGCCCAAGCTGCGCGACGCCGCAGCCTCGCTGCTGGCCCTATGGGACGCCACCGCCGAACGTGAGCCGCTGGCCGACGCAGTGGCCGCTCTCCGGGCCGCGCTGGGCGCAACACCTGGGCAAGCTCCCCCGACACGCACTCCAAGGCAGGGCACCAAGCAGGAAGCCGTGCTCGCCCTCCCTGCGCCGCCCCGAGGGCGCTACCATCGCGAACGTGGTCGAGGCCACGGGCTGGGCTCAGCATACCGTCCGCGGCTTCTTCGCCGGCCTGAAAAAGAAGGGGCACACGGTCGACGTGCTCGACCGCGTTCGCCAGAACGGACCAGGCAACGCCGGTGCCAAGGGCAGCTACAGCATCTACCGCGTGACCGAGGCAGGCTGATGGGCGCTCGACCGCACCCGACGCGGTATGCCGTGGCGCTCTACCGCGTATCGACGGCCGAGCAGGGCCATAGCGGGCTCGGGATGGAGGCGCAGCAAGCCTTCGTCCGCGCCTTTGTTGCCGCCCAGGGCTGGACACTGATTGAGGAATTCTCCGACATCGCCAGCGGCAAGGACGATGGTCGCCCGGGTTTCCAGGCAGCACTGGCCCGCTGTCGGCAGCTTGGTGCGACGTTGGTCGCAGCCCGGCTCGACCGCATCACGCGTCGGGCACACACGCTGTCGCAGCTACTGGAGGACGGTTACTCGGTCCGGGCCGCGGACATGCCGGGTGCCGACGACCTGATGATGCGCATCTACGCGGCGATGGCCCAGAAGGAGCGGGAGCTGATCAGCGAGCGGACCCGGGCGGCACTGGCGGCTGCCAAGGCAAGGGGCGCGGTGCTGGGCGGGGATCGGGGGTATCGGCCACCAGCGGCGCCGTGTGCGGCTGTGGCAGCCGCGGCCAGGGCGGACGAGGCGGATCGCACGGCGCACCGGGTGCGGGTCGAGATCGAGCGGTTGCGGCGGGATGGGGTCGAGTCATTTGCCGGGATTGCGCGTGAGCTGACGGTGCTTGGTGTGCCGACACCGAGACAAGGGCGCGCGTGGACCCATACGACTGTGACACGAGTCATCGGGCGGGCAAAGGCGGCGGCGGGAAGCGCATGATGGCCGGAGTGGGCCGATAACGGATCGTCGGTTATGGAGAAAGTGATCAGGGAAAGCGGACGTGACCGTGGTGCAGCATAGATCGTTGCTGTTCCTGTCTTGCTTACCACCACTGCAGAGTACTCGAGCTAGCAGTCATCTCCCGTCATATGCCACCTGTCTTTGGCGGCAGCGGACGAAGCAGGACGTACACACCCCAGAGCCAGCCCGCCATGCAGGCAGCAGCCAGGCTGCAGAACACGGCCGTGGACACCGGCAGCGGCCCGGGCCGCAGCACGGCCCGATACGGGTTGTATGGATCGTAGCGAACCGGCACGACTGCCCCGCGGGGGTAGCGTGCGACCACGCCCTCGGCGTCGGCGCCCCAGCCAGCGCCGATGATCGTCCACTCCGGAGTGTCCGCCGTGAAGCGCCGCCCATCGACGGCGTAGATGAATACGACATGGGCCACCTGCTCCGTCGTGTCCGCCGGGCCACTGGAATGCCACTGCTGTAGCCGCGATTCCGTGACGGCGCCCTGGGCCACAGGCCAGTCCAGGCTCGCTACGGCGCCCCACGTCGTGCGGGCTAGCGGAGGGACCCCGATGGCCAGCACCGGCAAGCCGACCACCATCAGCCCTGCCACGCCGACCTTGCGCCTGATCGCGCGGCCCTGTGGCGCGGCGACCGGCTCGCGCACGCGGCCGGGGCGTTTCGCAGGAGGTGGGACAGCCGTGCCGGCCACCACCTCGCCGCCGAACCAGTCCAGCCACTGCTCCCACCCGGCGCGACGCGCGGCCCACAGCCCGGCAAGCCCGCCGCCAACCCCCGCCACCATCGCCAGTATGCCGGGAAGTCGGCTGGGCAGGTCCGGTGCCGGCTTATCCAGCGCTGTTCGCGGCATCACCGCGGCGCCCGGCTGGCCCCGCAGCACGACCACGTCCAGCACTGACGCGACCGGCAAGGCCTGGTCGGTTCCGTCCGGCCCGGGTAAGCCACCGCTGGCCAGCGCGGCACGCGCCTCGTGGTCCTCCTCGTCGAGGAAGCGGACCAGCAGCCCCGCCGGGTCGGACCGGACCACCACGGCCCGGGCGACCAGGGTGCGGGCGGGATCGCGGTAGGCCGCGACCGGATCCGGCTGCACGCCCAGGGGGGCCAGCCCGAGCACGATGCCCAAGATAATCGCACAGACGGCGAGGACCATCGCCAGGAAGCGGACCTGGGCGGCCTGCGTGGCGGCTGTCATCGATCCCCGGCGATTTACCCGCGAGGGACGGAAGCCGCCCCGTCCCGCGTTTGGGCCAGGGTGCGTGGCGTCGCCATGGCGCACCATCGGCAAGCACGCGCCCTGCGTAAAGGAGGACGCGCCGTGGGCCGCCCCCGTTGCGAACGGTTCGTCTTATTTATAAGGTGCCGGCGGGACCGCACCTGCGCGTCCTGGGCTGCCGCGGACGCTTCGCGCTACCGAAAGTAGGCGGCCGCCGACCCGAGCCCAGCCCGGACCAGCAATGCCCGAAGCCGACATCCTCGCGGCCTTTCCCCGCCGTCCCCTCGCCGTTCGCGCGGGGTGGCGCAGCACCCTGGGCGGCCTTGCCGCCGCCGTCGCTGTCCTGGCCTGCCTCGGTGGCGCGGCCTACTTCACCTGGTCCGAAGGGCGGGAGCTGCTGCAGGAAGCCCGCGTATGGGACACCGGGCGCCCCGTTCCCGCGCTGGGCTGGCGTTGGCGCTGCCGCACCCAGTTGGTGCTGTCGCAGTGCGACGTGGACGTGTCGTATGAGGCCAGTCCCGGCCGGACGGTCACCTTACCCGCTAGCGCCCTGGTTTTCATGGGCATGGACGAAACCCCGCCGCCATTGCAGGTGAAGGTGGACCCAGAGAACCCCGAACGGTTCGCCGCGTCCATCCTGGTCAACGAACGTCCGTCACGCTGGCTAGCGCTCGGCTTGCTGTCCGGAGGCCTCCTGCTGCTCGGCGGCATCATCGGCGGCGGCGTCTGGACCTTGCTGCGGCAGGGGCGGCTGTGGCGTGCGCTGGCACGCCAACCCCGCCCCGTTGCTGCCGAACTTCTCGGGACACGCCTGGTCAACAATCCCAGCTGGGCACGCGAGTACCGCTTCCGCTACGCGCTAGACGGGACGACACGCATTGGCCGCCAGCGGCTGCGCGTGCTGAAAGGGAGCCGCGGCGTGCCGCCAGAGAAGTGGCGTTACGAGGAGCCAATCCCACTCGTTCCTAACGGAACCCGGCTTCTCGCCCTTGCCGGGCTGCGCGGCGCGCTGCTGGTACATGCCAGCTACACGCCGCTGGTGCTGACCGAGACAGAGAAGGCAGGGATCACTGCCGCACAGGCCGTCCCGCCGTCACCCTGAACCATCGTCGTCTCCTCGCTATCGTTGGCCGAAAGCGGACAGACAGCTTTGGAGAGCGCGAGGTAGAGAAGCGGACACCAGCCCGTAGATTGGTGCTCCACGGCTGCTGACCTCTAGCGGGCCCCGTCGGCATCCAACATCGGGCGATAGAGGGAGAGCGTGTCTTGGTATGATCTAGACCGGCAGCGGCTGATGTCTCGGAGGGTCGAAGTCGATCCGCACGAGACGCGAATACCTTCCCACACAACTATCTCGCCAGGCTATAGGCCAATGAGGCTACGGCCGCTTGGGCCGCGAGAGAAAGGGGCAAGGTTCCTGGGTCGCGCTGCGCCGCGCTGCGGCGATGGATGGATTGAAATGGCCGAATGGCGCCTGGCCTGCAACGGGGTAGACCCGAGAGCCGGGCGCACCCGTCACCGACATCCTCAAGCCACCTCCTATTGGAATAGATCCCTTGAGTTCTTGGCCATTTTGGCCACAAATGGCGCGGGCGGATTTCTTCAGACGGGACATGCAGACACTATCGGCCAGGGACGCGAAGTACAATTTCGGCCGACTCATCGACACGGCACGGGCAGAGCCCGTGACGGTGGAAAAGCATGGCCGTGCGGTCGTCGTCGTGCTGGCGGTCGAGGAGTATCAACGGTTGAAAGCAATCGAATCGGAGGTCCACGCTGCAGCGACCGATCCGGAAACGACGAGGTAGGCGGAACGGAATGGCCAGCCAGGCAAAAAAGGACAAGTTCATCGCCGCTTTGACGGAGCTACGCGGCTCTGCGGGCAATGAGCGCTTGCGGGAGGCGCTTCAGTGGATGGAAGCCACTTACAACGCGGTGAAGGACGATCTGCTCGCGGAAGGCACGATCGTTCTCGGGCGGGGCCGAGGGGGCTCGGTCGTGCTTGCCGCCAGCGATGACGAGGCTGTGGATACTGACCATGATGCTCAGGCCACGGCGATGCCCGCCGCGACGCCGGTTCAGGCAGCGGCCCCAACCAAACCCGTCCCCGCCCGCGGCAACGGGGGCAACCTCGGGTTCGAAGCGGAGCTGTTTAAGACGGCCGACAAGCTGCGCGGCAACATGGAGCCGTCGGACTACAAGCACGTCGCGCTCGGCCTAATCTTCCTGAAGCACATCTCTGACAGCTTTGAGGCCAAACGGGCCGAACTGCTGGCAGACTATCCCGGCGGCGCGGAAGACCGAGACGAATACGCCGCCGACAACATCTTCTGGGTGCCGCCGATCGCCCGCTGGTCGCATCTTCAGGCAAACGCCAAGCAGCCCACAATCGGCAAGCTGATCGACGAGGCGATGATCGCCATTGAGAAGGACAACGCCAAAGACGATGACAGCCTCAAGGGCGTTCTGCCGAAAGAGTATGCTCGCCCGGCGCTTAACGCGGTGATGCTCGGCGAGCTGATCGACCTGATCTCGGGGATCGCGCTTGGCGCTCGAAAGGGCGAGGCTCGAGATGTGCTCGGCCGCGTCTATGAGTACTTTCTCGGCCAGTTCGCCGGCTCGGAGGGCAAGCGCGGCGGCGAGTTCTACACGCCGCGTTCCGTCGTGCGGATAATGGTCGGCATGATCGAGCCGTTCAAAGGCCGCGTCTATGACCCGTGCTGCGGCTCCGGCGGCATGTTCGTGCAATCCGAACGCTTTGTTGAGGAGCATGGCGGGCGCATCGGCGACATCGCCGTTTATGGCCAGGAGTCGAATTACACGACGTGGCGGCTGTGCAAGATGAACCTCGCCGTGCGCGGCATCGACGGCAAGATCAAATGGAACAGCGAGGGGAGCTTCCACAAGGACGAGTTGCGTGACCTGAAGGCCGATTTTGTCTTAGCCAACCCGCCTTTCAACATCTCCGATTGGGGCGGCGACCGGCTGCGCGAAGACGTGCGCTGGCGCTATGGCGCGCCGCCGGCCAGCAACGCTAACTTCGCCTGGGTGCAGCATATCGTGCATCATCTGGCGCCAGCGGGTGTGGCCGGTGTGGTGCTGGCCAACGGCTCTATGTCTTCCACGCAGAACGGCGAAGACTCGATACGCCGGGCGCTGATCGAAGGTGTCGGCGGCGCGCCCGGGGTGGTCGATTGCATGGTCGCCCTGCCCGGCCAGCTTTTCTATTCAACGCAGATCCCAGTCTGCCTGTGGTTTCTCGCCCGTGACAAATCGAACGGCGTCGCCCGCAATGACAAGCTACGCGATAGGCGCCGCGAAATCCTGTTCATCGACGCTCGCAAGCTCGGGCACATGGTGGACCGCACGCGCAAAGAGTTCTCGGACGGCGACGTCGGGAAGATCACGCGGGCCTATCATGCCTGGCGAGGCGAGACCGACGCCGGTGCCTATGAGGACGTGCCTGGGTTCTGCAGGTCGGCAAGCTTGGAGGAGATCAAGGGGCACGGCTACGTCCTCAACCCCGGTCGCTACGTCGGGTTAGCGGATACTGAAGCTGACGATACGCCGTTCGAAGAACGTTTCGAGACGCTTAAACGGAAGCTCGAAGCTCATTTTCATGCCAGCGAAGAGTCGTCCGCGGCGCTTCGTACACTTCTGGCGAGACTTTGATGGCAGTCGATATTCGCCCGTTTAATGAACTACTTTCGTTCGTTGTCGACAACCGCGGCCGTACTTGCCCTACGGCAAGCGCCGGCCTTCCGTTGATTGCGACCAACTGTATATCCAACGAGCATTTATATCCCACAAAAGAGAATGTTCGCTATGTCGATGAGGATACTTACGCCAGCTGGTTCAGAGCGCATCCCAAACCGGGCGACATAATATTTGTCCTGAAAGGTGCACCCGGTCGCTGTGCTTTGGTCCCTGATCCGGTAGATTTCTGTATCGCCCAAGACATGGTTGCGGTCCGCGCAGATCGCGACAAGGTTGATCCAAAATACCTTCTTGCAGCACTACGATCTCCCCTGATTCAGGACTCAATTGATCGTATGCACGTTGGGACCATGATCCCTCATTTCAAAAAAGGCGACTTTAATAAGCTCCTAATTACACTTCCCGATCGCCACATCCAAGAGTTTATTGGCAGTGTCTACATGACGCTTGTCGACAAGATTGAGTTGAACCGGCGGATGAACGAAACGCTGGAGGCGATGGCGCGGGCGATCTTCAAGGATTGGTTCGTCGATTTCGGCCCGACCCTCGCCAAGATGGAAGGCCGCGCCCCCTATCTCGCGCCAGACATCTGGTCCCTCTTCCCCAACCGCCTCGACGACGGCAAGCCAGAAGGGTGGAGCGGGAAGCCGCTCGATCAGGTAGCAGATTTTCTCAATGGACTTGCCCTTCAGAAATATCCCCCGAATGGGAGCGAGACGCTCCCGGTGATTAAGATTGCCCAGCTCCGCGCTGGAAACACGGCGTCAGCAGATCGTGCCTCGCCCGAGATTCCGTCGGAGTACATCGTCGAGAATGGGGACGTGCTCTTCTCTTGGTCTGGGAGCCTACTACACCGAGTCTGGACTGCGGGACGCGGTGCACTGAACCAACATCTGTTCAAGGTGACGTCCAGGAACTTTCCGAAGTGGTTCTATTTTCATTGGATTGCCGAACACATGCCCTCGTTCCAGGCCACGGCAGCGTCCAAAGCCACGACCATGGGGCATATTCAGCGGCACCATCTGACGCAGGCGGCTACTGTGGTTGGCACCTCGTCCGTGATGAAGGCGGCCGACCGTCTGATCGCGCCCTTGTTCGATCGGCAAATTGCCAACGACATGGAATCTCGCACGCTCGCCGCCACCCGCGACCTGCTCCTTCCCAAGCTAATGTCCGGCGAGGTGCGGGTGCGCGAGGCGTCGGCCGCCGTCAGGCGTCGTCTCCCGGAGGCGCGCTGAGCCCGTGCCGCCCCTTCAGCCCATTCTCAATTTCCTGCACGAATGGGTGGATGCTTGGGTGATGCTGACCGTTGTCGGCAGCATTGCCCTGGCGGTGGCCACCTTCCGCGTCATTCTGCAAGGCCGGCAACTTCGCAAAGCCTCCGAACGCCAGCACCGCAACCGGTTCAAGCCGATTTGCCTTCTGGCGCCTCAGGGCGGCGTCGATGCCTGCAACTGGGGCGGAGAATTTCTGGAGGCGATATCGCCCGCTCCCGACAATCCGTCGTGCGGCACCGTGGCGATCCGGTGCGTGCTGCGGAACGTAGGAACCGGGCCGCCCTTGAAGCTACGGCTCAATTACGGTTCCTGGACATGAACGGCAGGGCCTCAAAGCCTTGGGAGCTGTCGCCACTTGGTGCGGGCGAGACCTGCGGCAGTGAGGCCGCGCCGCTGCTCATTCCGTTTCCGATGCACGGGCGCTTCAATCAGACAGACTTCGCGATGCTGACAGGCAAGCCCTGGGAAATCTGGCTCGAATATGAGGACGTTTTTGGGAAGTCATTTCACTCGATCCAGCGAAAGCCGCCCGTCGATACGGACCTCTCGACGGCAAAAAGGAGAACGGCAGTCCCTGACCAGCGACCGCGGGCGGGCCTGCGGCATAATCGATGGTTCGCCTATAACGAGGGGCCAATGCCGTGACGCGCGTTGCTGTCAGCCCCGAACTACTGCGCTGGGAGCGTGAGCGGGCCGGCATCGTCGATGCTGGCGAACTGCTTGGCCGCTTTCCAAAGCTCATTGCTTGGGAAGAAGGTGAAGCACAGCCGACGCTGAAGCAATTGGAAGCGTTCGCCCGCGCCGTCCACGTGCCCATCGGCTATCTCTTTCTTCCCGCGCCGCCGCCGGAACCCCTGCCAATTCCAGATTTCCGCACGCATGACGGCCGTGGTGTGCGTCGCGCCAGCGCCGACCTGCTCGACATGCTCTACGCCTGCCAGGAACGGCAGGGCTGGTATCGCGAATTTTCGCTGGCGGTGCGCCTGCCAGAGGCAGGCTTCGTCGGCAGCGCCGGGATTGAGGAACGACCAGAGGATGTCGCCGCCAGCATGGCACGGGCGCTCGGCTTCGATCTGGCCGCGCGGGCCGCGTGCCGGACCTGGGAAGAGGCCTTGCGCCTATTCATCGCCCAGGCCGACAGGCTTGGTGTCTTGGTGATGGTGAGCGGGGTGGTGCTAAGCAACAACCGCCGCACGCTGGACCCCGAGGAGTTTCGCGGCTTCGCGCTGGCCGACAAGCGTGCGCCGCTGGTTTTCATCAACGGGGCGGACACGAAGTCCGGCCAGATGTTCACGCTGGCGCACGAACTGGCGCATCTATGGCTCGGCGCCTCGGCAGTGTCGGACGTGAGCGCTGCCCCACTCACGGGCTATCGCCGCGAGGAGGTGTGGTGCAACGCGGTCGCGGCCGAGCTTCTAGTGCCGCTCGCAGCCTTGCGCCCCGCACTGCGGCGAGACGAGCTGCCCGACCAGTCGCTTGGGCGGCTCGCCCGACAATTCAAGATTAGCACGCTTGTTGTCTTGCGCCGGTTGCTCGACGCGGGCGCGCTTGACCGACCGGCTTTCGATCGCGCCTGGGCGACTGAACGTGCGCGCCTGCGAGAACTTGCCGTGGCCGGCGCCGGCGGCGGTGATTTCTACCGGACGACGCTTTCGCGAGTCAGCCGTCGATTCGCTCGCGCGTTAGTGGAAAGCACGCTGGAAGGCCAGACGCTCTACCGCGACGCCTTCCGCATGCTCGGCGTGTCGAAGACGGAGACATTCAACAATATCGGCCGCGAAGTGGGCGTGATGGGATGACCCGCTTCCTGCTCGATACGAACATCTTTATCCAGGCAAAAAACCTGCATTACGGATTCGATTTCTGCCCGGCCTCCTGGGACTGGCTGATCGTGCAGAACGCCAGCGGTCGCGTCGCAAGCATCGATAAGGTGGGCGATGAGTTGCATGCTGGCGGTGACGATCTTTCCGACTGGGCGGCCGCGCGAGGTCGCACATTCTTTTTGCCGCCGGACGATTCCGTCGTGCCTGCCCTTGCCCGCGTGAGCGCTTGGGCCACGAGCCAGAGCTACGAGGCGGCGGCTATCGCGACCTTTCTTCAGATTGCCGATTACTGGCTGGTCGCTCATGCGCTGGTGCATGGTTTCATTGTTGTGACGCACGAGGTTCCGTCTGATTCGACCCGCAAAATCAAGATCCCAAACGCTTGCATCGGGCTAGGGCTGACCTGTATCAACCCTTACGAAATGCTCCGGCGCCAACGCGCCCGTTTCGTCCTTGGGCCAACACCGAGGGCTGCATGAGCGCCGACTGGTATCCTGGCATCCGAACTTTCTGCACGCATTGGAACCATGCTCCAATGCTGCAGCAGACATTCGAGGCGCTCGAGCGCGAATTCAACGAAAATAGCGACGCATGCATCGACGCCGCAAAGGCCGTGGTGGAATGCGCATGCCGGGTCATCATCGACAATCTTGATAACCCAACCAGCCCGGTTAAGCCGGCGGAGGAGAACCCCGCCTTCGGTGCATGGGTGAGCGCAGCGGTGCGGGTCCTCGAGCTCAGCGAAATCCGGGACGATGCCTTCAAGAAGCTGATTTCTCAGCACCACAAACTAACGACCACGCTCGGCGATTTGCGGAACAAGGCCGGGACGATGAGCCACGGCAAAGACGGTTTCATCGCAAAGCTCTCGACCCATCATCGGCGCGCCGCGCTTCTCGCCGCAGATGCGATCGTGACCTTTCTGCACGAGGCTTACCTTGAACGAGAACTTGATGCCGTTCTCAGCAAGGAGCCCTACGAACGGTTCAAGGTGACGAATGATCTCATTGACGAGTATGCGGGGCTCCGCGGCGAAATGGACGAAGATGGCGTTCCTCATCTCTATATTATTTTGCCAGGGCCTTATCCTTGCGAAGAAATCGAACTTTCTTTCGCCGTTTCTCAAATCCTTTTCGAACTTGATCGAGAAGCTTACAAAGCCGTTCTGAACGCTTGCCTCGAAGCCAAGTCCGCTGCGGCACAAGACGCGGACATCGCGTGATGGCTTATCTTTCCGAAGCCTCCGTTGAAAAGGTGGTGCTCAATCACTTAGCAGGCCTTGGATACGCAATTGCCACGGATGCCCAGATCGGCCCGGACGGAAAGGCGCCCGAGCGGGAAGCCTATACGGACGTAGTGTTGGCCAAACGGCTGATTGCGGCCATCGAAAGGCTCAACCCGGCTATTCCGGCGGAGGCGCACGGTGATGCCTTGCGCAAAGTGCTGGCCACTGAGAAGCCGTCGCTCGTTGAAGAGAACCGCCGACTTCACAGGCTGATGGTCGAAGGCGTCGACGTCGAGTTCTATAGCGATGACGGCACGATCCGTGGCGACAAGGTCCGCCTGATCGATTTCGACGATCTCGCCGCAAATGACTGGCTGGTGACGGGCCAATTCACAGTGATCGAGGGCAGCATCAACCGTCGGCCTGATATCGTCGTCTTCATCAACGGCCTGCCGTTGGGCGTGATCGAGCTTAAAGCACCTGGCGGTAAAAATGCGACGCTTGAGGGCGCGCACAGCCAGCTTCAAACCTACAAGTCGCAGATCCCGTCGCTTTTCCGGACGAACGCAGTCCTTGTCACCTCGGACGGCATTACAGCGCGCGTGGGCTCGCTGACCGCCGATCAAGAACGCTTCATGCCCTGGCGGACGACGGACGGGAAGGTGATCGCCGCCAAGGGTCAGCCTGAACTCAACATCCTCATAGAAGGTATCTTCGAACGCCGCCGGCTGTTAGATTTGCTTCATAATTTCACGGTGTTTGGTGAGACCGGATCGGGTCTTTTGAAGATCATCGCGGGCTATCATCAGTTCCATGCGGTCCGGCATGCAGTGGAAAAGACCCTCGAGGCGTCCGCGCCGCAGGGTGATCGCAAAGTTGGCGTAATCTGGCATACTCAGGGTTCGGGCAAGAGCCTGTTGATGGCCTTCTATGCTGGACAACTCGTGCGCCGCCCCGAACTCGAAAATCCAACTATTGTCGTAATCACAGACCGGAATGATCTAGACGATCAGCTTTTCGGCACCTTCTCCATGTGCCGGGACCTGATCCGCCAGACGCCGATACAGGCGAACAGCCGCGATGATCTTCAGTCGGCGCTCAGCCGAGCATCAGGCGGCGTGATTTTCACGACGATCCAGAAGTTTTCGCCGGCGACCGGCGAGACCATCTATCCCATGCTGTCTGAGCGGCGAAACATCCTGGTGATCGCCGACGAGGCGCATCGCAGCCAGTATGGGTTTCGCGCGAAGATCGAGCAGAAGACCGGCGAGATAGCCTACGGCTTCGCGAAATACCTGCGCGACGCCCTGCCAAACGCTTCGTTCATCGGCTTCACGGGAACGCCGATCGAGAAGGACGACGTCAACACCCCGGCGGTATTTGGCGAGTACATCGATGTCTACGACATCAGCCGCGCCGTCGAGGACGGCGCCACGGTCCCAATCTACTACGAGAGCCGCTTAGCCCGGATCGAACTACCGGCGGCAGAAAAGCCGAAGATCGACGCCGAGATAGAAGAGTTGACGGAAGACGAAGCGACCACGGAACAGGAGCGGATCAAACGTAAGTGGGCGACCGTTGAGGCACTCGTTGGGTCTGAGAAGCGCCTCTCGATGGTGGCCGCTGATCTGGTTCGCCATTTCGAGGATCGCGTCGCCGCCATGGATGGCAAGGCGATGGTGGTATGTATGAGCCGGCGTATCTGCGTCGCTTTCTATCAGCATATAGTTGCGCTTCGCCCTGACTGGCACAATGACGACGACGCTGCCGGCAAGATCAAGATCGTCATGACCGGGTCGGCTGCGGACCCGCAGGCGTGGCAACCACATTTCGGCACGAAAGGTAGACGCGACCTCCTTGCCAATCGAGCGAAGGACCCGAAGGATCCATTAAAGCTCGTAATCGTCCGCGACATGTGGCTAACCGGCTTCGACGCACCATCGATGCACACGATGTATATTGACAAGCCGATGAAGGGCCACGGCCTGATGCAGGCTATCGCCCGCGTCAACCGCGTCTTCCGCGACAAGCCCGCAGGCCTGGTGGTCGATTACATTGGCGTTGCGCAGAACCTGAAGAACGCCCTTGGACAGTATTCCGGGTCGGATCAGCGCCAGGCCGGTATCGACGAGGCCGAAGCGGTCGCTGTGCTACTAGAGAAATATGAAGTCGTGAAGGAGATGTATCACGGGTTCGATTATGCGCGAGGCCTTGCCGGGACCGGCCATGAGCGTCTCGTCGTGCTCGCTGAAGCGATCGAATGGATACTCGAACAGCAACACGAAGCTGCCGCGCGAGAGACCAGCGAAGATGGGAAACGAAGGGAAAATCGGCGCTACCAGGATAGCGTGCTGGCTCTCTCGAAGGCGTTCGCTCTGGCGTCTGCGACCGACGAGGCTCGGGCAATCCGGGATGAAGTCGGCTTCTTCCAGACGGTGCGCGCCGCTCTTGTCAAGTCAGCCGGAAGCGCGGGCACGACCGGTGCCGACCGCGAGTTTGCGATCCAGCAGATTCTCGATCGAGCTGTGGTCTCGACGGAGATTGTGGACATCTTAGCGGCAGCTGGGATTACCACGCCCGACATCTCGATTTTATCGGATGAATTCCTCGCCGAGGTCCAGAAGCTTGATAAGAAAAACTTGGCCCTTGAGGCCCTGCAAAAGCTTTTGAATGACGAGTTACGCTCGCGTAGCAAGACTAACGTCGTTGAGACGAAGCGCTTTTCTGAACGACTGGAAGCTGCCATCGCTCGTTACCACACGAACGCGATCAGCACAGTTGAGGTCTTGCAGGAACTCATCAATCTCGCGAGGGAAGTCCGCGCCGCTCATCGGCGTGGCGAGGACGAAGGGCTGTCGCAAGACGAGATCGCCTTCTACGACGCCCTGGCCGAGAGCGAGAACGCCGTCGATTTGATGGGGAACGATTCTCTCAAGGTGATTGCGCATGAGCTCTTAGTCAGCCTGAAGGGCAGCGTGACAGTTGATTGGTCGCACAGGGAGAGCGCACGGGCCCGGATGCGGGTCCTGGTGAAGCGCATACTGCGGAAACATGGTTATCCTCCAGATCTGCAGGACGCAGCCGTCCAGACCGTGTTGCGCCAGGCAGAAGCCCTGTCCGCGAATTGGTCTCAATAAGCTCGATCCTCCCTGCCCGGTAACCACCTCATGCAACAGAAAGGACGTAATGTTGGAGGAAACGCCTTTTCAGGCTTCCCGACGCGTGTGTCCGCTTTCAGGAAAGACCGCTGACCCGCCCCAATGTCTGAGATGGGGCGCGAAGCGGACGAGTTTCCTTCACCGAAAGTCTCGCGTCGGCACCTTGATGCCCGACCCGAGCCGCAGGTCTGGGATGTAGATGTCTCGCGCGGGCGCGCCATCCAGCACGGCTCCCGGCCCGGTTCTTGGATCCCGCCCTGCCGGGTGTGTCGCCCCGTCCCCGCGCCCGTGCATGATCGGGAACGGCTCGTCGCGCTCGCCCACGCTGCGCAGCAGGTGCGACAGGTCTTCCAAATGGTCGGTGACGACGTGGATCACCTCGCCCTCGCGCTGCGCCCGGCCGTGGCAGGCGATCATGCCGGCCGACAGTACGAGCCGCCGCTGCGCCTCGAACCGGTCGGCCCACAGCACCAGGTTGGCCACCCCCGTCTCGTCCTCGACCGTGATGAACATGACACCCT
>CAXUGD010000023.1:15099-17732 GCA_964250355.1 uncultured Acetobacteraceae bacterium | reverse complement strand
CCGGACTACCCCGGCGGCCCGGTCCTCGCCGCCCCGGGGGCGACCGGGGGGCTCGGCCGCCGGGGCGTCGCCGAGCTGCTCGAGCGCGTCGCTCCGCACCGGATCGTGGCCGCGGTTCGCAACCCTGACCGGGCGGCGGACCTAGCTGCGCGGGGTGTCTTCGTGCGCGAGGCCGACTACGATCGGCCGGACACGCTGCGAACCGCCTTCGAGGGCGTGGACCGCCTGCTGCTCGTCTCCGGCAGCGAGATTGGACGTCGCGCCCCGCAGCACCGCGCGGCGATCACCGCCGCAAGTGCCGCCGGCGTCGGCTTCGTCGCCTACACCAGCGTCCTGCACGCTGACGTCTCGCCTTTGAGCGTGGCGGTCGAGCACCGGGAGACCGAGGCGGCGCTGGCCGAGTCTGGTATTCCGCACGCCTTGCTGCGCAACGGCTGGTATAGCGAGAACCGGTTGGCCGACCTGCCAACGTTGTTGGCCCGCGGCGTGCTGATCGGAGCCGTGGGGCGAGGCGTGATCTCCTCGGCGGCGAGGGCCGACTACGCCGCCGCGGCTGCGATCGTGCTTGCAGGCGAGGACCATGCGGGTGCGGTTTACGAGCTCGCCGGCGACGAGGGTTGGACGCTCGACGATCTCGCTTCGCAGATTGGCCGGCAGTCCGGGCGTGAGATGGCCTACAGCGACCTCTCGGAAGGTGATTACATTGCTGAGTTGAGGAAGGCGGGTTTGCCGGAGGTGATCGCTCAGTTGCTGGCCAGCTCGGACACCGGGGCTGCCCAGGGAGCGCTGTTCGACGCAAGCCGCACGTTGAGCCGGCTGGTCGGCCGGCCGACCACACTGTTGGCAAGCATAATCGAAGCCGCGCTTTACCAGCAATCACGGGCAGCATAAGGCGCTCGCAGGGAGGATTTCATGTCGTGGTTCTCACACGGCGTGGCGCTGCTCGCCGCGCTCGCCATCATCGGCATCGGCGTCGGCTATCTCTGGCGACCTGAGATGATGGCGCCGAGCTTCGGGCTACCCCTACCCGAGGGCGGCCCGAAGACAGCCTGGTGGCTGCGTCTGAAGGGAACGCGGGACGTCGTCGCGGGCGTCCTCGTGCTGGCTTTCATGGCGGCTGGCGATAGCCGTTCCTTGGGCCTCGTCGTCCTGATCGCGGCGCTGATACCGCTTGGAGACATGTCCACGGTCCTCGTCGCAAAGGGCAGGACAGTGACTGCATTAAATGTTCATGGCCTCACTGCGGCGCTGATGGTTCTAGCCGCGATCACCCTGCTGAGGGGACAGGGCTAGGCAATGCATGGCGTCGCGATTTGGCGCTCACCGCGATCTCACTCTGCGCCGGAGCTGCTGACCTAGACCCAACCGGAAAATCCGGCGTCGGCCAAGTGAGGATCATTTGTCGTAGTCTTCCGTCAAGAGGGAATACCGCCGCTTTCGGGCATCATCTACAATGCGGGGATGCAAAATGTCGGCGCGCCGCGGAGGACGGGCGAGGGCTATGAGACGACGTTTGCGGTCAATCATCTCGGCCACTATTTGCTGGTTCGCCTGCTGCTCAACGACCTGCCGCCGGGGGCCCGCATTACTTTCGTCTCCAGCGGCACCCACAATCCAAAGCAGCGGACCGGCATGCCGCCTCCCGTCTACAAAGACGCGGACTCGCTGGCCCACGATTTCGAGGCGAACCGGGCGGCCGGGCTGCGCCGTCACACGACGTCCAAGCTCTGCAACATTCTCTGCACCTACGAACTCTCGCGCCAACTGGCGTCCTCGGACGATACCCGCCTCAAGTCAATAGAGATGAACGCTATCGACCCGGGCCTGATGCCGGCGACCGGTCTGGCTCGCTCCTGGCCCAAGCCGCTGCGATGGGTGTCGCGGAACGTCCTGCCCTTTGCTCGGCTCATCAGCGACAACGTCCAGAGTCCCCGGACGTCCGGAGAGCGAGTGGCGGCCCTGACGATCGGTCCTGAGTCCGCGCCGGGCGGACGCTATTTCTCTAATGGTAAAGCCGTTCACTCCTCCGACTGTCCTACGGCCGTGCAGCGCGAGCTGTGGGTCTCCAGCGCCGAGATGACGGGTCTATCGATCGCACTCACCGAGTTGCAGCCGAGCACCCATGTCTAACAAGCAGCTTTCACGCGACGCGAGTTGTCCGGTGAAGGGATGTGCCCGGGTCGCAACCTGCCGCGTGAGTTTCGAAATCTGCTGAGTTCCGCGATTCTAACCATGGCTCCAGCCCCTGGCCGCAGCGGCGAGGTCATCGAGCAGCGCGCGGGTGCGTTGCGGGGTCAGGTTGCGGTCGAGCCGGACGGCGTTGAGCGGCGTTTCCGCCACGCGCCAGTCCCTGAGCAGTTCGATCACGCGCCCCGCCCGAATGTCGTCGAGCCCGCACCAGGCCGGGAGCCAGCCAATGCCCAGCCCACCTGCCACCATTGCCCAGATCGTCGTCATGTCTTCGACTACGAGCCGGTTGCGGGGCACGTGCCTTAGAATCTCACCGCTGTCCGGATGGCGGAACTGCCAAGCCATAAGCTGGCCCGACCTGGCGTCGCGAAAGCCGATCTGGTGGTGGGGGGGGCGCGGCGCGGGGGGAGGGCACGACAAACAAACACAAAAGAAACAACCAC
>CAXUGD010000023.1:0-15089 GCA_964250355.1 uncultured Acetobacteraceae bacterium | reverse complement strand
CGCCCGAGCTCCTCGGGCGACACCAATCCACCCATCGCATTCAGGTAACGCGGCGCGGCGCAGAGCAGCCAGGGAAAAAAGTCAGCAGCCGGCGCGCGACGAGGCCCGGCTGGCCGTCGCAGGAGCCGAGGCGGATCGCGATGTCGATCCCCTCCGCCGCTAGATCGAGCTGCGCGTCGTCCACCTTGAGGTCGAGCTCGTTTTTCGGGTTCGCGCGCAGCAGCGCGGGAAGTTGCGGCGACAGGCAGGCGCGGATGAACGGGCCGGGCGCGCTCATCCGGACGCGACCCGCCGCGCTGCCGTTACCGGCGCGGTCGAGCATCGCCTGCAGCTGTTCGGTTTCGGCGAACAACTGGCGCGCGCCCTCAATCAGCTTCTCGCCGTCAGGCGTTAGCGAGATGGAATGGGTCGTGCGGTGTAGCAGCTTGATCCCGTGCGCCTGCTCGAAGCGGGTCACCGCCTTGGACATAGCCGAGGTAGACGTGCCCATCCTTCTGGCTGCCTCGGCGAACGAGCCTGCGTCGATAACGCGGACGAGGTGGAGCAGATTGGGCAGGCTTTGCGCTACAAGCGATGTTGCCATGACGGCAACATAGCCGTGCCGTCTTCACGCCTACAAGCCGCGCCGAACTTCGCGGTATGTCCTCCGCAAAGGAGACGTCTGATGGCGAACGAAGCCTACCTGAAAACCTGGAACATTTATCAGTCCGCGTGGTCGGACCTCAGCGCGGAGCGGCGCCGGTTTCTGCTGGCCAAGAGCGTCGCGGAGAACTGCGTCTACTCCGACCCGACCGACTATTGCGGCGGCGTGAACGCGCTGATCACGCACATTGAAGGCACGCAAAGCAAGGTTCCAGGCGCGAGCTTTCGCAACGATACGCTCCTTGTCCACCATGACCAGGGCTTGTCGAACTGGACCATGTTCGACGGCAAGGGCGAGGTTGTCGCGACCGGCACGAGCTATGCGCGGTTCCACGTGAGCTCGCCAAAAGGCCTCGTGCTCCGACCGTTCCAACCTGCAACCCTAAAATTGAGTCACCCGGAACAGCAGAAATCCTCGCCGACGTCAGCGTGTCGAACTCGGACCCTTACCCGGGGAAGGCGGTCTCCTCTGCCTCGATGACGTCGAGGCCACCGGCCTGCATTGCCTGGATCAGCCCGACGCGACGGCCGGGATCGTCGCGGACGATCATGTCACCGCCCGCGAACTCGAGGTCCTCGAGGCCGACGCCATGGAGAAGGCGCCCCTCGACCTTCTCCGCCGCCTTCAGTAGCTTCTTCGCGATCGCGCGGCTGGCTACGGGGTCGAGCAGGGCCGCGGCCTGGCCAGCCCAGCCGGCCAGCGTCGAGCGGTCGAGACCGACGCCCTGCGCCGCCATCATCTCCGCCTGACGGTAGAAAGGCAGGTGGTGGTCGAACTTGGATACGACCACGTGCGCGAGGGTGGTGAACGTCGCTCGGCCCCTGGCGCGCTCGATCCACAAGGGCGCGCGCGAAATGGCTTTCGACATAGCCTGGACCGACGCCTACCAGACCTCCGTGCGTCAGAGGAAGAAAGTCGAGTTGCTCGTCGCCCATCTCAAACGCATCCTGCGGCTCGACCGGCTGCGGTTACGAGGCCCGAACGGAGCCCGCGACGAGTTCCTCCTCGCCGCCACCGCCCAGAGCCTCCGTCGCCTCGCCAAGCTGACCACGCCGCCCGCGCCCGCCATGGCCTGAGGCGGCGGCGGCCCACCTCCCAGCCGCGCTCCTCAACCCCGGTCCGGACCCCGCTTCCGCGGCCGACGCGACTTCTTCAACAGCATCTACCCGAAACGGTGTCCTTCTAGGGGTTAAGTGGTCGTGGTCTGGTCTGGCCGCTACTGCGGCAGACTTCTGCTGCTCAGGGCCCGCCGCTGGATCGAGGCGGCGAAGTACGGCGTCTCCTCGGCGCAGTGGGCCTCGAGGGCCTTCTGAAACTCGTCCCGGGCGGACTCGTAGGATATGCCGTGTTCTTCGAGGTAGGCGTCGTACTCGGGGGTCGTATTGACAAGGCAGTTGTTGATGAACTCGTGGCGGTCTCCCTCCACAGGCTTCGCGGTGATCTCCCAGATGGCCTCGACGGTCGTGTACTCGCGACCGATCAGCACGTCGGAAATTGAGGCGACCTTGCAGTGGAGCTTTTCGCTGATGTTCTCGACGTAGTGTTCCACGACCAGAGCTTGACCGAAGTCCTCCACGTTGATCGACATGCGGCGGCCGTCCGGCGCGTGCGTGAACGCGGCCGACTTGTGGGCGTGGGACGTCGGGGTGCAGGCTTTGTAGTCCCACTCGTCCACGTGGAACAGCCAGTCCGTGAGGTCGATGAACCCGGTCGGGGCGATGATCTCCGCCTTAGGGATCGTGTGGGCCAGCGTTCGCTTCGTGAACGGCTTTGAATGCATCTGGTTCACAATTGGTTCGGCCATGGGTAAGTCTCCTTCTTGGGATTAAGTGGTCGTGGTTTGGTCCGGCCGCTATTGCGACAGACTTCTGCTGTTCAGACTCGCTGCTGGATCGAGGCGGCGAAGTTCGGCGTCTCCTCGGCGCGCTGTGGGCCTTGAGGGCCTTCTGAAACTCGTCCCGGGCGCACTCGTAGGATCGGCCGTATTTTTCGGTCGCTGGTCAGATGCGATTTTCCCACGCGGCGAGTTGGTGCTCCTTGAGCATGTCCTCGGTGGCCTTGGGAACGACGTTCCGGAACTTGCCGTCATCGGCCGGTACGATCTCGATCATGCGGCCGATCATTTCCTGCGCGTCGAGATGGCCGTCGGGCGCATCGAGGAAGGCGTCGAGGGCGCGGCGCAAGTCGGCACGCTGGGTCACGTTCTTCGTGTCGTCGAGCCAGCGGAACGCGGTGTCCGCCATCGTCTCGTTGTAGCCGGTGTAGTAGGCGCCTGGCTGGATCAATTGCACCTTGATGCCGCGATCCTTCAGCTCCAGTTGCATCGCCTCAGCGATGGCTTCCAGCGCGTGCTTGGTGGAATCGTACACGCCCCAGTAAGCAGGCACGTACAAACCACCCATCGACGAAGTGAAAACTACCTTTCCGCTCTTGCCGGCGTCGATCCACTTGCGCACGATCCTCTGGGTCAGCGCCAGCGGGAGAAACACGTTCACTTCAAAGTTGCGGCGCACGAGGTCGACTGGGATTTCGAATATCGGTCCGCTCTCGCCCATGCCGGCGTTGTTCCATAGCACGTCGATGTCCCAAGTAAGGGCATGGCTGACATCCCAAGGATCGGCGAGGTCGAGCTTCTCGACCGTGAGATTGTCGAGGCCGAGCGCCTTCGCCTCCTCGCGCAGCGGCGTCACCTGCGGCGAGACTTGGGCGGCGGCGATCACCCGATGCCCATTCCTGGCCATTCCGATGGCGGCCGCCTTGCCGAACCCGGAGCCAGCCCCGGTGATGAGGATCGTCTTACTCATGGTCTTTTTCTTCCTGACTTGAAGGTGAGATCGATTAGCGAAGCGCCGCTGCGGCGGCTTGGGCGATTGCGAGATCTTGCCCGACGGCTCCTCCCGAAACCCCGACTGCCCCGATGAGCGCGCCGCCCTGCCCGAAGAGCGGAATGCCGCCGGCAAACGTCATCAGCCCGCCGTTGCTGCGGTCGAGACCCGGCGCTGGGGCGCCGGGCTTACAAAGTTCCCACACCGCTTCGCTGCTGCATTGAAACAGTACTGCGGTGCGCGCTTTGCCGGTCGCGACATCGATGGACCCCAACATGGCGCCGTCCATCCGGCCGAACGCCTTGAGGTGGGCGCCCGCATCCAGCACGGCGATATTCACCGGTACCCCGATCCCATGAGCGTGGGCCTCACCGGCGGCGATGATGCTGTGCGCTTGGTCGATCGTGAGCATGTCAGGTGATCCCATTATTGGCGCGCAGTACTTGACCGTTGATCCAGCTGCCCGTGACGCTCTCCAGGAGCTCGAGTTCGGAGATCGACAGGCACGAAGAAGTCACCTGTCGTAAAATCCTGGCAAGTAGTCCGCAATACGCTTCCTGTACTCCGGTGTCGCATAGTCCATCGCTTGAGCTTCAGCGTCTGACTTAAGCTGGTCCTCAAGGTCCTCCCGCTTGACACGCAATGAACTTACAAGGTGCCTGACCACCTCGTCGGCGTTCTCGATGATACGCCGCGCGAGCGCCAGCGCGGCCTCGTGTACGGATCCCGCGGGCACGCTGCGCGCGACCACACCCATCTGTTCCGCTTCGGCGCCGCTGAAGCGCGCTCCCGCCGTGAGCGTAAGCCCCGCTCTCGAGCGTCCGACCGCATCGGGAACGAGCTTGACGAGGCCCATGCCCGGAAAAAATCCCGCCTTTGCGAAGGTGATTTCGAACTGAGCGGCTTCGTCGGCCAGCGCAATGTCGGAGACCAAGGCGAAGACCGGCGCGACTCCGATGCACTGGCCTTCGATCGCCGCTATGACCGGGACCGGCACATCGATCATCGCCAGCCACTTCGCGTAGTAGCCCAGCATGTAGTCGCGACGACCGTCATGATCGAACTTGTCGCTGCCCAGGTCCACGAGCATGTCGCGATGTCCGCCGATGGAGAAGTTCTCTCCGGCTCCGCGGATGATCACCACCCGGAGACCTTCGCGCTTCGCAAGGCCGGTCATGATGTCGCGAAAGGCGTCGCCCATCTCCGGGCTCATCGCGTTGGTCGTCTTGGGGTCGTTCAAGATGACGATCGCGATCTTGTCATTATCCTGGAGGTCGAGGGTGCAGGGAGCGCTCATTTAGTATCTCCGAGGCGCGCCGCGGCACTGACCGCCTGGGCCGTCGTCTTGACCCTTAATCGCTGGCGGATTCGGCGTAGGTGGTTCTCCACCGTGCGCACCGACAGGCCGAGGGTCGCCGCCACGTCCGCGCCGCGCTTGCCGGCGGCGATCCATTGCAGGACCTCGATCTCCCGCTTCGAGAGCTGCGCCTCGCCCTGTGCCTTGGGCGTTTCCAGCAACTTGCGTGCAGCGAGGAAGGCCGTAACGCCGAGCTGCGTCAGGCCTAGACGGCTGCGCGGCGAAGCGTCGATGTCTTCGCCGCCGAAGCAGGCGGCACCGGCCAGGCCGGTGTGGCCGAATATCGGCACTTGCAGACCATGCAGCCCTGGGCCTCGCGGTGTCTCGACGAAGCGGTAGCGCCTGCCTGTGCCGCTCCCTGTCTTGGTCCAGAAGAACGGCTCATCGACTTCGAGAAAATGTCTGGTGAGGGGGCAGTGCCGGACAAAGGTCTCGACATCGGACGCCTCATCTTCATCAAACCAATGGCCCTCGGCCCAGTAGACACCATCCACCAGCTCATCTTCGGCCGTCGCGAATGAGAACAATACCACGCGATCGTAGCCATGCGACCCTGCAACGGTGCGCACGGTCGATCTGATTGCTTCGAGGCTTTCGCTTGCCTCGATGGAAAGGAGGGTGTCTTGAAAGTCGCTCATCTGCCCTCCTGTCATCGCTGTTCCGCCTCATCGCCAGTTACACGGTCATCCTAGAGCGTTCGAGGACGCGGTGAATGGGGGAAAACCCCTATAGGGCGACCCTGTCGGACTGAGTACACGTCTCCGGTCAACAGCGATGAGGTGATCCGTGTTCGAGGAGCCGAAGATCAAGGAACGCGAAGGCGAAGGCATGAGCCGCGATCTCTGCACTGTTCGTCTGTTCGACGACGATGCCATCGCGGTTATCGAACTGAACGACCCTCCTACTGCCAACGCGATGAGCCCTGAGATGGGCGACGCGTTCCGAGAGGCGATGCATCGGCTTGCCCGATCGGAGAAGCTCCGCGCGGCGATCATTCGAGGCGCAGGCAATAACTTTTCGATCGGTGGTCCCCGAGATATGCTTTCCATGCTGAGCAGCGACAGCATGGACAAGGAGGCGCGGCACGCCTTCATGCTCGACTATTACGAGCGCTGGTTGAGCGTGCTGGAAGTCAAGATACCGATCATCGCCGCCATCGAGGGCGAGTGCATCGGCGTCGCGCCAGCCTTCGCCTTCCTCAGCGATATCGCGCTCGCTGACGAGACCGCTCATTTTGAGATCACGTTCACCAACCTCGGCCTATACCCAGGGATGGCGCTTCCCAAGCTAGTCCCTGAGATGATCGGGCGGCAAAGGGCAGGTCTGACCATGCTCGCGGCCGCTCCGTTCAGCGGTGCGGAAGCGGCTCGGCTCGGCGTCGTCTCGCGCGCCGTCCCGATGGGAACGGTTCATGACGCGGCGCTCGCGCTCGCGCGGCGTATCGTCGATGCGGCTCCCGGGACGATCCGTCAGGTCGTCGAGACGCTGCGTCCCAGACGCGAGGATCTTGCAAGCGAACTGGAGAAAAACGCCGACGCACAGGCGGAGAGCTACGCGAGCGCCGAGTTCCGCCAGCGCATCGCGCGATATCTGCCCGACCACTACCAGCAGTAATTCGGCGACCCTTTGACAACAAACCATGATGACGGGTCGGCTGGCCACTACCCCACCCCGGGCGGGATCGGCGCGGGCGTCTGATCGGCCCCTGCCGGTCATTGCTCAAAACATTCCGGAGCAGCTGTGATACGTCGCGGGCCCGGCAACAATACCGTCGCCGCCGTCATCGATCGAGCCTCGGCAAAGGTCTTGACCTGTTTCAGGAGGCGCTGTGCGGCCTGCTCACCCCACTGATCCTTCGTTCGCTGTAAGCTGTATCAACGTCGCCGACGTTCCATAGATCGACGATGCAATCACGGTGGCAAGCCGAAGCCGCATCAGCCCACCCGCGTTCGATCCACGTGGAGGGCGAAGCCGGAGGCGCCGGGATCGCCGAGTTCGGGGCGCAACTCCAGGCTGGGAATCTGGTAGTCGCCGCCGTTCTGCATCCTGTATGGGATGGGCGCAGTGGTCTCGATCGTCCGCATCCTTTCCTTCAATTGATCTGCCACCTGCTGGAATCCGGCCTCGTCCATTCGGTCCACGCGATAGGCCACGAAGGGCGGCAGGACGGTGTAGCCGGGATAGTAGAGGATGCCGTGGTTGATCGGGAACAGGATGTCCTCGATCGGGCCATTCACCCCTCGCGGGGCATAGTGCGTCGCCCAGCCGCCCGCGGTGACGATCAGCATCGCGCGCTTGCCGGCCAGGGTGCCTTCGCCGAAGCGGTCGCCCCAGTGGGTGTCGCTCTGTTCGCCGACCCCGTAGGCGAAGCCGAAGGCGTAGACGCGATCCACCCAGCCCTTGAGGATGGCCGGCATGGAGTACCACCACAGCGGAAACTGGAGGATCAGCGTGTCGGCCCAGAGCAGCTTCTCCTGCTCGGCCTTCACGTCCTCCGTCAGTGATCCGGCGGCGAAGGCCTGGCCCGACGCGCCAGCCACCCGTAGCCGCTCGTCTTCCGCCATCTCCGGGAAGTCCGCGCGGTCGACGCTCGCCTTCCATCCCTCGGCGTAGAGGTCGCTGACGCGGACCTCGTGCCCCTGCGCTTCCAACTCGGCCACGGCGACGTCGCGCAGCGCGCCGTTCAGGGAGTGGCGTTCCGGGTGGGCGAAGACGAGGAGAACCTTCATGGTGGCCTGTTCCTGTCGGTCGGGGGTTTGTCAGAACTCGACGACGATCTTGCCGAAATGGCCGCCTGACTCCTGGAGCCGGAAGGCGTCCGCGATCGCTTCGAGCGGAAAGGAGCGATCGATCACCGGGTGACCATGGACGGCGTCGATGCCGCGGATCAGGTCCTTCTGATGGCGGCGGCTGCCGACGATCAGGCCCTGGAGCCGTTGCTGCCGCGCCATGAGCATGGCCGTCGGCACGGCGCCCGCCCGGCCGGTCAGCACGCCGATCAGCGAGATGTGGCCGCCCACGCGCGCGGCCCTGATCGATTGCGCCAGCGTGCCCGGGCCGCCCACCTCCACGACGTGATCGACGCCGGTGCCGCCGGTCAGGTCCCTCACCCGATCGCCCCAGTTCTCGTCCCGGCGGTAGTTGATGCCGTGCGCGGCGCCCATTGTGCGAAGCCGCTCCAGCTTCTCGTCGGAGGAGGAGGTCGCGATCACCGTTGCCCCCATGGCCCGCGCGATCTGCAACGCGAAGATCGACACGCCGCCCGTGCCGAGCACCAGCACGCTGTCCCCGACCTTCAGGCCGCCGTTGACCACCAGGGCGCGCCAGGCGGTCACACCGGCCGTGGTCAGGGTCGCCGCCGCGGCGTGGCTCCAGCCGGTCGGCGCGTGCGTGAACGAGGTGGCGGGCGCCACCACCACCTCCCGGGCGAAGCCGTCGATCCCATCGCCCGGCGTGGTCGCGAAATCGGCAAGGGTTGCCTCACCGTCCAGCCAGGTCGGGAAGAAGGTGGATACGACATGGTCGCCGGGCCTGAACTCCTTGACCTCGGAACCGACCGCCTCCACCACCCCGGCGCCATCCGCCATGGGGATGCGTCCATCGGCGGACGGCAGCCGTCCCGTCACCACACCCAGATCGTGGAAGTTCAGGGAGGTGGCATGCACCCGCACGCGGATGGCGTTCGGTCCGGGATCGCCGGGGTCGGGAAGGTCCACCAGCGTCAGGCCGTCGAGCCCTTGCTGAGGATGAGCCTGGATAGCCTTCATGCGGGTGCTCCTCGGCTGCGCGAGGGCAGCCATTGCAGGACGGTCGCGATCGCCGAGAGCGCCAGGTGCGCCGCCTGGACGCCCGACTGTTCAGCCAAGCCCGGCATGGCCTTCGTCGAAGGCGTGCTCAGCCCGAGGCGGTCGGCGCCGGCCCGTTCCCAGGCGATCCCGGTCCGAAGGCTGTCCGCTTGGCAGCTCTTCGGCGATCATCAGCCCGCCGATCGCCAATCCGGCCACAAGGCTTCCCGCCAACGCGCCCGACGTTCAACCCGCACGCTCATCCACGCGGAAGACCCTCCTCACGCCCGGGAACCGAGACGTCGTAGGCGTTGAGCAGCATCGAGATCAGGGCGTAGCCGGCCACCAGGTAGACCAGCTCGGCCGTTTGGTCTTCGCCAAACACCTTCAGGGCACGTTGGTAGGTCGACTCTGGGAGCTGCTTGCCGGCGCTCAGGGCTGCGGCGACGTCGTAGGCGGCCTGCTCCTCCTCCGTCAGATCGGCGGGGCGCTGGCCGGCTGCGACTGCGGCAATCTTCGCGTCGCTCAGGCCTGCTTGCCCGGCCACGCGCTCGTGGGCGTAGAGCTCGAAGCGCGAGTCGAACACCGCCCCCGTGACCAGGATGGCCACCTCTTTCGCCAGCTTGGGCAGCTTGGAATTCTCGAGCAGCACCTTGGTGTAGGCCCACGCCGGCCCCCCGAACTTCGGGAAGCGCAGCATGGGCGCGAAGGGACCGACGAGGGCGCCGTCCTCGCGCTTGATGACGTAATCCTTCAGATGATCGGCGACCTTGGCCATGTCGTCATGCAGAGCCCGCACATCCGGCGGCATCTGGTCGGGGGTAAAGGGCGGCGCGCGCATGATTTTTCTCCTGGTCAGGCGGGAATTTGTTCCATTGGCGGAAGGCTCCGGCGCTGCCACGCCGTTCTCGCGATGGTGAAGGCTCCGGGAACTCGAGCCCATTCGGCATATCGGGCGTCACGTCACGGTGTTGAAATCGAACCTTTTGCCTGCTGCTATCAATATCATGGATACCAAGGACCTCGATCTCGGCCTGCTCGTCACGCTCGAAGCCCTTCTGGCGGAAGGGAACGTCACGCGTGCCGCCCGGCGCCTGAACCTAAGCCAGCCTGCCTTGTCGGCACGGCTGGCGCGGCTTCGCGACGCCCTCGGCGATCCGCTCCTGATCCCGGCCCAGCGCGGGATGGTGCTGACCCAGCGGGCACTCGAGCTGATGCAGCCATTGCACGAGGCGCTGGAGAGTGTCCGCCGCGTTATCGAGCAAGGAGCGCCGATCGATCCAGCGACCATGCAGGCAACCCTGGTGATCGCGGCGAGCGACTACGTCCAGTATGCGCTGCTGGCGCGTTTCTCGGTCGCGTTGCGGGTCGAGGCGCCCATGATCCGCATCGCGTGGCGGGCGCTCGACGTGATGGCACTCTCCACGCAATTGGAGCGTGGTGAGGTGGACTTGGCCTTGGCGGCACCCGAACACGCGCCGGCTGCGATGCGCCAGCGCCGACTCTACGAGGAGGGTTACGCGGTCATCGCACGACAGGGGCATCCAAGCGTGCAGGGCGATCTGGGGCTGGACGTGTTCTGCGCGCTGGACCACGTCGTCGTATCGCCTCAGGGTGGCGGTTTTGCCGGGCCTGCCGATGCGGCGCTCGAGGCGATCGGCCGCCGCCGCACCGTCGCCTTGTCCACGTCAGGCTTCCTGATCGTGCCGGAGGTGGTATCCCGGTCCGACATGATCGCGCTGATCCCGCGCCGGATCGCAAAAAGCTGGTCGGATCGGGTGCAGGTGCTGGAACCGCCGCTCACCATACCTGGATTCGTCATCGCCAGTATCTGGCACGAACGGACGACCAACCATCCAGCACAAGGCTGGCTGCGTGACCGGCTCGCTGCGTTGGCATGACGCTCCGCTCAACGCATCAAAGGTCCAAGCCCGCTCTCCCAAAACACCAGTCTTCCCGAGAAAGGTAGGGCTGGAACTATCGCGGAGCAACTTACCCAGCCCTCTCAGGCTTGGTTTGAGTTCAACTGTGTGCGTCCCTTGCTAGCAAATAATGTACTCATGATAAGTACAGCCTCCAAGGATCGCGCCGATGCCCTGACTGTAATACCCGCCTCCTCGATAGTAAGAATGCTGGGCCGTTAGGCCCTCAACACGACTGACCACTCACGGAGACGTGAGGATGAAAATGGAAGTCAGCTGCATCCGGAATCGTGTGTGCCATCTTTCAGAGGGTTACGGCTGGTCAACGGTCTTGACCATTGCAGTTTAGTCACTGTCGAGCGCTAAGCTCGAAAATTCCGCCAAAGTAACTGCGTCGTAAGTACTGTGCGACAGGGCAGACGTACTTCCGAAGTACGTCACTAAAGACCTCCGCCTCACGCGTCAGCGCAGCGGGAACAAAGCAGGCGTAAAAGTGTCTTTACCGGACGTGCGTCGGCAGTTTACTAATTTCAGTCATGTGAGCAGTGCAGAGGGCAAGGATGGCAATGTCATCCGTCTGTAATTGACGTCTCAGCCGCCGCAATTCTTACGGACGTTGAGTCATTATTGCGACACGGGAAGGCTACTCGCAGGCGAATGTAATTCACGGATATCGATTACGTCGGTTTCCTGCGATCTTATCATACAACCAGTTGGAAGCTGCGCACTCAGGATGCAGTAATGGATAACGATCGGTGCGTAGGAGGAAAGCGTGAACAACATGACGTCACTCCCATCGTTTGGGTTAGATCCGGCTCGTGAGGTCACTCACTTAGGCCAGCAAGGTGCCGCGAGCGCCGTTCTCGAAGCCTGCCACGAAACGCTGGCAGCCCTTCAGCAGTACTCGGCGATCTTGCTGGATGACCGAGATAATTGCTGCGCATCGGCGGACGAGAGAGCCGCTTTGGTCGATCTGGAAGCACGCATCAAGATACCCTCCCCCCATCGGTGCCAGAGCTTCCCTGACATCCATGCCAAGACCGTGGTTTATCACGAGTTGGCAGAGTGGTTTCCGCCGCATGATCTCGACGTCTATGCGAGCGACCTCATCGGTGAATTTTCTGCTTTCCTGGAGCGGGAACACCTCGATAGCGGGTTGGCCGCCCGGAGTGGCCGAGCGATGCCGCCGCAGAAGGAAGCCGTAACCAGGTAGCCCCATTCGCAGCACTCCGACCGACACTCTCCTCCAAGCATGGAGGTCATTATGCGTTGGTTGATCGGAGCTGCCCTTCTCACGTCCACCCCCGCATTCGCAGCGGGACCGCAATGTGCCCCGCAACAGCCCATCGTGGTGGCTGATGCCGGCCCCTCTTCACCGCAGCCGGGTTTGGCTGCGCAGGCACCTGTGCCGACGCCAACGCTGGAACCTTCTCCCGCCCAGCCAGCAACCAGCACTGCTCGCTTACCGGTTCCGCCGGGTCTAGCGGGCCTTCCTTTCACCCAACACGTCGCCTCAGCCGGAGCGACACTGTTCGACCTCGGCCTGTCGCATGGTCTTCACCTGGCCGCCGCCCGCAGCGGTGACGCTTTTAAGATGTTCGCCTTGCTCCCAGACGGGGCGGCCGCGATCGAAGGCGCGCCGGTTGAGCTCACTCTCGGTCAGCTCAACACGATCGCGTCCGGAAACGTGACGTCGCTCGGCGAGGATCATGGTTTCACCGGCTACTTCGTCCGGAGTGGTCAGCAGTTCCAGGTGTTCTATGCGTCCCCGGACAGTCAGGTGATGGTTCCCGGCATCCTTCGCGATGCGCAGGGCAAGGACATCACACGCGACCAGGTCGCGAAGACCCCTGGCGCGATCCCCACCGTCGAGGTGTCTGGGCAGGACGCTACACCAGCCGCTCCTCAGGCTGCGGCGACGGCCGAGCCGGTCGCGACGGCCGCAACCTTGGCCGCGGTCGAGAAGGCCGACTTCGCTACGCTTGGTCCGGCGACCGCGCCGCAGCTTTTCATGATGATCGACCCGCAGTGTATCTATTCGGTGCGGGCCTACCAGCAGCTCCGCGGGTTCGCCCAGGCGGGAAGGATCCGGCTTTCGGTCATCCCGCTCTCGGTCCTGGATTACGAGGATCACGGCCAGAGCACCAAGAGTGCCCTGGCACTGCTGAGCAAGCCCGCTGATCAGATTTTGGCAGCATGGCAGGTCGGGGATGTAGCAGGCCCGATCACGAGCGAGGCGCCTGCGCGGCTGCGCCAGAACATGGCAATCGCCGACGCGATCGGCATGAAGGGCACGCCGACCTTCATCTGGCGCAAGACGGACGGAACGATCGGTCGCATCGACGGCGTTCCGTCTGACATCGCGTCACTCGTAGCGTCGATCGGGAGCTAATTGTGAAACAGGTTCCACTTCCGCCGCTCGAACGCGGAACGCCGCTGAACTCCGAGCCCCTGCCGGAGGGCGCGGCAACCGGCGCACCTCCGAAGAAGCGCGGCATCTTCCGCCGCACCTACCGCGGCGCGAAATGGCTCGCCGCCTCTCCAGTGCAGTGGGCGGGCGTGAAGAGCATCCGGCAAGGGGCATCGTTCATTGGCGACCTCACCGCCCGAGCGCGCGCCCGGCCGATGCGGGACCCTCGGTTCAAGACCGAGGACGAGGGCGACTTCGACCTGCGTGCAACAGCTTTCAGCATGGGCATGACGGTCGGGCAGCTCGAGCGTCGCTTGGCAGACCGTCGCCGGCAGACGGCCATGCTGGCCTACCTTCTTGGCGTGCTCGGCCTGATTGCTTTTGCGGGCTGGCTCGTCAAGGTCATCTCTACACCAATGGCTGCCGGACGCCTGGTTCTCGCGGTCGACTTCCTGCCGTTGTGCGCGTTGTTCATGCTGCTCGGTTTTTATCAAGCGTTGGTCAACTTCCAGATCCGAGCAGGGCGCACCGCGGGCTGGAGAGAGTATCTGGCGACCGACCAAGGTTTCTGGCCACGCCCGTAGGCCAGAGACCAGTCCAAACCCGCTGCACGCATCACTGAAAAAGGTGGAAGCCAGACAGGTCGTGCAGCAAGGACAGCAGGAACATGCCTAGCATCGCCGCCAAGCCTGTCCGGGTTGCGAAACCCTGTAATTGCAAAGACAGGGGCCGGCCTCTCACCCACTCCAAGGCGCAGAATACGATCCCTCCTCCGTCGAGAACTGGAATGGGAAGAAGGTTCATCAAAGCCAGGTTGGCGTAGAGAATGGCAATCAGCGTGAAGATACTCGTGTCGCCCGCTATCGCCGCCTGCCCAGCTAACTGAGTAATGCCGATTACACCCTCAAAGTTCTGAGCACCACGGCCGGTCGTTACCGCGCGTGCGATGCCGGCAACGGTGTCGCTGACCGCGTGCCACGTCTCCCCGGTCGCGGAGCGAAGGGCGGCCGCCGGCGTCTCGGATACGAAGACCCGATGGTTCGTCTCTATCCCGAGAAAGCCGACAGCTCGTCCATCGTGATTCAAACTGTCGAGATGGGCGGACAAGTTGATTGTCGATCCACCCCGGTCGACTCGGAATGTCAGTATTCGGCCGGCGGCGGCCTGCAGCGCGGGTCGCAAGTCGTCGAAGTACTCGGTGGGCGTGCCTTCGGCCGTCAAGATTCGGTCGTCCACTTTAATCCCAGCAACGTCGGCCACCGAGTGCGGAAGACACGTGTGACGATCGGAAGAAGAACCGACCTACCTTGGACAAGCTGCAAACCAGCAAACACGATAAAGGCCACCAATAGATTTACCGCCGGTCCTGCCGCGATAATTCCCATCCGGATTAGCGGCGGCTGGGCGGCATAGCTCCCCGCCTTGCTTCGGTCGTGCTCGCCAGGAAAAGATACGAAACCCCCGACGGGCAAGAGTGCCAATTCCCACTCTGTGTCTCGTGCGTCGCGGCGATAGACCAGTGTCGGTCCGATCCCAATTGTGAACCTACTGGCGGTGACGCCAAGCAGCCGAGCCGTCCCGTAGTGCCCCAGCTCGTGGGCCAGGATAAGCGCGTTGCCTATGAGAAGAACGGCCGCGATGGACACGACGGCCTGCGTGAGAGGGGACATGACGCCTCGATCGGAGGTGATCATGCCTCCGGTTAGAAGTGCGGGGTGTAAGCCGAGCTTAGAAAGTGCCGGACGGCGCGTTGGAGCTGCCGCCGCTTGCACCGGTTGCCCATGGGGCAAACTCGTATCCGGGTCGATCGGACTGTGAGGCCGGCTCGGCCGGCTTCACCACGGTGCCGTCCCGATTGTAGGTCGGCGGCGCCCAGGTGGCGTTGGCCTCGCCATAAGCAGCATAGGGATTGTAGCTAGGGTTGCGCACGGCCGGCGCCTTGGGCGCGTTGTAGCTGGTGGTGGGTCTAATGTTGCCGTTGTCGCACGCGGCGAGAGTGCCCAGGGCAAGGAGTAGAACGGGAAATGCGCGCATGGCTGGAGCTCCGGTTGTCCGAAGCCCAGCATGGCTAACCTTTCTGCGAACGGAGTTCCGCTAGGCTCCAGACTCATAACCAGTAGCACACTGCCGCTGTGAGATGGACGGCG